>JAUVLG010000052.1 GCA_030595835.1 Candidatus Eiseniibacteriota bacterium | reverse complement strand
GCCTCCGCCATCTGCTCCTGGAACCAGTCGTTGAAGCGGTACCAGGCGGAGTAGCTCCAGGTGGTCCCCGGGTCACCCGTGGGGATTCCCACGCGCTGTCTGTTGAGGAAGATGCCGCCCATGTGCTCGACACCCTGGGGCGTGTCGTCGCTGTTCCAGACGGCCCAGAGGACCTGCAGCCAGCTGTTGCCCGCATGGCCGCTCCAGTCGTCACTCCACGAACCCCAGAAGGGGCCTCCGTACCACCAGCCCGGTTCGCCAAACGGGTCCCAGGGCCACCACTCGACGCACTCAAGGTCGTCACCTGACCGGTGAGCGATGTCGAAGATATCCTCGGTGTCGCGGGGCAGATCGACCCACATGTCCCACTGCCCGACGAGCTTGCTTGCGCCCTCGATGTTGATCGGCGGGCTCATGAGCCACGCGTACTCGTTGTCGACCATGCGACAGGTCAGCGGGTCGACCGCCGCGTACATCCACCCGGACTGCTCATCGCAGGAGAACGGGCGATTGGTCCACAGGTCCGTCCCGTAGAGCCCACGCCAGAACGTGACGCCAGTCTGCCCGTGGGCCGGGATGCCGTCGTGCACCCAGCCGTTGTCGCCGGGGGACTCGCAGTCGTCAAAGAAGATGACACCGACAGGAGAGCCGCCCCGCAGAGTGATGTTGTCAATCTGCCAGGCGCCATCGAGCACCGAGTGCCATGGCGGGTTATCCCACTGGTCCTGTGAGGAGTACGCTCCGTCCGATTCGAAGCGGAACCGGACATCGATGGCCTCACCCGAGAACGCGCTCAGGTCGAGCGTCATGTGACCGGGGCTCTCCCAGTAGGTGCTGTCCCAATCCTGCGACGTCCCGGGCCTCCCTAGAAACCCGGGATTGCAGAACGAGTGGAGCGTGTACCACGTGTCCGCCGTTGCCGCCGAGCGCAGATCGACATACCCGTAGTCGTACGCCTTCTCCATCGCGTAGCGCTGGTCGTACTCCAGCAGAAGCGTGTCACCGACCAATGTCTGAGTCGCCACCTCTGGAAAGGTTCGCCAGAGCAGTTGGAACCAGTTGTTCCCGTAGCCACGGGGCTGCCGCCAGCACGGGTCGTTCTTCCCGCACCACCACGTGCTGTCCCCGAGGTGTTCGAACCCGTTGATGCGGATCGTGTCCTTGTGCCAGTAGTTCGGAATCGCGAGCGTCCCGCTTCTGTCTTCGGAGGTCCACCCCGCGTTGTCGCCCAGGAGATCCTCGAAGCTGGCGTCGAATATCCAGAGCGTCTCCAGCCGCGCGGGCGTACCGACGGGCTCCGGAGCATCGCGCTCCGGCAGGAACGAGGAGCGCACGTCCGGGGACTCAACCGGCTTGGCAAGCACGGGCGCGGCTGCGATCGCCAGCACCGCGACCAGCACCAGAAAGACGAAGAAGCGTGGTCGGTGGTCGGGGGGACTTCCGGTCACACAACTTGTTCGTCCGAGCATCTCACTCACCTCTCAATCACTCGTGGGAAGGGTCACGCGGTCAGCGATACAGAGCCTTGATGTCGCCCCAACTACCTTCCAGCTCAGCTAGCCCGGTCGCGCCGGACAGAACTTCGATCTCGAGAACTAGCACGCAACACAGGCTCACGTCACCCGAGCTCGCGGAGAACGTCCCCTCAAGTGTGTGCGTTCCGGCACGCGTGATCGGCTCCTCCGTGTGCCAGTTCTCCATGTCCCACGTGACCTGACGGCCGTACAACTCACCGGGGTCGAGAGTGTCCCACCACGCGGATGTGAAGCACCCACAGCAACCCCAGATGACCTGGGACTCCGGATGGAATGGACTCACAGGATCCCATACGGCGAAGGACATCCCACCGAGACCGACACACGGATGGAAGACAACCATCGGTTCCTCGGTGATGTTGGTCACGGTGTACTCCATCGGGACATCTTCGTGCATCGTGTACGTGTCTTTCAGCGTCTCGAAAAAGTAGTGCAGCCCGTTCTGTTCCGCCGAGGTGCTGTGGGAAGCCGCCTGCTGCACAGGAAGCAGCAGAAGCATACCGAAGAGAGCCACGGTGACTCTTGTGGACGGTCGCATCCCGATCACCTCCTGTTGCGGTGCTGGCAGGGCACGGCGCGAGCGCCGCGCCCCGCGTCAGCCGCCCAGCCTGGGCGGTGTATCTCTGCTGCTGTGTTGCCGCGATTTTCCTCTAGTGGAGAAGGATCAGCTTCCGAGTCACATCACCTGCTATGGGATCATGAACCCCCTCTCCTCGAGCATGATCCTGCCATCAAGTGAAATAGCCGGCTTGACTACCATGAACCCCCACGAGAGGCTCGCCTCGTTCTCGCCGCCGATGAGGGTGTTGTCCCCGATCCAGAGAGTCACGTCGCCGTAGGACTTCGAGTCCCAGACCGAGTAGCCGATCGGCTCCATGATCTCCGGGTTCATGCCTATCTCAAATCCGCCGAGCTTCCGCACGTCGCCCTTGCCCTCGGAGAGGACGAGCTGCAGAAGCTCGTCGTTCTGTTCGGCCCTGGCCTCGAGGACCTCACCGCCCTTGAACTCGATGCGGGTCCCGCCGATCCTCACTCCGAAGTAGTCCGTCATGTCCGACACGAGCACGCCGTTCGCCGTCCCCGCGACGGGGGCCATGATCACCTTCCCCGCGGGAAGGTGTCCCCACCCCCTGCCGTGCTCGACCTCCCACTGCGAGATGATGCCGTCATCGATGAACACCTCCCGCCCCTCAATGCTGAAGGTGAGGTCGGTCCCGCCGGGCGAGGTGATGTGCACCTGGCTCCCGCTGGTGAGAACAGCGCTCAGATGCTCGCCGCGCTCCTCGAGTTCGCGGTAGTCGGTATCGAGCGCGGTCCAGCAGGCGTCATGCAGGTCACGGAACTCGATGCCCATCACGGAGGCCTTCTGTGGTGTGGGATAGCCCAGGTAGATGATGCGCTTCCCCGCGTCGATGAGTTCGCGAGCCACCGGGTCTTCGAGGGGATAGCCGGGGATCCCCGCGTACCGTGACTTGCGCCCGCTCTGAACAAGACCACGCAGGAACGCGAGCCGCCTCTCGCCGATGTCCCTCTGTGAATCGACGGCGCCGTTCAGCACAGGATAGTCCAGCGGCTCCTCGATGACGACGACCGAGCTCAGGTCACCCTTCCACTTGAGCAGGAAGTCGCCCAGACCCCCTGGCGTGCATATCGTGATGGCGCTTCCACCCACCGCCTCGACCGCGCGGTTGAGCGGCTGCATGATGTCCCTCTGAACCATGTCACCCTTCAGTACAACTACGTCCCCACTCGTTGTTCCGAGGCAGTCGCGCACCACCTTCTCCGCGATCTCGTCCTGATCGACCTCGAGGATCTCCCGCCGGCGCCACCCGAGCATGCTCTTCGAGATCATCTCGCGGACATCGCCAGCCAGCCCCTCGTACTCCCCTATCCCGCGCGCGAGGTAGAAGTTCCTCGCCACGGCGCGGTAGTATTTTTCGACCACTCCACCCGCCTCAACCGTGCGCACCTTTTCGACGAGTCCCGCCTTCTCGAGCTCCTTGATGTGGTAGTGCACGCGACCCCTCGTGCCACCGATCCAGTCCGCGACCTGCTTCGCGGTCCCGGACCGCTCAACAAGAAGCGTGAGAATCCGCACCCTCTCAGGGTTCGCGAGCGCCTTGATCTGCACGTCTCGATCGACGACGGTCAGCTCTCTGCGGGGTGAACTCGTCTTTCCATTCCTATGGTTCAACTTCGCTCCCGGTTAGGGGATGGCTCACGCCCGTCCGCGTTCGGGGCGTGCCGGGGCAGCCGGCGTGGAAACCGGCCGCCCCCCAGTTGCCTGCTGGCGCGTCAGCCCGTCGCCCAACAGCTCTCTCACCACCAGTCTAATTTTCCAGCGCGGTCAGTCTACCACGCCCTGGCGACGTCGTCAAGACCAAAATGAGCCTTCCTCACACAGCTGCTGAGCGACCATCCTATGGCGTGTCGGTGCACGTCAAGATCTGCCTGGCGGGCCTAAACGCACCCGAACCCGCCGCGCACACCCCTTTTGCTATTGACACCCCTGCCGGCCCGCACCTAACATCTCCCGGAAGTTCCCTTCCTCACGGCAATTAGCACTCATTTGCCGCAACGCGAGCACATGGAGCATCAATGACCACAATCACAGAGGTTTGGGCCCGAGAGATCCTGGACTCCAGGGGCAATCCGACCGTCGAGGCCGACATCTGGCTGGACTCGGGAATCATGGGCCGCGCGGCCGTGCCGTCGGGCGCCTCCACCGGAACCCACGAGGCGGTCGAACTCAGGGACGGAGACACCACGCGCTACCTGGGCAAGGGTGTCCAGAAGGCGATCAGCCACGTCAACGACATCATCGGCCCCGAACTCATCGGCGTCGACACAGACGATCAGGTCCTCATCGACACCACGCTCATCTCGCTGGATGAGGAGGACAACAAGAGCACGATCGGCGCAAACGCGATGCTCGCGGTGTCGCTGGCCTGTGCGCACGCGGCCGCCGCGGTGTACGAGATCCCGCTCTATCGATATCTCGGCGGGGTCAGCGCGCGCCTCCTCCCCGTCCCTCTCATGAACGTGCTGAACGGCGGCGTGCACGCGAGCAACAGCCTCGACATCCAGGAGTTCATGATCGTCCCGGCCGGTGTCGACAGCATGACCGAGGCCGTGCGCGCGGGTGCCGAGGTCTTCCATTCGTTGAAGTCGATGCTGCTGGAGCGCGAGCTCTCCATCGCCGTCGGGGACGAGGGTGGATTCGCACCGAATCTGAAGTCCGCCGATGAGGCACTTGAGATGATCGTCGGCGCCATCGACAGGGCGGGGTACGTTCCGGGCGACGAGATCTACCTCGCGCTCGATGCGGCCGCGAGCGAGTTCCACAAGGACGGCGTCTACGATCTCAAGGGCGAGGGTGTAACCCGGACGAGCGAGGAGATGGTCGACTACTACGCCGCGCTCGTTGAGAAGTACCCCATCGTGTCCATCGAGGACGGGCATGCCGAGGACGACTGGGACGGGTGGAAGCTGATGATGGAGCGTCTGGGCGACACCATCCAGATAGTCGGTGACGACATCTTCGTGACGAATCAGGAACGCCTCCTGCGCGGTGTCACAGAGGGCACCGCGAACTCCATCCTCATCAAGCCGAACCAGATAGGGACGTTGACCGAGACGCTCGACACCATCGACATGGCACATAGGAACAGGATGACCACGGTCATCTCGCATCGCTCGGGCGAGACCGAGGACACGACCATCGCTGACATCACGGTCGCCGTGAACTCCGGTCAGATCAAGACCGGATCGCTGTCGCGAAGCGAGCGACTGTGCAAGTACAACCAGCTCATCCGTATCGAAGAAGAACTCGGCGAGACGGCGACCTACGCCGGCAAGACGATATTCGGCGTAGTCGAGTAGCTCGCGTCTCGCGCAGACTGGAGAGACCATGCCCACCTCCTCAGGAGAGAACACAAGGCGAGCAACCAAGAGGGAGGAGCCGCGCTTCCTGCGGAGGGCCTTCGACGGTTACGGTCGCGGCGCTTCCACAAAGGTCCTCCGAATCCTGAGTTGGACGATTGCAATCTGGTTCGTCTCTGCTATACTCCTCGGTGATTCGGGGCTCTTCTCGATAGTGAGCATGAAGGGCATGAAAAGCGCGCTTCAGGACGAGATCATCGCGCTCGAGCAGACGCGCGATGACGCCACCGCCTACAACGACGACCTCCGGAACGACCCGTGGACAGTCGAGAAGGTCGCGCGGGAAGAGTACGGAATGATCAAGGACGGCGAGACCTGCTACCGTGTGGTAATCGAGGATGAGGAGAAGAAGTAGATGGACCCGTCTGCACTGATGTCAAGAGACGCGGGGCTGTTCGCCGCGGAACGCGTGGTCTTCTGGATGGCCGCCGCAGCGTACGGCGTTGCGCTCGTCTTCTACATCGCGCACATTATCCGCCCGAGCTGGAAGATCTCCCGCACGGGCGCGACGGTCTCGCTTCTGTCTGCTGCGGCCCTTCAGACCGTCGTCATCATCCTCCGAGTCGTCCTCAAGGGCGCTCCCCCGTTCCAGAGCCTCTACGAGAGCCTTGGATGGTTCGCGTGGATGACGGTGGTCGCGTACCTCATCATCGAGTGGCGCAGGGATGTACGGATCCCCGGCTTCTTCGTCTCGCTAATCGCGGGTGGCGCGGTGCTCTATGCGCTGCTCGGTCAGAACCCCGAGATCAAGCCGCTGTTCCCCGCCCTTCAGAGCACGTGGTTCTTCTGGCACGTCGCCATAGCGTTCGGCTCCTACGCCATCTTCGTCGTCGCGTTCGCGGTGGAGATATCGTACCTGATACAGCTCGGGCTCTGGAAACTGGGTGCCAAGGTCGATTACGGACTGACGCGCGAGAACATCGAGCGCTTCCACCGCTCCGTGCACCAGCTCGTGCTGTTCGGGTTCCCCATGTTGACGTTCGGCATAGTGTCGGGCGCGGCGTGGGCCAACGAGGCGTGGGGCGTCTACTGGCAGTGGGACCCGAAGGAAACGTGGTCGCTCATCACGTGGTTCGTCTTCGCGCTGTACCTGCACACACGGGTTCGCCCCACGTGGCGCGGCGCGCCGTCGACTGTCATCATGATCGTGGCGTTCCTCTGCATGGTCACGACGTTCATTGGAGTGAGCTGGCTGGCGAAGCTCTTCGGTCTCCCTAGCCTTCACCTTTACGGGTAATCATGGAACAACCAAAGGTCATGACGGCCGAAAGGCCGGACGCGCCGAAGCGGAGGAAGCATAAGGCCTTCCTGCGAATCGCGTTCGATTGGGTGCTTCGCGAACTCACGCGGATCAGGCTCGCCGTGTGGCTTCTCATCGTCATGGCCGTGACGATGGTGGTGGGTTCCATCTTCCCGCAGGGCTACGGCGCCGAGACCTACATCGAGTCGTGGGGCGAAGCGCGCTACGCGGTGTTCTCCAAGCTGGGACTGCTGAACCTGTTCCACACGAAGTACTTCCTGTTGCTCGGCATCATCCTCCTGCTCAACCTGGTGGTCGGCAGTGTCGTGCGGCTGTCAGGCAGACGCGGCGTGAGCGTGTCGAGGACGACCGCGCCGGGAACCGCACGTCCGATCGGTATGGGCGGCGACCCGGACTCCGCGATCTCGCGGGCCGTCCGTGCGCTGACCGAGCGGGGCTACTTCGTCTCCAGAGCACAGGGCGGGATGCTGTCCGCGCGGCGCGGTCCGTGGCCCGAGGGTGTGAGTCTGCTCTACCACTTGGCCTTGGCAATAGCGATGGTCGGGTTCATCATCTCCGCGCTGCACTCGTTCGAGGGCGACGTCACGCTGTACCCCGGAGAGCCCGTGGTTGTTGAGACCACGAGCGAGGAGACCGGGTGGCACAAGTTCAGATACAACATCGCCTCGTGGGACATAGTCTCGTGGCAACCGTTCGAGGCGGTGCTGCCCGATACCAATGTCGGCAAGGGCCAGGAGATAATCCTCACACTGAACGAGTTCATCACCGAGTGGGAGCTCTACGACGACAAGTACTACCCTCGGGATTGGGTGAGCGACGTCTCCATCCGGGTGATCGGTCACGGGCCCGAGGTGCTGTGGCCCTCGTGGCGGATCGAGGTCAACCGGCCGTTCCGCGCCGGCGGGCTCACTTTCTACCAGATGGCCTACGAGCAGGAGTTCGACGTGGTCGTGTGGCAGAACGGCACTGAGGTGGAGCGCGTCAGGGCCGACGCCTACGTGCCGTTCACGCTGGAATCCCTCGAGGGGACGTTCTTCCCCGGCACGCTACGCGTAGGAACGCTCTACGAGAAATACCAGCCGACAAAGCCGGTTGTTCCTCACATCGCGCTTGAGTGGCAAGCACCGGAGCCGCCGGTGGAAGAGCCCGCCGCAGAGGTTGCGGTTGCGGAGGTCCTGGCTGACGAAACGCCGGAGGAGGACGAGGCTGGCGAGCTGACCGAGGCGGAAGCCGAGTCAGTGGGAATGGAGCTCGCGGAGGCCGACTCAATCGCGGCGCCCGCTCCCCCACCGCCACCCGAACGCATCGAACTGGGTGATCTCTCGGCGGGAGAGCCGCTGGAGATCGAGGGCTACACGCTGACGCTTGAGAATCCGTACGAGGGCAGCGTCCTCACCTACCGCCACGACAGGGGCGTCACGCTCCTCTACATCGCCGTCACGATGTTCATGATTGGGATGGCGATCAGAACCTACTGGCCGAGCTACAGAGTGAACCTCTGGATCGAGGAGACCCACGCGGGTGCGGTCGGGAAACTCCTGTTCCGCGCGACCGGTATGCTCGGTGACCCGAAGAACGTGGAGGACGAACTCGTGGCAATCCTGGGTGGCGATGTATCAGCTCCGACTTCTGCCCCTACTACGGATGCCGCACCCGAGGCTATGTGGAAGCCTGGGACAGCGCCTCTTCGCGATGCGCTGCCAGATGCGCCGCCGGATGATTCGCCGCCGCCCGACCCCGGCCCACCCGACCCCGACGAATCATCGCCATTGCTCTGACAGCCGCAAGTTACGTAGTTTGTGGGGATTGCGCTTGACTGGCCACTGTGGCAGTGTTATATATGAGTTGTTGCACATGACGCGGGGTGGAGCAGTCCGGTAGCTCGTTGGGCTCATAACCCAAAGGTCGCAGGTTCGAATCCTGCCCCCGCTACCAAATTAGAACTGCCCGGGCCAAGAGGCTCGGGCGGTTCGCATGACGGGGCTGTTTCCACCTCAGGACACGCTCTCCCCCTCCCTATTCTCCTCCCTTGACTGCTCCACGACTATGGCTTGAGACTCATCCCCAGGTGTGTGACTATGTCACGGCGTCATGACGCATGCCGTGCGGTCCGCGGATGCCGGCCCGTCAGGGCAAGCAGCTGGCGAAGCCTGTCTGCGGCGTGGAAGCACCTAACTCATAAGGGTGAGGAATGAGAGTTGTCATCATAGGAGCAGGAGTCGCCGGGCACAGGTTGGCTTCGAGGTTATGCGACGAAAAGCACGACGTCGTTGTGGTCGACCGCCGCGCGCGAATCCTGGAAGAGATATCCTCCGAACTGGACGTTCAGACCGTTCTCGGCGACGGCATCAGCCCCGGGGTTCTGGAGAAAGCGGGTGTGGCGAAAGCCGGGCTTGTCGCGACCCTGACGAATCGGGACGAGGTCAACATACTGGCCGCCGCGTTCGCGCACGCGGCCGGAGCACGGTACACGGCGGCCCGCGTATCGAACGACGAGCTGTCCGCCGCGCGACACGCGGGCGATCTCTCGACCCTCGGGATCGACCTGGTCGTCAACGAACACGACGAGTGCGCCCGTGAGGTGCTGTCCGTCCTCGATCTAGGCGGCGCCAAGGAGATCGTCCGCATGGCCGGGGGCCGCATCCAGGCCGTGGGCACGAACGTGCCTCCCGGAAGCCCCCTGCTCGCTGGGCCGCTCAAGGACTTCCCACACCCGGACATTCTCAGCAACGTGCGCCTGATAGCGGTAGTGCGCAACGAGAGGTTGCTGATGCCGCATGGGGACACGGAATTCGAGGTCAAGGACACCATTTACTGCGTCGGGCAGCCGGCTGACGTACAGGCGTTCCTCAACGTCGTCCGACCGCATCAGATCGCGGTTCACAAGGTCGTTATCGCCGGCGGTGGCGACGTGGGATGGCGGCTTGCCCGTCACCTGGAACGGACTGACAAGCAGGTCGTTGTAATCGAAGCGAACAGCGAGCGAGCCCATGAGTGTTCCGCGTCACTGGAGAAGAGCATGGTGATCTCCGGCAGCGCGCTGGACCCCGCGGTTCTGGACGAGATCGGCATCACGCACCACACCGCCATCGTGGCCTCAACCGGCAACGACGAGAACAACATCATCGCCTGCCTCCTTGCCAAGAAGCTGGGAGCCGCCCTCGGGGTTGCGGTCATCTCCAAGCCGGAGTATGTCTCGATCATCAACGAGGCCGGGCTGCTCGACCGGGCGGTCAGCCCCTACTACGCGACCATGAATGCTTTTCTCCGTTTCGTGAGGGGCGCCAGCATCCTGGCGGTAACCCTGCTGCAGGGCGTGCCGGGGGAGCTGCTGGAGGTCCGCGTGTCCGCAGGCAGCAGGTGGGTCGGCAAGGCGCTGAGGACCGCGCGCCTCCCGAAGCAGGCGATAGTGGCCGCCATCGTGCGCGGAGACGTCGCCAGCATCGGAACAGGCGACACCGTGCTACAGGAGGGCGATCAGGTCATCGTATTCGCGCCACTCGGAGCCACCTCTAAGCTCGAATCGGTGTTCCGCAAATGAGACCCCGTCCCGTTCTGCATCTCATTTCCTACGTGCTTTCGTTCATCGCCATTGGCGAAGGCGTGTCTTGGCTGGTTGCCTGGCACGCCGGGGATCCCGCATCGGCTCAGTGGTCTCTCGGTTTGAGCGGCGGGATTGTCCTGTCGATCGCCTTCGCGATGTGGGCGTTGACACGCGGCCCGATCCGTCTGTCCAGGCGCGATGGGTTCGCGATTGTCACGTTCGGATGGATCGCAGCAGCCATCGCCGGGTCCCTTCCCTATCTCCTCTCGGGTGTCATCTCGCATCCCGTGTCGGCCCTCTTCGAGTCGATGTCCGGATTCACGACGACCGGGGCCTCCGTGCTGTCCGGTCTCGAGCACGTTCCGCGCGGGATCCTGTTCTGGCGTGGCATGACACAGTGGCTGGGCGGCATGGGAGTGCTGGTCCTCTGTATCGCCATTCTGCCGTTTCTGGGAGTAGGCGGTATGCAGATCTATCGCGCCGAGATACCGGGACCTTCCAAGGACCGTCTGACACCGCGTATCGCATCCACGGCCAAGCTCCTCTGGGGGCTCTACGTCCTGCTGAGCATCAGCCAGATCGCCTTGCTCATGTTCGGCGGCATGGACTGGTACGACGCCTCCTGTCACACGTTCGCCACAATGTCCACGGGCGGCTTCTCCACGCGAACAGCAAGCATCGCCGCCTTCGACAGCGCCTACATCGAGATCGTGATAATCGTCTTCATGTTCCTCGCGGGCGCCAACTTCGCACTTCACTATCGCGCCCTGCGAGGAGACCCACGGTCCTTCGTGCGTGATCCGGAGTTCCGCTTCTACACGGTGTTGTGGCTCGGCAGTTGCCTTCTCCTCAGTCTCAATGTCTGGGGAGAGGTCTATGAAGGGGCCGGTGCGGCCCTGCGGGCGGGTTTCTTCCAGGGCACATCGATCATGACCACGACTGGCTTTGTCACGCAGGACTTCAACGTGTGGCCGAGCGCATCGCGGTTACTGCTGGTTCTGCTGATGTTCATTGGAGGGTGTGGCGGCTCGACAGGCGGCGGCATCAAGGTCGTGCGCTTTCTTGTGATCCTGAAGAAGATCGCACGGGAGCTGGGGCGCGCCATGCATCCACGTACCATCATAAGAATCAAGCTCGGTCGCCAGTCCCTGGAGGAGAGCACGGTTTCGAACATCTCCAGCTTCTTCATCATCTTCGTGGCGATCTTCGCTGTCGCCTCTCTCGCCATGACGCTCTACACGCCCGATATGGTGACGGCCGCGTCGTCGGTTGCGGCCACGCTTGGCAACATCGGTCCAGGCCTGGGAGCGGTCGGTGCTACTGAGACGTACGCGTCCATTCCCACTGCCGGCAAGCTCATTCTTGTCGCATGCATGCTGCTCGGCCGCCTGGAGCTTTACACGGTGCTGGTCCTGCTGCATCGCGGGTTCTGGAAGAGATAGACTCAACACCACCGTGTCCCGAATAGCCTTGTGGCGGGCCCCCGCTACCAAGCAGGAGCCCCCGAGTAATCCCGGGGGCTCGTTTCCTCATGAAGACCGGGCCGCACGGTTGGGGCGCCCCATCCGGCGGCCTCTTCCTGGCTCCTACTACTTGCCCTTCCCCGACATCGGGAGGCCCATCGCCGGGAACGCCTGCGGCGTCTCCGTGATGAGCGTGACGGCATTGTCGCCGTGAGCGACCAGAACCATCTCGAATTCCGCGGACGCGCTCCTGACAACTCCGTATGGTCCGACTCCGGCACTGATCCATGTATCGAAGATCACGTCGTCCGTGGTGGATTGCCAGTGATTCGCGTCAAACGTCCCGGCAGGTACGGTGATCGACTCAGCACCGAGGTCCGTGGTCGTCGTCTCAGATGTCTCGCTCTCGGGTTCCGCCATGCCCCCCATCATCGCCATCATCTCGACGGGCATCTCCATCGCGGGCTCATCACCCGACTTGACGATCATCCTCTTGAGGTTCTCCGTGTCCTGTGGGTCTCCCGAGACGAGCATCTTGCTGACCATCTGCTCGCCGTTCTCGTTCGTCACGACCGTTTCATACCAATAGGCGTCATCTTCCTCACCGACGACAGAGATGCGCATCGTCATCGGCTTCTCGCCTTCGGGAGTCATCTGGTACTCGGCCCAGTGACCAACGGCAGGTGTGAACTCCAGGCCACTCCAAAGCTCGGGGCCGGGTCCGCGCCCCTGGCCGCCCCCGAAACCCCTCGCGTCTACGGCCGGCGCTGAGAACAGCAGAACAGAGATAGCGACACAGATCAGGATTCTCATTGTCATCCTCCCTTGAACCAACGTAGTTTCCCGGGCGGCGTGTCCGCAACCTGCCGGGTGCTTCACGACGATCCCTCTCCTCTCGCGCCAGTCTACCGCCCAACAGCGGCAGTGGTAAAGACGTGTCTTGAGCGATCCAGGCGGGTAGGCTCACTGGATACTCGCGTCGTGCGAACCTCCGAGAGAGTGCGAGTGCCAGTCGACACCCATTACACGGCAGTTGCCTTGGACTGTCCACTCGTTTGCGCGGAGAATGTGCTGGGGATTACTTCAGAAGAACGGCCTGCCCCGTCAGGGTCTCACCCTCCACCCTCAGACGGTAGAAGTAGACGCCCGAGGCGTGAGCCGCCGCGTCCCATGTGACGCTCTGTCGTCCGGCGGACTGAATCCCGTCGACCAGAGTTGCGACTCTTCTCCCGTCAACGCTGTGAACCGAGAGATCCACGTGACACTCCGAGGGGAGCGCGTACGAGATCACGGTCATCGGATTAAACGGGTTCGGTGTGCTCTGCAGCAGAACCGGGAGGCCGGACGCAATAGAGTCGTCCGCACCGTCATCGATGCCGGTTCCCTCCTCCCTGAGCGCGAGAATCTCGCACCACAGGTCGGAATCCTGCCACGCGCTGAGTTGCAGGTCCCAGATCGCGATACCGGTGGGCTCGGCCAGCATGTAGCGCACCTCCTGAACATGGGCCTGCGCCGAGGTCCCGTAACCGGCCGACACACCCCACGATGATAACCATCCAGGCATGCCCATCAGCACCGCGGTGCCGGGGTAGCCGGCCGCGTATCCGGCGTTCTGTTGGAACGAGTAGGGGTGGTATCCGGTCCCGCCCTCGTAGAGGTCGTCGTAGCCCATGGTGTGGATGTTGTCGACCTCGCCCAGCCAGTCGCTCCACCAATCGTGATTGGGCGCGTTCCAGATGTAGTGGAACGAGTCGACGGTGAGGACCTTCCCGCGCACGTCCAGCTCTACCCAGAGGTCGTGCACGAACTGGTCGAACGCAGCACGGTCCCCGTTCAAACTACCGATGCCCTCGAGGTCGAGGTCGATCCCATCGAGGTTCAGGCGATCCAGTTCCGAGATGAGCGCGGCGACAAAGGTCGCCCGGTTGTCGGCGAAGGCCGCCGTCGCCAGGTCCCAATTCCAGGTCGAGCCGTCGTTGTTGTAGATGGTCAGCAGGCATTCGATGCCGTTCGCGGCGCACCAGTCACGCCACCAGGTGACATCGGCGTCGCCGGGGTTACCCCAGGGACCGAGGTTCTGGTAGCTGATGCTCCCATCCCAGTTCGGGATCCAGAACTGGAGTCCGACCCTGGTCAGAACATCTTCTGCGTCGCACTCGCCGAAGTCGGTCTCGACCACGGTCTGGCACTCCTCGATGGCGTAGGGAGGGACCCAGGTCATGATTTCGATCGCGCCCGCCCCGGCCGCTGATGCGCCGAGAATAGCCACTGCCGCTACCCAATGAGACCACGGACGCAACGATACCTCCTCTCAGATCTGGTGCCTCCTGACGCGAAGCGCGCAGACCCGGTCGCCCCCTGGGAGCTCCTCTTCCAACGGTAGTGAACGCAACGCCCGACAGAGACTGCCGGGCCAGGATGAGCCAATCCACCTGTCTTAAGCATACCGCACGATTAGGAAGATGTCAAGAACGGCATCCCGTCTGCTCCCCGTCTCACGGCGAAGCCGGCGGGCGCTCCAGAACGACGGCCCGGCTCCCGGCGGAGCGGGGCCGGGTAACCTCACTGAGACCGGCGGCCGTCGCCGAGGCGAGCAGCTTGCCGAACTCCTCCTTGGACGCGTGGGACTTGGGCTCCAGAACGAACAGACGCCCGCCCGGCTTCAGAATCGATGCGAGTTCCCGGAAGGCGCCGTCGATGTTCGGCGTCTCGTGGATGACCCAGCACGCGATGGCGAAGTCTACCTGGTCCTCTACACCGATCCTATCGGGCGCTGTCAGATGCGGTCGAATCCTGTCTGCGACACCCGCGCGGCGCGCCCTCTTCATAAGTCCCTGCAACATCACGTCCTGCAGATCGGCGGCGATGACAAACCCGTCCTCCCCCACCATCTTCGCCATGGCGATCGAGAAGAAACCAAGACCACAGCCGAAGTCGAGCACCTTCGACCCCGGCTTGACGTAGTCCCGAAGCATCTTCCCCGGCTGGTGAAGCAGGAGACGGAGCGGATTATCGAACATGCGCGCCGCGCCCAACGGACAGACGCGGTGGTCAGATTCACCGTTCCCTTTGCGCTTGTGCATCGCTCACCTCCTGCTCAGTTCGTCGCGGCGTCGCGCTCCCGGGTCGCTGGAGCGCGTCTGTAGGGCGCGGCAGTCTTCCTTCCGGTGAGGTAACCGGGCCGCCAGAAGCGCGCCAGTCCGCCAAGATCGACGCCGGCTCTGCCGGCATCAATGAACTGCCCTTCTTCAACGCCCATGTCTCGCACCCTCTGGACGAGCTGTGGCATGCTCTGGACCCGGTAGGCGTTCAGGAAGCGCCCGCCGAACGTATCGCATATGAGGAACGCGCCGCCGGGACGGAGGACGCGAACGACCTCCTCGAGGAGAGCCGTTCGGTCCGGTACCTTGACCTCGTGGAACGCGAAGCTGCTCACCACGAGTTCGAACTCCCCGGTCTCGAACGGCAGCGTCGCAGCGTCGGCGCGCACGAAGGCGCACCGATCGCTCACCCCTTCGATCTCGGCGGTCTTCCGAGCTCCGGATTCGCTCATGCCCCAGAATTCCCATTTCTTTGTCCAGGTATCAACGCCGACCACGTGAGCCTCGGGGAATCTCTTGGCGATCTCGACGGCCGCCCGGCCAAGGCCGGTTCCGACGTCCAGCACCTTGCCTCTCCCGTCCCAGAGGACCTCCAGTTGCTGAGCGAAGCTATCGTGAAGGCGCTGCGTCTTCCCGGGATCGGTTACGAAACCGAAGGCGAGATACCAGAGGAACCCGGCGGTGAAGAGGACCACGGCAAGAACCCAGCACGTGGTGGGAACGGCGGTCGAGTGCCCCGAGGCGTTGAGGGCGATCGCCAGGACGACACACACGGTCCCGGCCGCTGCCAACGCACCGATCAGGTATCTGTTGACTCTGTATCCGTAGTACGGTTGTTCCTGGTTCCCTTTCACGGGCAGTCCTCCCTACAGGGTCGTCCGAGCGAGCCAGCTCAAGACGCGCTCGTTCCCGAGCACCGTCGCATCGTAGATTCGCTCGAAAGCGACCCTCATCTTGGGCAGTCCGTTCATGGTGCCCTCCCTCAGCAGGGTTGGATTGAGGAGTCCTGTCGCCAATCCGGCCGGCGGCACCAGCCCGCTACTTGATCAAGACCATCCTGCCCTCGGTGTCGCCTGCCGCGGTCTCAAGAGCGTAGAAGTAGATACCGGAGGAAGCAGGACGACCGTGGTCATCCGTACCGTCCCAGAGAACCTCGTGTTCTCCCACTGTGCAGACGGAGTCGAACAACTCCCGCACGAGGCGCCCGCGCGCATCGTAGATGCGGAGCGCGGCCCGGGTCCCGGCGGGCAAGCAGTACCGGATCGTCGTCTCGGGGTTGAAGGGATTCGGGTAGCTGGTCACCGTCGGGCGGTGGTCGGCTACTTGCCCGTCGTCAACCCCCGTGCCCGTGTAGGTCACATCGAGTGACGGATGCAGCGTCGGGTTCGCGTATTCCTTCGAGTAGAACTTGCTGCACTTCTCTCCCCAGTTGGCGATGATTACGAGGCCGTGGTTCTCGACGTCCCCATCGACCCAAGCCTGGGCGACGTCGGTGACGTCGATCTCGTGCCAGCCGAGATTCGGTCCGAAGGTGTATGTGACCCTGGGTGTCGTCTCGCGGGCCACATACTGAACGTAGGGCCAGGTGTCCTCGTCCCACTCCTCTGTAATCGCGTAGAGACCCGTGCTGGTGTAGTAGTCGTTGGGGCAACGCCACCACCGGTAGAGATCCAGGGTTGCTTCGTCTATTGTCGCGCCTTCGAACTCGCTGAGATCGAATCTGATCATGATCTGCTCGCGGTACGTGCCGCAG
>JAUVLG010000045.1 GCA_030595835.1 Candidatus Eiseniibacteriota bacterium | reverse complement strand
GCGCGTGTTTCACTATGAGTAGCACGCGTTCAGCAGCGGAGTCAAGATGCGTGCCCCGAGATTGCGTGCCCCGAGACGTTCGAGCGGGATTCGCGAAAGTGGTTGACAGCTCGAGCCCCGCTGGTCAGATTCGAGCGTGTTGCTTGTGAATCCGGGCCTGCGTTCGCGCTCCGCACGTCGAAATCTCACCGCTGACAGGTCGGCCAACCTCTGACCTGTCACAGTTGCAGGAGGTACGAAGCATGCTGAGAGGCTCTCGTTACATCGCTGTTCTGATCGTGGTAGCCGTGGCCGCGGCCATGGCGCCTGTCGACTGCGCGCACGCATCTGGCAGCTTGAGCGACTTCTCCCGGACCGGGGACTGGCGCAGCGAAAATCATGTCCCGCTCATCGAATGCCCGGCCGAGTTCAAAGCCGGTGAACCGACGACCGTGACGGTCACCGTAGGCAAGGAGACAGGGCACCCGAACACCGCTCTGCATCACATCCGTTGGATTCGCCTCTACTTCGTCCCGGCCGGTGCGACGTTGTCGTACGAGGTGGCAAGCTTCGAGTTCAGCGCCCACGGGGAGTCGATCGTCGGCGCCGACTCGAGCACGCTGTACACGGACCCGAAAATCTCCGTTGATGTCCGAACGGGGGTTCCCGGCGTGTTCTACGCCACGGCTTACTGCAACATCCACGGTCTGTGGGAGAGCGCAAAGGCCATCACCGTCGTGGAGTAGCACTGGGGCAACGGAGCGGTAACGCCAGCGGCCCAGGTCTTCTGACCCGGGCCGCTTCGATGTGATCGCTGTCCCATGAACCGCCAGGAGAGTCGCGCCGCGCTAGCCCGATACGGAGTTCGCGAGCCAGCTCTCCATCACACTCACCACGCCACGGAGCACAATCGTGTTCGTGATACCTGCGTAGAGCACGGCGGCCGCGAGCACCGGTACCTCAAGCCGCCGAAGCCGTTCGAACGCGAGGAACAACCCCGCTATGAGTACCAGCAACGGGAACTGCCAGTGTTGTGAGTAGAGAAACTGCTCTTCGCCCCAGACGGAATGGAGAGCCCAGTTGAGTGCGAGTATTACCATTGACGCCAGGCAGTAGGGCCACGCGGGATGCCTGGCGCGCCGCAGACGAAACGCTGCCGCCAACAGGAGTACTACGATCCCCACGCCAAGGAGGTTCTTCCCAGAAGAAGGACGTGGTGTGTGCATCGTGAACCTGAAGGGATAGCCCTTCTCTCGCCGTATCCACAGCTCGTTCCGAAGCGCCCACACCTTCGCAGGAGCCAGACCGTTCACAATCGCGGACGGGAACGTCATTGCGTGACGTCCGGGATCCGGGACCAAGAAGGACGAGATGTACCCGCTCTCAGTGGGAACTCCCGACTGACCGCTCGCCAGCGCATTGCCCCCCCCGCGAACGGCAAACACTGCAACGAACACCACCGCCGCGCCGACGGCGATTCCGCGAAGCACTGCGACCGTGCGCGCGCCACCACGCCACCGCCACAGCCCGTAGAGAAGGCCCACGGGAAGAACGTTCGTGATCGTGATGCCAGCTCCGAAGATGCCCAGTGCTATCCACTTGCCGTTCTGAGCGCGCCCGCGGACCTTCTCAAACTGAAGGGCCAGCAGATACGCGAGCGTGATCGCGAGCCCGCTGAGCGCGAATGACTCGGGCATGCTGCCGAACATGAGCTGGCTGAAAGAGACGCATCCGAGCAGCGTCAGGAGAGACGCAGACGCAACTCGAAGGCCGAGCCGCACGAACACGCGGAAGGCAGCGAAGCACTGCAGGGCTGCCGCGAGTGGCACTATGAGCATGGCCAGCTGTCTGCGAAGCAGCTCCTGCTCGGCTGCCGCGCGCCCCGCACCGAAGACCTTCACGATGCCCCTGAGCGGCAGGCTGAAGAAGTGAGGGAGGTTGGGGTGAGAAACGTGCTGGCGTCCGGTCCCGTCGCTCAGAGCTTCGATGACCTTGTTGGGGTCGGCGCCAAAGAAGGTGTTGAATTCGTCGAAGCCGTGGACCGCGTCGAGCTTGAACTCCAGCGACAGGTGGAAGGCAAATGCTGCAGCGGCGATGACGATCGGGATGACGACCAGAAGCCACTTGAAATTGCGGGGCGCCCCCTTCACGTGACACCGCGCGGCGCCGGCAGCGGCTGTGGAACTGGATCTTCGTGAGTTGGTGGTTCGCTCCAAACAGAGCCTCCCGTGACGCCGAGCGTCACCATCGTCGTCCGAACGCTGTTTGGGATATCGTATCATCTGGCCGCGCCAAGAGAAAGACGCCACTGCAGCCCGGTCCCGAGAGCGAGACCGCCGAGCATCGACCTACCACGGGTCTCCCACGAAGAAGCGCAGAGTCCGCTTCTCGGCGAAGTCGTATCCCAAGTCCATCAGGAGCTTGCCCTCGGAGTCGAGGATCATGAGCGCGCCGTTCTCCCCGATGCTGTCGGGCGCAGAGCCACGCAGCCACCAGTGCCGGATGAGCCCGTCCTCTTCACTGTCCAGGAACTCGAACGTGTACGCGCCGGGCGCGAGCTGCACGCTGTCACGGTACGTCGCTTCGTCGGTGAAGCTGTCTCGCCCGGCGACGATGAGCCCGTCGCGGTCGGTGATCGTGTAGCTGTTGTCCGCGGCTCGCCCGAAGCCGGGAACCTCGACGTGAATCAGGAACTCCTGCGGGAGAATGTGTGGTGCGAGAACGGTGACGACGGCGCGGTCGTTGGACGGGCGCTCGTCTCTGCCACCGTTCGGGCGCGCCACCTCAGCGAAGAAGCGGGATCCCTCACCCATGCCCGTCCAATCCGGTGCCGGGAGCGTGATGGTCTCGCTCTCGAGAAAGGCGAGTCCACCCATCCAGTCAAAGCCGCTCTCGCGCCCGCCCTCTAGCCCGTAGCCGATCACGAGTTCGGTCAGCGTCTCCGCACCCAGGTTCCGGATGCGCACGATGGCCTCTCCCGACACGGGATTCATACGCTTGTGCTCATCGTGCGCCGAGGGGGCTACGATGTCCTCGACGGCCGCGTCCAGTTCGAAGCTCGGCGGTCCGTAGCTGAAGAGCTGGTGCGCGATGGTGAAGCGTCCGTCGGCCTCACCGCTCTCGGGATCGTACGGCTCGATGGCGTAGTCCAGCACGACGTCCTCACCTGCCTCCACCCACGGCGTCAGCTCGTGCTCGTGGACATCCACGAACGTACCGGGGCACCATCCCGCGCGGTCGAACTGCCACGTCCCGCCCTGGGGATGCACGGGGTTCATGCCGCAGTCGCGCCAGACCGTCCAGTGAAAGCGGTCCTGTCCGTTGACCGTGAGGGTGTGTTCCTTCGCGTCCCACTCGCAGCAGTTGTCCGGGCCCGCGTGGCCGTGACCGGAGATGCAGGAGCGCACGCGGAAGCCCGATGCGTTCCCGTCGAGTGGAACGTTCACAGGCTCGAGCGCGCTGTCGTCCGCGAGCTCGCGATACCCGTAGCCGGCGAGCGGCCAGAGGTTGCGGATGTCGCGCACCTCCCGCGGCGGTGTGCCCTCAACGAACACGAACTCCAGATCCAGCAGCTCGAACGTGTTGCCCGCCTGAAGATCGACCTCCCCCCGCAGGAGCGGCGCGTAATCCGTGACGTCGTAGACCCACGTGAACCCGTTCTCTCCCAAGTCGAGTCCCAACCCGTAGGGCGTGATGAAGCGGGCCAACTCGAACTTCTCTACGATCTCGAACGTCTCACCGAACCAGGAGTGCTCGTACTGCTCAAGGACCATCGCGTCCTTGACGGGAGTGTCCTCTAACCAGTTGCCGTCGCCGTCGAACCACGAGTCGTGCGCCGGCCATACATCCATCACCTGCGTGATACTCTCGGGTGTAGCCCCTTCGCCGAAGAGCCGCACGCTGAGCCGCGGCGCCGGGATGCTGTCCGTTCGCAGCGCCGCTTGTGGTCCAGGCTTCACGTCGGACCGCCCGATGAACCCGAAGGGCACCCACTGCGGCTGCCCGAAACTCTCGCCGTGGTTCCCGCGAGGAGAGCTGTCCACGATGCGGTTGCCGCCCACGTCCTCGTTGTCGAATCGGTACTCCAGAAGCAGGTGTTCGCCGAACGGATGGCCCGCTCCGACGATACCTGTCCGCCAGGTTCGAATCGTCTCCTCGTCCAAGGCTATGTCCCAGACGCGGAAGTCATCGAGACCGCCCTCGTACCAACCGCCGCTCCTGTGGAGGTTGGCCCCAATGACAAACGTATCGATTGCGAGAATGTCCTTCTTCATGTTCCCCGCCTCGTGCCAAAGCTCACCGTTCAGGTAGATGCGCATCTCGCCCGAGCGGGTGTTCTTGGTAAAGGCCCAGTGGTTCCAGCGGCTCTTGTACTCGCCGGGCTCGGCCTGTTTGCTCAGCCGGTTGTTGGCGCCCGAGAGCCGTCCACCGGCATCCCAGTAGACGGTGCCGGTGCCCCACGGCAGGTGGATGTTAATCACGCGGCCGCCCGTCTCCCCCGCCTCGACGACGTGGTCGTTCCTGGGCTGCGACGCCGCGCCCTTCGCCCAGAACTCTATCGTCAGGCTCGAGTCCACTCCGGCCACGGCCGAGGGTGGAACGGTGATGCAGTCGGTGCCGTCGAACCACATGTAGTGGTCGCCGGGAGCGGGCCCATCGGGATCCTCCCAGTACGTGAATCGATGGAAGGTGGGCTTCACGCTGTAGCGAAGCTCGGGCGGTGACTCGCCTTCCACTACGAAGTAGGGGTGCGTCTGGAGCGTGGAATCCATCACCCCGGTGTGAACGTGTGCCGTGACGTGGGTGGTCACGTCCCACTCGCCGCACGGATACGGGTCCCCGACGGTCGCCTCGTCGCACTTGAGCGTGTAGCGCATGAGGATGCGCTCCCAGGTGCGAGCGTCGTCCGGCAGGCCGAAGGTGGCGCGCCGCGTCTCGATGTCATCAAAGGTGAAGGTGCGCACGGCCAGCGTGTCCCCGGACGCTGCCGCGGCTGGACCGCAGACACCGCACGCCATCAGTCCACAGAGGAAGAAACAGAGGGCAGCCCTGATAGGGAATCGTCGGCTCATCCGAAACCTTCTCCTTGTTGGGGTTCGCTGGCTCCGCGGCAAGCATAGCCAGTGAATCCCTGCCCGGCAAGACGGGTCGCGCAGTTCGCATCGGAGGTGAGGAACCCCGCTGCTCAGAACCCCGGCCCGACCCGGACACCACGAACCGCGCGACGCGCAGACACCCGCGTCGGTCGCCGCTGAGCCGCTCGCCGGCCCCATGTGCGTACGTAGTAACTGAACCACACGAGAGTCCGATATTGGAACATCATATGCATATAGTACAGTACGGTCGTGCTATGAGCGACTGAACCATGCATCAGGACTATCCGCGGTGCTGCTGCGCCACGGTGGACATCAGAGCGGGTGCCCGTTGGGAGACGCTGAAGTGAGTTCCGGAAGACTGAAGCGAGCGACGGAGACGTCGCCCGAACACTGCATCATCCTCTTGGCGCTTGCCGCGGGGCTCTTCGCGTGGATAATGCGCACCGCGCTGGACTTCTACTTCTACTCGGAGAAGACCCTGCCCGGGGTTCTTCTGCTCGACATATCGCAGCGCGAACTCTACAGCCGCGTGAGCATAGCGGCCGCCTTCCTTCTCACAGGTATCATCATCTCTCGTGCCGTCAATCGGCTCAAGTCCAGCGAGAGGCGCTCCCGTCGCCTGGATCAGTGTATCCGCTCCGTCCGGACGATCAACCAGCTGGTCACGAGGGTGCGCGACCGGACCACTCTCTGCCAGAGGGCGTGCGACGAACTTGTCTTCGGTCTTGGCTACGAGAGGGTTCAGGCCCGCCTCGACGGGGTTACTCGCGGACTCGCCGAGCTGCCGCGTACTGACACAGGCGATCCGGAAGCATCCTCCTCCGAACCCGTGACCATCCCCATCATCTGCAGCGGAGAGAGACTCGGCGAACTCATCGTGACGCCTGGCCTGGAAACGGAGTGGGACACTGAGGAGCGTGCCCTGATGAACGAGGTGGCCGAGGACATCGCGTTCTCTGTAGCGATGATGAGCGTGTCCGAGCACCTCTGGCAGCAGAGGGAGGAAGTCCAGACCATACTGGACTCAGTCTCAGCCTACATCTCCTACAAGGATCGCGGCGGCCGCTACATCCGCGTCAACAAGGCGCTGGCGGACGTTGCCCACATCCCACAACAGGATTGGATCGGCAAGACGTTCGCTGAGATCGTGCCGACGTGCGAGGAAGTCGGCGCCTACGCCGACGAGGATGTGCTGGCTACTGGCAGGGCGAGACACAGCCCGCTGGAGGCCCTGGAGCTCCCGGAGGAAACGAGGTGGATGCAGTCCCACAGGGTGCCCTACAGAGATAGCAGCGGCGCCGTCGTGGGTGTTATCGCACTGTCCGTAGACGTGACGGACCGGATGGAAGCAGAGAGGGCGCTGGCCTGCAAGGACGAGCAGCTGCGACAGTCTCAGAAGATGGAGGCCATCGGACAGCTCGCGGGCGGCATAGCTCACGACTTCAACAACCTGCTGACCGCCATCTCGGGCTACACAGAACTGGCGTGCGCGGAACTGGAACCGAACGGCTCTGCGTCCGAGATGCTGTTCGCCGTCTCGAAGGCCGCAGACCGAGCCGCTGCCCTGACCCGCCAACTTCTGGCCTTCAGCCGAAAGCAGCCCCTCTGGCTGACCGAGCTGGACCTCAACGACGTCGTCTCGGGGATGACCGACATGCTCGAGCGGTTGATCGGAGCGGACATCGCGCTCCTGACCGAGTTCGACGAGGACCTCGGCAAGATAGAGGCTGATCCCTCGCAGATAGAACAGGTAGTGATGAACCTCACCGTCAACGCCCGGGACGCCATGCCTCAAGGCGGGAGGCTCACAATCAGCACATGCATGGCAGATCCCGACGTGGTATGTCGCGGTGAGAATCCGGAGGAGTGCGATCGCGAATACGTCTGCCTTCGCGTGACCGACACCGGCATGGGCATGGACAGCAAGACAATGGCACAGATCTTCGAGCCGTTCTACACCACCAAGAGACCGGGCGTCGGGACCGGACTGGGGCTTTCCGTCGTCGATGGGATAGCGGAACAGCATGGGGGTTGGGTCAACGTAGAGAGCGAGCCTGAGCGAGGAACGAGCTTCTCCATATGTCTGCCGGTCGCGCCCGAGCGACCGCCAGAGGACAGCGATGACCATTGCACTGACGATGAAGCAGTAGGTGAAGCTCCGGCTGCCGGAGGTGAGAAGGTTCTGCTGGTGGAGGACGAGGACAGCGTCCGCGCGTTCGCCACTCGCGCCCTGACCGATTGGGGCTACGACGTCGTCGAGGCGGCTTCGGCCGAGGAAGCTCTTGTGGCGCTCGAGAGTGACCCCTCGGGGTTCGACCTCATCTTCAGCGACATCGTCCTTCCCGGCAGGAGCGGAACTCAGCTGGCCGAAGAGATCTCGTCCAGGTACACCGATACTCGCATCCTGCTCTCAAGCGGTTACTTCTTCTCCGATGGAGACGACGAGTCGCCTTCCGAGATCGGATTCCCACTGCTCAAGAAGCCGTACTCCGCTCGTGGACTCCGGACTGCCATTCACGACATCCTGTCCTGAGCTGCCGGTGGTGGTCGTGGCGGAATTCTACTGCCCGGCGTAGTACCTCATCGCGGCAATGAGCTGGTTGGCCCTGGCGGCCTGGTCGGGGAACTCCGCGGCCTTCTCGAGAGCCGCGAGGGCATTCCCGGTGTGCTCGAGCTGCATGGCGCAGTAACCCATCATCAGGTAGGCTCGCTCGTATCCGGGGTCCGTTTCCACACACGAGGAGTACGCGTCGTACGCCTCCTGGTAGTTCTTCTGCATGAAGTGCAGGTCGCCCAGGAGCGACCACAGCCGCGGCGTGGGCTCCATCCGGAGGGCGCGGTCCAGCGCGTCAAACGCCTCGTCGTATTCGTAGGCCGCGAGGTGCGCTGATGCCAGGCGCTCGAGTTCGGGCACTGACCCACTGTCCGCCACGGCGGCCCCGTAGTAGTCGCCGGCCCGTACGGGCACGCCGATGGCCAGATACAAATCGCCTAGCGTCAGTTTCTCGTCCCGCGTCAGCGGCCTCAGATACCCGGCCACCGTGAGCGGGACGGCCGCATCCTCGTACTGGTTCGAACTCGCGTAGTAGCGGAAGGCAAGGCGCCACGCGTCCGGATCCTCAGCATACTGTGAGAGCATCCTCTCCACGGCGGTCGTTCCGTTCTCACGATCCTCGAGCTCCAGGTGTGCCATGATGAGCGCGCGGTGCCATTCCAGCTTCGCCCTCTCCTCTGCTTCGCCGACCAGTCGTTCGAGGACGGGAACCGCTCCCGCGGCTCGTCCGTCCATGAGGAGCGCGGCCGCGGAGAAGAAGAGCACATTCGGCTCTTTCCATTCGCTGACCTCGTAGCCGGTGAGCAGCGCCTCCGCCGCGACGTCGTAGAGACCCATGTTGTATGCCAGCTCTCCGAGGTTGAGCCATCCCTGCGCGAAGAGCGGCTCCATCTCGACGGAGCGCTGGTAGGCAGTGAGCGCCTCCTCGAGATCGCCGCGCCGGTTCCAACTGACGGCCAGATGGAAGCGCACGAGGAAGTGATCCAGTTCCGACCGCCCCTCGAGGAGCTCGAGGAGCGTGTTGACAGCGGACTCCGGGTCGCCCTCCTCCCGGTACTGCTGGGCCGTGTAGAGGGCGAGGCGCGCGTCAGCGGGCACGTCGGAGATATCATCGATCCGACGCTCGATCACCGCTCTACCCTCGGCAAGAACTGGAAGGGACGCGAGAAGAAGCACCACCGTCAGCAGGGCCACGCGTGTGAGAGGCGAGGCGATCATCGTCCGGAACTCAGGTTGAACTGTATGGTTGTTATGACCCACGCGGTGACGGCCTTCCCCTGTATCTTCCCAGGCGAGAACTTCCATTGCGACACTGTCCTTCTCACTACGTCCTCGAATACGCCCTTTGGGCGGGCATCGAGGATCTCCACGTCACCGACGGTCCCGTTGGTCGCGACCAGCAACCGCACCTGCACGGCCCCCTCGATGCCTCTCTCACGCGCGCCGTACGGGTAGACCGGCGGAACGCGCACGATCGCCGTCGGCGCCTGATCCAGTTCGTACGCCTCGAAGACGAATTCGCGCGTGCCGCTGATGCCCTCCGCTCCACCGAGGTTGAAAGCCACGCCGAGATCCATCGGTCCGGGAGCACCCAGTTGCGGGCGGACCACATCGGGCATGAAGTCCATCTTCTGCTTGGGTTTGGGCTTCTCGGCCCTCTTGATCTCTTGCCGCTCGGGCATCGAGGGAGCCTCGAGCTTGACGAGACTCACGCCGATGGGGTTTGTCATGTCCTGGGGACTTCTTCGCTCACGCAGAAGGAGCGCGGCAAACCCGAAGAGCAGGATGTTGACCGCGACGGCCGCCGCCATGGCCCAGAGGGGAAAACGCGATGCTCGCGTCAAGATGCTTCCTCGCGCTTGGCGGCCAAGCTCACGGTCTTGGCACCCGCCAGCCTGCACTGGTCCATTACGGTCACGATAGCACCCGTCTCGCTTCGCTTGTCCGCGACTATGACGACGCCGCTCTCGGGGTCTTCCGCGAGCGCCCGCTCAACGTGCGCGCGCACGCTTCTGATGTCGATGCGCTTGCCCTCGAAGTACGCGTCTCCCTCCGGCGTCACGCCGATCATGATCCCGGCATGCTCCTTCACCTCCGCGGTCGACGCCGTTGCCCTCTGCACGTCGATACCCGATTCCTTCACGAAGCTCGTCGTGACCGCGAAGAAGATGAGAAGCAGGAAGACCATGTCAATGAGCGGCCCAAGTGGGATGTCCACTTTGCCGCCACCGCCCCGAATCGTACCTCTTGCGTTTATCATCTGCTGTTACCCTCCGAGCCGACCGTGACCAGCGCAGGCAACGACGCGCGGGAGCGGCTCTGCTTCTGTCCGTCGCAGGCGTCGCCGTATCTCCTCTCGTCCGGCCCCGCACAGTTCATGCGATTGGAGCGGCGCACAATGCGCGTCAGGATCGTCAGATCTTCCTCAAGCTGTGTTCTGAGGCGCGAGGATTGTTGCATGAGGATCCCGCTCAGAAGCAACCCGGGTACCGCGATCAGGAGCCCCGCCTCGGTCGTGATCAGCGCAACTGAGATGCCGTTCGCCATGGCGCCGGCGTTGCCTGTTCCGTAGACGGAGATGACGTGGAAGGTTTCTATCATCCCAAGCACGGTTCCCAGGAGTCCCAGAAGTGGAGCGACAGCAACCAGAACACCGGCCATCGCGAGGAACTTGCTCAGGCCAGGCTGCTCCTTTAGAGCGCACTGTCTGAGGATATCGACATCCAGTCGGGCAAACCCCGAGCGACTGGCCAGGAAGCTCCGCACGAGGCGGGCACGCAGCCCCTCGCCATCGACGGTCGAACCGCTGCGGCGAACGGCTCGTATCGCATCATCGATCGCGAGGTCCTGCCGGCTGAGCGTCCTGAGAGATGCGAGCCGCTCCAGCATCAGTGTCCACAGCACGATCGAGGCGATCGCCAGCGGGATCATGATCCACCCACCCTGCCTCAGGTAGAGAAGTGCCGTGCGAATGGTCTCCATCAGTCGGCAGTCCCTTCAGCGAACTCGCCTACGCTCGCGCCCGCGGTGCTCTCGCGCCGCGGCTTCCTCGTCCTGCCGTTCGGCCCGTGGATCTTCTCTGCCAGGATGATGTTGGAGAGATGGACCGCCTTCTCCTCCATCTCGCCTATGATGGCATTGGCCCTTCGCGACAGGAACGTGTGGAAGAGCATGATGGGAATGGCCACCGCCAAACCGAGTTCCGTGGTGACGAGCGCCTCGCTGATGCCGCTCGACATCAGCCTGGGGTCGCCGGTTCCGTAGAGCGTTATGACACGGAACGTCTCGATCATACCCGTGACCGTACCGAGCAGGCCAAGCAGAGGCGCAACGGCCCCGAAGACCGCGAGCATCGAAAGCCCGCGTTCGACACGTGGGAACTCGCGCAGGATTGCTTCCTGCATGACGCTCTCGAGCGTCACGCGGTCCTCGTCGCGCGCCGCGAGCCCGTCCGCCACCACCTCGATGACAGGCATCTTCTTGTCCTTGTGCTTCCGCACGATGGCCTCGCAGCCCTCCCAGTCACCCTTCGAGGCAAACGCGGAGACCTCACCCATAATGCGGTCGGTGTTGCCGTGCACACGGTTCAGGAAGATGAGCCTGCAAGCGACTATGATGAAAGCTGCGACACCCAGTGCCAGGATCGGATAGACGATGGGGCCACCGAGAAGCAGGTGTTCCCAGAGCCCGACCTGCTGGGTGATCTGTCGTAGCGCCGCGCCGCCTGAAATGTCGATGGTCACGGACTCACTCCGGCCGTCCATGTAGCCGCAAAGAGCACGTGCCATACCCGAGGGCGGCAGCGCGGAAAGAGCGAAGAGCTTGCGTTCGCTCTGGGAATACCTGAGGAAGCCAACCTCGCCGCCGTCGCTGTCGCTCGCGCGGTAGATCGCGGTGAACGCGCCGAGCGTCATCACCTCGCCCGTCTGCTCCTTGCCGTCACGTCCGATGAAGCCCGCCTCGCGCAGCCCGACCTCGCCCGAGAGCTCCATCTCGTCGAAGAGGGCCGCGGCCATGCTGGAGATATCCTCGATGTCCGGGAAGTAGCCCTGTCGGAGAACGCGCTTCACCCGCTCGAGTCGCTCGGGCCTGAGCGCGGTCATGTGCGACTGTTCGAGAAGCGCCGCAAGATCGCGAGCGGCCAGACGGACGTTGCCCGAGATCTCCTTGTACTCCAGCTCCTGGTGTGCCCAGCGGTCGGCGAGGCGCTCCCTCCGCGCCTCGAGGTTTACGACCTCGCGCTCAAGCTCCGTAAGCCTGGCGTCCCGCGCACGATCCTCGGTCTCGAGTTCCTCTACCGCGACCAGGAGCGCCGCACGGTCGTTCAGTATCTGCTCCTCCGCCTGCCGCGCGCGCTCGAGCGCCGCCTGTCTCTCGACCTCGGCCTCGCGCGCCACCGCGCGCACGTCCTGCGCCTGTGCGCCGAGTGCGAGAAGAAGCACGACAGTCCCAACAAGCGCCGCAAGAAACCCCTTCGCCCCAGTGAGTCCGGTGAACCACCTCATCGCTGGACCCTCCCGAGCGGCAGGGCTATCAGCTCCACGGGACGAATGCGCGAGGCCATTTCTATCGCGTCTCCGATCGTACGTCCGTAACTCGCCGGCAGCTCGACCCACTTCCAAGATCCGCGGTCGAACGTACCAACCTTCTCCCCGTCGGGCGTCCGCCAGAAGAGCGAGACGCGTCCGACCCGCAGAACGTCAGCGAACACGGACGTGCCGTCCAACATGATCTCCTGCTGGTCCACGTCCACGGACTTGCCGTACTCGGTCTCGATCTGCAGCGCCTCGAGCAGCAATCTCAGCTTCTCGGCCCCGGTGACCTCCGGGCGCGAGAGTTCTCTGCACAGCACCTCGAGTCGTCGCTCCCGTTCGTCCGTGAGGAAAGGCAGATCCTGTGCAACGAACTCCTCAAGTCGACCCACGACGGCGTCGAGCGTATCCTGAAGACTCGACCGAAGGAGCCTGGACTCATGCGCCCTGCGCTCGAGCTCTTCTATGCTCTCCGTGAGTCCGGCGACGGCCTTCTCTTCGCCGGCCGTGCGCTCGGCCAGATAGGCGATGTTCGCCTTGGCCGTGCGGTACCTGGCTTCGAGTCCGGCTTGCTCACTCGCCCACGCGTCGCGCTCCTCCTGGGTTCTCTGGTCGATGTCGACCGTCCCCTGCACCGTCTCCCTGACGTCGTCCAGGGAAGACTGAGCAAGGAGCTGCCCGACCACCAGAATCAGGAACAGGACGATCAGCACCGCTCTTTTCATGTGTCCCCCGTTCAGCACATTGCCGTCGGCCGATGGGCGCACGGACGCGCAATGCCGCGCCTCCGCCCCGGTAGTTCCAGCCGTGTTCTCTCCCGGAGCTTCAGAACGTAGAGGCTCACGGGCCTGCTCTCAAGTTAGGTTTTCGTAAGGGAGCACTTCCCCCGCGTTCTCACAGAACAACCCGAGTTTCTAACCTCGCTCTAAAGCACGCCTAACAAACCGCCACTAGACTCCGCTCCTGAAAGCGGGTTTCGTCGCCAGTCCGCGAGGCCCACGGCGCGCAGTCCGCGAGGCCCGCGGCGCGCGATCCCAACGGGCCGCGGCCGAGCAGCGGGTCCGTACACACTTCACCAGGTGGAGGACGTTCAGATGAAGGCTCCAAGGGCTTCTGTTCTCGTCGCCGTCCTGCTGGCGGTTCCTTCTCTGGCATTTGCCGCTGGTTCGCTCTACGGGACCATCAGTGCGGAGGATGGCGGCGATGGACTGTCAGGAACAAACGTCCTTCTCCTCGGTACCACCATCGGGGCCACAACAAATCTGGACGGAGAATACAGGATCGAGGGCATTCCCTCCGGAATCTACGAGGTCAGGGCATCGTTCGAAGGCTACGACTCGAAGATCCTCTCGGAGGTGGTGATCAAGGACGGAAAGTCAACGAAGCTGAACATCAGGCTCGTGAAGCGCGGCGGTGCTGCGGCCAGCTTCACGATCGACGACCTCGTCGTCACCGCGGACAGGGTGATGTCCACGGAAGTAGCTCTCATCACCGAGCGCATGAACTCGATCACGATCGGCGACGCCATCAGCGCCGAACGCATCTCGAAGTCGCCGGACAGTTCCGGCAGCGACGTACTGAAGCGCGTCACGGGGCTCCAGGTTGTCGACAGTAAGTTCGTATATGTCAGGGGCATGACCGATCGCTACAGCGTCACGTGGCTGGACGGCGTACCGGTCAGCAGCACGGACACCGATGTCGACCGGAGGAGCTTCACATACGACATTCTTCCCTCCTCGCTACTCGCAAGCGCCGTCGTCGTCAAGTCCGCGTCACCCGACCTCCCGGGGGACTTCTCGGGCGGGCTCGTCAGGCTCAACACCCGCGACATACCTGCCGAGCGCGAGCTCTCCCTCTCCATCGCGTCCGGCTACGACCACGGAACGACGGGCATCGACATCCTGAGAAGCATGGGCGGTGGCACGGACGCCCTTGGCATAGACGACGGCTCGAGAGACATGCCGGACTACGACCGCCCTTCGGGCAACAACCACAACGAGCTGGCCCGGAGGCTCACGAACTCCTGGATCACGCACAGCGAGAAGGCCCCGGCCAACGGATCGTACTCCCTGTCATACGGCGACAGGTACGACTTCGGCAAGAACGACGGGCGGCACGTGCTGGGCATCATCGCGGGGGCGAAGTACTGCCAGTCGTACCAGAGAGTGGACTACGCGCGGTCGCCGGTTGACGAAACCGGGTACGGGAATGTCAACTACGAGGGCACGAGAGATCGGTACAAGGTCATCTGGTCCGGTCTTCTCAACCTCGCATACAGCCCGGCGCCGGGCCACCAGTTCTCCGTGAGGGAGCTGCTCATCCAGGACGCGCGTGACCAGGTGGGCTACGCCGAGGGCTGGCTGAGTGAGAACTCGGGGCCCGGAGGCAAGTCCTACTACATCGAGTGGGACGAACGCTCAAGGCTAAGCACCCAAGTGGGCGGGACACACAAGTTCGGCAGACGCCTCAACGGACCGAAATTCGAGTGGAAGATATTCGGCTCCGAGTCGACGGCGCACGAACCGGACAGGAAGCAGGCCGACTACGCGCAGCGCGCCGACGGATCACACAGCCTGAGTGAGAACACGAGATCGTGGACGGACCTCAACGAGGATGGCCGGGGCGCCAGGGCTGACTTCACGCTGCCCCTGGGCGCCCTCAACATGACCGAGATCAAACTCGGAGCGTTTCTCGAGAAGCGCGAGCGCTCGTATCGCACGGATGCGTACTGGACCGACACCTCCACGGTTCGTAGCCCCAACTACTGGATACGGGTCCTCCCTGTCGATGAGATACACGAACCGGAGAACTACGGTCAGCGCAAACTCACACTCAGGCTCAAGACCGCGTTCACGGGTGAGTACGATGGCATACACGACGTCGAGGCGTACTACGCGATGGTCAACCACCCGTTCGGAATCGCCGGAAACAGGTTCCGTGTTGCGTGCGGTGCCCGCGTCGAGCACTCGAGGCAGGTGGTCGAAGCCATCCAGCGTGAGGGTGATCAGGAACCGGTCGTGTCGGAGATCGACGAGACCGACGTGCTGCCCTCCATCAATCTGACGTACATGCCTACGGAGTGGGCCAACGTGAGACTTGGACACTACGTGTCGGTCAATCGCCCGGAACTCAGGGAGATAGCAGCCATCAAGTACCGGGACTTCAACGAGGACAACACGGTCCAGGGCAATCCCAATCTCAAGCGTTCAATCATCCAGAATTTCGACCTGCGCGTGGAGGCGTTCCGAGGCTCTGACGACGTGCTGGCGGTCAGCTATTTCTACAAGGAGATACAAAACGCCATCGAGGAGAAATTGATACCCTCCTCCGACTACAGGCACGTCCGCACCTGGTTCAATTCCGAATGGGGTCACAACCACGGGTTCGAGTTCGAGGTCAGGAAGTCGCTCGGTGTCTTCGGAGAGTGGTTCGAGGACATAACCGTATCGGGCAACTACACGCGCGCTTTCTCGTCCGTGGAGTATCTCTACGAGTGGCGCTGGCAAGATGACGAGGGCGTGTGGCACACGAGCCGCGAGATCCGGACACGCCCGCTTCAGGGCCAGGCGCCGTGGACTATCAATCTCGGTATCAGGTACGAGAACCCCACCTCAGGAACCTCGGTCACACTGCTCTACAACAAGATCGCCAGACGGCTGGACAAGGTAACGCTCGACCAGGAGGACAACCTGTGGGAGGAATCCAGGGACCTTCTGGATGTCGCCGTGACGCAGAAGCTGTTCCGCATCCTCGAGCTCAAGCTGACCGCCAAGAACGTCCTGGAGGCCGAGAAACTGCTGACGCTCGGCGACCACGCCGCCGTGGACACTCGCGAGAGCGAGGGTAAATCCCTCTCACTGTCGCTCGGCCTCAAGCTCTGAGTCTCTCCGGAGCCCCCTTCCCAGCTCCCGCCGGGGCTCTCAGACCAAACGACAAACTCACACTGCCGCGACACTGAGCAAATCCTGATTCTGTACAATACGCACCGTTGTCACGCGGTTTGAGTTGTTCCTCACGTCGTTAACCTCGGCCCATTCGAGAGACGAAAGGAGGATGTCGCCGGCGCACACAATGTGTAGAAGGGCAAACATCACCGACGTCCCGAAGGACTGGAGCCGTCTTCGGCGAAGCAGTCAAACAAGTGTTCGACATCAAGGAGAAGCGGAAATGACAAGAGTGTTTGTGAGTGCTCTGCTGGTCTTGGCCATGGCGACAGTCGCTGGAGCTGGTATTCCCAGCGCGGGCGATTCGTACATCACGATGTCCGCGGGCGGTAAGGGACTGACGACTTGCCCGGCCGGCGATGGAGGAGCTTACTCCTACATCACGGTCACTGCGCTTCGCGCAGATCTGACCCCGATCCAGGGGATTCCGGCGAGCAGTTTCTTCTTCACGGTCGCCGGCACCGGGAGCGGCAACGTCTCGATAAGCGCCTTTGATACCGAAACGGATGTCAGCGGTAACATCAGGTTCCAGGCTGACAGTTCAGGTGCTATTGCTTACGGTTCGCTCACTGTTTCCGTGCAGATCTACACGGTCGTCCTTACGTCGACGCCGGGTACGCTATGGTGCAACACCTATGACCTCGACGGCACCGGCACGGTGACTCCGATTGACCTTGGCAACTTCGCGGGCAAGTACGGCACGGTCAGCGAAGATTGCGATTACGACTGGGGCGGCGGAGTTGTGAACCCGATCGACTTGGGCAAATTCGCGCAGCATTACGGTCACTAGTAACTCGTCCAGTACACCTCAGGAGGAAAGACCGATGAGAGCTGGCATAAAAACATGCATCCTGGCGTTGCTCATAGTGGCCACGGTGTTCAGCGTCCAGGCCGCGGCCGGCTGGAAACCGCAGGTCGTTCTCGGCCCCGGCACCGGACCCGCCCACGCCGAGGAGCCCTACTACCAGACGTGGCACCGCACGCTCGCCGCGGACACGCTCTACATCCTCACCGGCTTCTACTACGTTGATTCGCTCTACAGCATGACGATCGAACCAGGCACGGTCGTCATGGGCGACAGTACTGCCACGCTCGTGGTTAAGCGCGGCGCAGAGATCCACGCGCGGGGCACAGCGGAGCGTCCCATTGTCTTCACGAGCATGAAGGACCCGGGGAGCCGCGAAACCGGTGACTGGGGTGGCGTCATCATCCTTGGTGAGGCGCCCGTGAACCGCGTCAACCCCGTCATCGAAGGCGGTCTACTCGATGGCCACTTCGGCGGGAACAACCCGCTCGATGACTCCGGCGAGCTCTACTACTGCCGCATTGAGTGGCCTGGCCACCGCATCGTCGAGGGCAACGAGGTCAACGGTCTGACGATGGGCGGTGTTGGCAGCGAGACCGAGATCCACCACGTCCAGATCAGCTATTCGAACGACGACAGCTTCGAGTGGTTCGGCGGCAACTGCGACAGCGACCATCTGGTGGTCCTGGGTGGCCTCGATGACGTTTTCGACTGCGACTACGGCCACGACGGCAGGCACCAATTCTGCTTCTGCCTGCGCGACCCGGATTACTCGGATGCAGAGGGCCAGGCCAACGGGTTCGAGTGCGACAGCTACAGGCCGTCGGGACTGACGCCTCCGATTACGGGCCCGACGTTCGCAAACGTGACGATCATCGGCCCGGAGTACAACGACTCGGTGGTGGATAGCCTCCCGCCGGGACACGCGTTCGAGTACAGCGCGGTCATCCGCCGCGCGGCGAGGACGAGCGTGTTCAACTCGGTCATCATGGGCTTCCCGTGGGGCCTGAGCATCCGCGACCAGGAGTGCATCGACGCGGCCAATAACGGCCAGCTCAACTTCCACTACACCAGCATCCAGGCGAGCAGCATGCCCGACATCATCTCGGTGCACGAAGATGCCCGCTGGTCCGGCGTGACCGACTGGTTCAACAACGAGGACGGCGCTGTCGCCGCACATTCACAAACGCGAATGCCGAGTTCGGTCGGCCTCGAGGACATGAGCGACTTCAACAGCCCCGATCCGCGTCCGACGCTGACGTCCGAACTCGTTACGACGCCAGCCGACTGGACGCACGCCGAGGTCTCCGGTGGGTACTTCACACTAGTCACCTACCGCGGCGCCTTCGCTCCTACGATCCCGATGCCCGAGCAGTGGACCGCCGGCTGGACGAACTTCGATCCACAGTGGACCGACTACGACGAGAGCATGACTGGGATCGATGACGCGGTGGCCGAGGGTCGCTCCCTCTCGCAGAACTACCCGAACCCCTTTAACCCCGTCACCAAGATCGCCTACAGCGTTGGCCAGACCGGTCCAGTGACCATAAGGGTCTTTGATGCTGCGGGAAGGGTAGTCCGCACGCTGCTCGACAGAGATCTGGCTGCGGGAACCAGCGGCGTGGCGGTGTGGGACGGCACCAACGGCGCGGGCGAGGAGTGCGCCAGCGGTGTCTACTTCTACCAGGTTGACACGCTCGACGGTTCGGAGAGCCACAAGATGGTCATGATGAAGTAGAAGGACAGGATCGACTGCCGGCGCACGAGATCAGAAGGGGTTTCGCGTGTCGGGACAAACAAGGGGGCCGGTTCACCGGCCCCCTGTTTGTGTGCGCTTCCCGCTGTATGTCAGTCCTGCGTCGCGACCGCCAGAACCGCGTGTCGAGTATACGCACAGAAGCCCAGACCTCTCGACCCGGGCTTCCTGCCGTGCGGGGGCCACTCACTTTCGCCAATGGCGTCCACCTGGGTGTCTCGCGGCGCCCCCCGCAACCAGTATGCTATGAGTCGTTCGACGGAGTCATGTGCCTGACTATCTCCCCCTCCACAAGGTAGATGACGTCTTCCGCGATGTTCGTCGCGTGGTCGGCGATGCGCTCCAGGTTCTGGGAGACGCGCTGGAGTCTGATCAGCCCCTCCATCTTCTCGGGAGTCTCGCGAATCGCTGCCCGGACCTCCTGGTACATCAGACGGTCCATGGCGTCTACCTCGTCGTCCGCCACACGCACCCCTCGCGCGATTACGGCGTCCTTCTCCGTGAGAGCATCCAGGCTTTCGCGGAGCATCTGACGGACCTTGGCCGCCATCCCCAGGAGATCGTACGGAACCTCGCTGGGGCCACTGCCGGCCAGATACCGTCCCTGCTTCGCGATGCCCGCGGCCAGATCTCCGATGCGCTCAAGGTCGCTGGTAACTTTGAGAACCGCTATGATGAACCTGAGATCGTGTGCGACCGGCTGGTGGAGCGCCAATATCTTGAGACACTCCTCCTCCAGATTGACCTCCATGAGGTCGATCCCGGGATCGGAGTCGATGACGGCCTGCGCCAGCTCACCGTCCCGCTCGTGGACCGCCCTCACAGCCCGTTCAACATTCTCCTCTACGTGCGCCCCAAGAGAGGAAATCATCTTCTTGAGTCTGTCGATCTCTCGCTGCAGGAATGCTGACATGTTGGCTCCTAACCGAACCGGCCGGTGATGTAGTCCTCTGTCTTCCTCTCGACGGGATTCGTGAATATCTGTTTCGTCGCTCCGAACTCGATGATGTAGCCCTTGTAGAAGAAGGCCGTGAAGTCGGAGACACGAGCGGCCTGCTGCATGTTGTGGGTCACAAGCACGACGGTGTAGTTGTCGCGAAGCGTCTGTATCAGGTCCTCTATCTTCGCCGTCGCGACCGGATCTATGGCCGAACACGGCTCGTCCATGAGT
>JAUVLG010000218.1 GCA_030595835.1 Candidatus Eiseniibacteriota bacterium | reverse complement strand
GTTCGGTCTGACCTACGCGGGGACCGGGGACGGGACGTTTACCGCTTACGGCGGCGGTGCGTCCTCGGTCGCGGAGACCTTCACGATCACGGCGACGAGCGCGACAAACTTCACCGTCGTGGGGTCTCTCGCTGGCTCGATCGGGCCGGCGACCGTCGGGACGCCGTTCGCTCACGCTAAGATCGAGTTCACCCTGACGGCTGGCGGGACGCCGTTCGTCTCCGGGGACGTGTTCGAGCTCGCGACGGCGCCGAAGTGGACTTCGAAGCACCGGGCGCTCGGATGTCGCGTCCTTGCGGACGGAGGGAACACCGGCCAGTACGGAGCACAGAACATCGTCGACGGGAAGAACGCGGTCGACCAGTACCGTGTATTCAGGGACCTGACGCCGGCCACGCCTTACGATATTGAGTTCGAGTTTTTCGAGGCCGAGACGATCGCGGATTACGAGCTCGCCGCGTTCACCGGGAGCTATCCGGACTACATGCCCGAGGCGTGGACGCTCGATTATTGGGACGGCTCGTGGATCACGCTCGACACGGTCTCAGGTCAAACCGGCTGGACGGAGAGCGAGGTCCGGTCGTTCAATGTCGGTTCTCCCGTCTCCGCGACGAAATACCGGTTACACATCACGACGCTCGGCTCCTCGTATCTCGGGATCGGCGCGGTCCGGCTCCTGAGGTCGACCGGAGTCGACGCGGCTTTCTCGGCTACGATTTGGGAGGCTCCCGGCAACGACGGAGATTCTGAGATCCTCGTCGGCGTTCACACTTTCGAGCGCCAGGACGCGGATTACTTCAACTGGGAGCTCGCTGGCTTCGACGGCTTCCTCGCGAGCTCGGGCTGGTATCAGCAAGCGGGACATCACGGGAAGTGCTACCTGCCATTGTGGGACGCTTCGATCCCGTACTGGTTCGTCGTTAACGGCCGGCGCGCGATCGTCGTCGCGAAGCTCAACACACAATACGAGATCGCCTATCTCGGTTTCGTCGACCCTTACTTCACGCCGGATCAGTGGCCGTATCCGCTCGCGATCGGAGGAGCGCTCGCGTTCGGGCCGACGATCCCGGACTGGCATGATACAGATTGGCGCTGGTCTAACACGTCGAACAATCACCGCGCGCTCACACACTCGGACCCGGTAACGCAGAGCAACAAGGATCCGGAGGACTACCAGTTTCGCGCGCGCCAGTGGGCCGGGAGCTGGCTCGGCTACATGGGGACGTCCGGAGACGACGTTCCTTACCCGAGCGACGACGCGCATTTCATCTGGCCGGCGGCTTGCGGCTTGACGCTCCTCGATCCGAACCTCGACGGAGGCTATACGCGCTGGCCGGCGATGCTCAACGCGGCGACGCCGAACACGATCGGCGTGATCAGTGGGATCGCCGTCGTCTCAGGTCAGGGCTTGAGCGCGGAGACGCTTATCAACGACGGCGCGATCGAGTGGATCGCGTTTCACAACATCTACCGGACGGATCGCGACGACTTCCTCGCGGTCGCGCTGGACTAGGAGAGCTGACAATGGCCGCGGCATATGCAAACGGGATCAGCTCGTCGCCGACGAATCTCCTGACGACGCTCGTCTCCTTCCTCGTCTCGCAAGGCTGGACGTCAGACTCGTCGGCGTCGGAGGGCTCCGGCTGGCGCGCGCACCTTCACAAGA
>JAUVLG010000194.1 GCA_030595835.1 Candidatus Eiseniibacteriota bacterium | reverse complement strand
CAGTGAATCGTCCTGGAGCACGATCATGAACTGCCAGCGGTTCTCGCGACAGGTGTGCAGAATGGGGCCGTTCGGATAGAGGCCGTCGAGCAAGAGCATGATAGGGAGGCGAGGAAAGGCCTTCTTGAGCCGGCGCGCTAGGTGGCTGGTGTTTTTTGTGACCCTATGTGATCATATGTAACCATACGTGATCATACATGATTTTGTTTTACATGACCCGCATCCAAAGGCATACTACTGCCATGAGCCTTGGACACACACCCGACCACGAAGACCTGTTCCATTCGACCCGGACGGCCTGCGAAGGACTGCCGGCGAACTCCATCTTCCGGCTGCTTGCTCGCGACAGCGGCATCTTGTTTCCTGATGATGCCTTCGCCGACATCTTTGCCGAAATTGGACGCGACTCCATCCCGCCGCGCATAGTGGCCGTGGTCATGGTCCTGCAGCGCTTCCACGGCATGAGCGACCGAGAGGCTGTCGACGCCTTCGCTTTCGATCTTCGGTGGAAGTACGCGGCCGGGTCGCTCGCCTTCGACTATCCAAGTTTCGCGCACACAGTGCTTGTGGACATGCGCGCACGACTTCGGCGTTCGGAACGTCCAGATCGTATTTTCGAGGCGGTGCTCGATGTTGCAGAGGAGGCAGGGCTTGTCGGGAGAAAGCGTGTTCTGGATTCCACGGCGTTATACGATGCCGTAGCCACACAGGACACCGTCACATTGGTGCGGTCTGCAATCCGAGTTCTGTTGAAGGCGTCTGACTCGACCCTCAAGACCGAGATTCGCTCTGTCCTCAAGCGTGATGATGACTACATAAAGGCCGGCAAGCCGGTGTGTGACTGGGATGACAAGGCGGAGCGCGAGGCGCTTGTGGATGCGCTTGCCCGTGATGGCCTTGCTGCGCTGTCGTTGCTGGAAGGGCGAGACATCCCGCAGCGGGTGCTGCAGGCGACGAAGCTACTCGCGACAGTGATTGGCCAAGACCTCGAAGAAACCACGGACGGTCGGTTTCGCATCGCGCGCGGCGTAGCGCGAGACCGGGTGATCTCGACGGTTGATCCCGAGGCACGCCACGGCCACAAAACCAGCGCACGTAGCTTCGATGGATACAAGGGCCACATCGCCATCGATCCCGACTCGGAGATCATCACCGCAACCGAGGTGACGCCGGGCAACGTGGCCGACGGCGCTGCCGCCGAGGCACTCATTGGAGCCGAGCTGGATGCAATCAAAAACGCCAAGCCGGTCGAAAACGCAGAGGACGATGAAATCGGCGATGATAGCGAGAGCGACAAGCCGGCCGAAAACGCAGAGGACGATGAAACCGGCGATGATAACGAGAGCGCCAAGCCGGCCGAAAACGCAAAAGAGAAAGCAAGATTTGAGGTTTACGGCGATGCATCGTACGGGGTCGCCAACCTGGTCGAACGTATTGAAAGCGCGGGGGCCGAAGCGCTCGTAAAGGTGCAGCCGGCCTCACCGCCACGCAAAGGTTTATTCTCGCAAGATGAGTTTCGCATCGACATCAGTTCAGGAACTGCAAGTTGTCCCAACCGCGTCGAAGTCAAACTGCGGATGCGACCCGATGGCTCAGCCGTGGCGGATTTCGGTCGCTCTGGCGCGTGTGCGGGCTGTCCGCTGAGACAGCAGTGCACCAAGTCTCGCCTCGGTCGCACTCTTCGTATACATGCGAAGCACGAGACGCTCGTGCGATATCGAAAATTGCAGCGTGACAAAAACTGGAAGGCCCGCTACCGGGCCACGCGTCCGAAGGTGGAGCGGAAAATCGGACATCTGATGCGCCGCAGACACGGAGGTCGACGAGCACGTGTGCGAGGCCGCGAACGCGTTGGCCAGGATTTCTCTTTGTTGGCTGCGGCAGTCAACCTCGCCCGGATGGCAATACTCGGCGTGCGCTGCTGCGAAGCTACTTGCTGAAACGGCTTGTGTCGTGGGAGTTTGCTCAAATCTGCTATCCAGCGTTGGTGCCACATGAAAAAAAAAGATGATTCACTACAGGCCGAATGTCCAGCCCGACCTGGATACGGTGGTCACCTTGACCGCATACAGGGGGACTCCACGGTGGCCCGTGCCACGCGACGACCACCCCAAGATATACCTTTTACACCAGCCACCTAGTGCATCGTCTCAAAAGTAATGCAGCTGAAGTTGGCAATTTATCATTTCCTTGTCGAGGCTTTCTGCTGTTGTCATCTTGTGGGA
>JAUVLG010000098.1 GCA_030595835.1 Candidatus Eiseniibacteriota bacterium | reverse complement strand
TCCTTCTTCTTCGCGGCCGGGAAGAGGACGTTGTTGAGAATCAGACGGTAGCCGGGCGAGTTTCTGTGCAGGGACAGGATGGTCGGCGGGTCACCCACGAGATGGCGATAGTCCTCGGGGTCGTGTCCGCCCAGGAAGGTGAAGGTGCCGCGCCCGAGATTACCGTGGACATACTTGACCTCATCCTGACCCGGGTAGTCACCCAGCACGGTGACGTAGCTCTTGACCAGACTGCGCCTGTAGCTGGTCGTTTGACCCATGAACCCTTTGACCACGGTGACGTGACACTGAGTGAGCATCGTGGGCACCGGGTCGTGCTTCGCCGCAAACTCGAACAGTGTGAAGTAGTCGATCTCCTCGGGACGAAGGACGGCAACCTTGGTCATGTCGATGTCCGAGAACTCGTAGATGTTGGGGTTCGGTATCAGCCTGAAATCCGTGAACGCGAGCGACCTCGCGAAGTCCAGCTTGACTTGGTAGCCCGGTTCCGGAGCATCGCCGTCGAAGGGAATGTCGACAATATCCACGCCCGCCGCGGCCAACGCAATGTCGAAGCTGTCCGTAGCGGAGCACATCGCGAAGAGAAACCCGCCACGCCGAACGTACTCCCTTATCTCTCGCGCGCTCGCCTTCTTGTGCTCGGAGACCGACGGAAATCCCTGCTCGTGCGCGAGCCGCTCGTAGTAGGCCTTCTGCTCCTTGTACCAGTCGGCGTTTCTGAACGACGCGTGGAACTTCCCATACTGACCCGTGAAATCCTCGTGGTGCAGATGGAGCCAGTCGTACGTCTCCAACCCCCCATCCTGGACCTCGGCGTCCCAGATCACCGTGTAGGGAATCTCGGCGTACTCCAGAGCGAGCATCACCGCATCGTCCCACGGCTGGACGTTGTCGGGGGCGTAGAGCGCGACGGCTGGAGCTTTCTCGAGGAGGACGACTTCCATGTTCTCCTCCTCTATCTGCCGGTAGACCTGCGCGAGTGTCGACCCGTCGGGCTCCTCCCACGCGACGCCGCGGTACCTGCACTCCGACCGCACATCGTCGAGCCCGTCCAGGATCAGGAAGGACCCGCTGCGGTAGTTCAGCAGCCACTCGACGCGGTATCCTTTCTCGAGCGCCCAGTACGCGACGCCGTACGACTTGAGATGGTCGGTCTGTGTAAGATCCATGGGGACCAGAACCACGGCGTGCGCGCTCACGCTCGCGAGCAGAAACATCGCAACGCAGAAGGCCGGAACAACAAGCGCAACACGTGTTCGTCTCACTCCGGGGCTCCCTCCTGCCGTCTCAGCCTGTCCAGCTTACGCCTGGCCTCGCCCGAGAGGATGTTCGGCGGAAGATCCTCGAGGATGGCGAGATACACGTCCATGGCTTCGCTCGTCCGTCCCATCTTCATGGAGAGGAGGTCGCCGGTCCTCATCATGGCCTCCGCACGGGCGGTGATCGCCTCGGTACCCTCGACGATGCGTTCGTAGTACGAAATGGCCCGCCTTGGTTCGTCCGCCACCGTCGCGGCCGCGCCGAGCAGGAGGAGTGCTTCCGCTTCTACGGCCTCGCCTGTGTGCTTGTTCGAGAGCAGCTCAAGCAGCTCGCGCGACGACTCGTCGTCGCCCCTGATCCTGGCGGCGTGTGCATCCGCCAGGAGATTGACCGGCCCGTTGTCTCCGGCCTCCTCTGCATTGGCGATCACCAACATGAGGCGGAGCGCGTCGTTGACGAGAACTCCGGCCGCGTCCGTCTCGATCATCGCTCTGAACTCCTCGACCGCCCTGGTATGGTCGTGCTTCAGGAAGGATATGAAACCCACCGCGAACATCGCGCTCTCGCGGATATCGTCCGGCGCACCCTCGCGGGTCAACCCTGTCGACCGCTCGTGCGCCTCGTCGAGCCGGCCCTGCTTCATGTAGGCGTCCACTTCGATGAGAATCGCCTCGTCGTTCATCCTGAGTGCCCGATCTCCGAACCGCTCGCGGAGTTCCGCAATCGTTGCGAGTGCGGCCCCCGAATCCTTTAGCACATCCAATTCGACCCGCGCCGCCTCGAAGAGCGCCTGGGCTCCTCTGGACGAACCCTCGAACGCGTGCGCCACGGACCGAAGCTCGAGGACCGCTCCCGCGGGGTCGCCCATCTCCGCGAGGATGCCCGCGGCGGCGGTGCCCGCCCGCGCCGCGCTCGCCGTGCCGGGGTGGCGCTCGACCACCATCAGATAGGCCTCGCGCGCGCGCTCCGCGAACCCCTCGTCCCCGAGTATCATGGCGTATTCCAGCAGCTCCGAGCCCTGCCCTCCGGCGACCTCGTCCGCCCGGAGGAATGTCTTGAGTGCACGCTTGGGCAAATCCAGCACAAGGTAGACCCCGCCGGCGAGGCTGAGCTCCGCCACGGTCGCGTCATCCGCACCCGCCGCCGTCGCAATCTTCGCGCGGATCTCGCCACGTTTCGCTCCCTCTTCCAGCATGAGTTCAATGCGATTGGTCGCCCAGGAGACGGCGCCCCTATGATTATTGACGGTGGCGAAGCACTCGTCGATCGCGCCGCTGAAATCCCCTAGAGCGGTGTAGACGGTGGTCAGCTCCTGGCTGAAAAGCGACTCACTGCGGAACGCGGCCCGGCCGGCCATGAACGTCCTGAGGGCGTGCTCATGCATTCCGTGCCGGACCTCGAGCGTTCCGATGTCGGAGTATCGGCCGGCGTCGGGCGGACCATCGGCGAGCACATCCGACCACAACTCGTGCGCCCGGTCGTGGTCCCCCACCTTCGCGCTGGCCAGCCCCAGCTCCATCTTCACCTGCGTGTTCTCCGGCTGTTCCTTGAGTCTGCGCTCGAGCATGGGTATCAGCGCTTCCTCTTCCATCCCGGCGGACGAGTAGAGCCGCACCAGCCCCCAGAACGCGCGGTCGTTATCCGGGTCCTCCATGAGGACCTCGTTGTATATCCGTATCGCCTCGTCGACCGCTCCGACCGCGGACGCCTGACGCGCGCGCTGAACTCCCCTCTCCGCCGCAGTCTCGTCTTCCGCGGGCACGGCCAGGGCACGGACCGGCGCCAGCAGCGCCACCGCCAGCGCGAGCATGAGTGCCACAGCACGGGTGGCCCCAAACGGCTGCATCATGGCGCCACCTCCTCTTCGCTCGCGACACCGTTCGTGAGCGCGTGGAAGTACGCGCGTATCAGCTCACGATACTCCGCCGGGTACCCGCGCTGCATCGCCCTGAGAAGATCCTCTCGAAGCTCCTGTCTGACCCGCTCGACGTCCTCAGACAGCTCGCCGGGTCCCGTCCGCGCGTAGCGCTCCGCGGTCTCGGACATCCGCTCGCGAGTGTAATCGCGCCGCCTCAGCGATCTCTGTGCGTCGAGCAGGCGAGAGAGAATCCGCTTCTGCCTGTCGACGGTCTCCTGCGATGCCCCGCTCCTCCCCATTTCCTCGAGCGTACTCTCCATCTCCTCGACAGTGTCGTCCAACCTGCCCAGGATCTCCCTTCTGCTCCCAAACTCCTCGGCGAGCCTCCTCGCCTCCTCCAGGATGCGCTCCTGCCGGCCCTTCATCTCAGCAAGCTGCCGCTCAAGCCCGGCGCTCATCCCGAGCTGCTCCATCTGCTGGCGGAGCGCCTCGGTCATGTTGTTCAACTGAGACTGCTGCTCCCCCATCTGGCGAAGCTGCTGCATCAGCTCGCTCATCGAGCCACCGGCGGATCCGGATGAGCTTTGGTTTGAGGTTAGGAGGCTCACGATGAGGGCGTTCACGCTGCCGAGCGCCGAGCGCGCCTCCTTGTGGCCGGCTGCGGAGCCGCCGTCGGCGATATGAGAGGCGGCTCGTGTCATGGCCGCCTGGACCACCCCGAAGGAGCGGTAGATGGCCGGGTCGATGACGAAGGAATCCTTGGACACCTGGAACATACGGTTCGCTATCGCGGACATGGCCTCAACGAGGTCGGCCTCCTTCGCAACGAGCTCCACCAGTCTCGCACGCGGGATCCTGCGGCGGCCGGCGACGGACCTCACGATCTCTTCCTGTTCGGCCGACACACCCAGGAGCTCGTCGATGGCCCGAAGCGTCGTCGCCCGGTCACGTTTCTGCAGGCTGCACGACATGCCACCCTGGCACGACGACAGCTTGGTGAAGAGGGACAGGAGGTCGCTGGACGCCGACTCACACATCTCGGAGGCCTCGGAGGGTTTGCCCTGGGAGAGCTTCGATCGAGCCTGCTCCATCTTTTCCGAGATCTCACAGGCTTCCATCTCAGCCGCCGCCTCCGCCATCTCGCGCGCCGCAGATGGGTTGACCTTGCTCATCTCCTCAATCGCGCGCTCAAGATCGGCCTTGAGTTGCTCGAGCTCCGCCTGCAGCTGCTCCTGCTCCTCCGCCAGTGCCTGGCTCTCCGACTCACTCGAGGACTGCTCGGCCTCGCGCGCCAGCTGCTCCTCCCGCGCCGCGAGATCCTCCGCGCGGTCGGCAATGTCCGCGAGCGACTGCTCCGCCTTCGCGCGCCTCAGGAGATTCAGCGTCTGCTCCAGACGTTTGAGGTAGTCGTCCTGAGTAATGGAGAGATTCTCCATCGCCTCGCTGACGTCCTCGGGACTCACCCGCTCCATGGCCTCGCGTATGGCCTCAAGGAGTTCCCTCATCTCCTCGGTTGCCACCTCTTCCAGGAGCCGCCGTATCTCATCCATCTTCTCCATCGTGTCGATGGTGGTGCGATCGGTCTCGCTCATGGAGTCGGAGAGGTCGCTCAGACTGTCCGCCATCCTGACGACATCGTCCGCCAGCTCCTCCTGACGCTCCACCGCGCTCTCGACCCGCTCTTCCTCCTGCCAGTCGATCTCGGGCTCGCTTCTGATCTCCTCCTGCATATCCTCGAACTGCTCCCTGAGGAACTCCTGCTCCTCGAGCAGCTCGCCCAGCTCATACGCGATGTCGTCGTGCTCGCTCTGGACATCGCTGTAGAGTTCGGACATCGACGGGAAGCGCACCACGTAGTTCTCGCTTCGAGATGACTTCGGGCCCGTCACCTGGTCGTTGTCCGTGACCTCGGCGTAATAGACAAGCGAGCGCCCGGGAAGGAGCCCGGTCTCGGAGAGATCCCACGCGGTCTCGCGCGACAGCTCACGGGGCCCGCCCACGCCCGGCTCCTCCAACCTGACGATCCCCTCCTCGGACGAGCCTTCGAGCGAATACCGGAGCGACAGCGCCGCAATGCCGTAGTCGTCAACGGCCGATATGACAACGGGTAGCATCATGCCGCGAGGAGCTTCTCTGTCTTCGCCCGGCTCGACGATCCTCACCAACGGGCGCTCGTCACGGATGGCAACGATGGAGTAGGTCGGCGGGGCCGGGTTCGTGAGACCGTCCGTGTCCGCAATCTCAATGGAGTATCCGCCGTCACCGCGCACGGCGATCGTCGCCTCGAACGAACAGGGATCAAGTCGCGACATCGCGACTCGCTCGCCGCTCTCGAGCACAAGTTCGGCCCGCGTGAGGGGCTTGCTCGCCGTGACCGTGATGCCCACTCTCGTCCCCCGCAGCGCCGTGATATCACCGTTGTTCTCGTCCACGGTTCGTGGAAGAAGTTCGCTGTACCGGGGGAAGCGGTAGCTCAAACGGATGTTCGTCACGAAGGGGCGCTCCACGACGGTGACTTCGTAGGTAGGCGACGCCGCATCTCCGACCTCAACGGAATAGGAGAGGTCGCTCCTTATGTCCGTCAGCGTGACGTGGAATTCACTGCCGGGGGATCCGACGCCCACGATCTCCAGCGGCGTCATGGCCTTTAGGGAAGGCCGCTCGCCGTCGAACTCAAACATCAGAGATGGGAGGTCACGGCGGGGTCCCTCCAGCGCGGCGCTGATCGTAAGATCGTCGCCCGCGACGAGCGTAACGTCGCCAGGCGTCACCTCGATGCGGACGTCCGGCGCCTCGGTCACGTCAAGCGGACGGGCCAGGCGCACCAGCGCGGGTCCGAGGCGCTCGCCGAGCGCCGCCATCCCAGCGGCGGCGACCAGGAGCACGGCGATTGCAGCCCTGACGGTCCGCCGCGTGCTTCCGGGTCGGGGCGCGATCCGGAAATCCACCCCGGCCGCTTCCGCGACCGTTCGCAGTATCAGCGCGTCGATAAGCTCGACCGAGTAGCCGTGCCGCCCCGTGCCGCGCTTGTCCCAGAGCTCGGCGGACGACTCCAGGCGCTCGCCCAGCTCAGGAAGCCGTTCCTCGATCTTCGCCGCGAGCTCCGCCGCATCGACCGGACGAGCCAGCGTGCGGACTACCCACAGAAGAGCCCCGCCCACCAGCAAGATCAGAGCAACCACGAGCCACGTGACCCGGACGAAAGGCGGCGGCACGACCAGCGCCTCCAGAACAACCGCCGCAGTCAGCACACCGACCATGACGGCGGTGAGTCGCACCAGTCCCACGACAGCCGTCTGCCTCTTCCAGCGCTCTCCCGCCGCCGTTATGCGGCGCACCAACTCTCTGTGGCCGTGCTCCGGATTCCCCGTTGTCATCTTCGTCTTTCCGGCCCCGTTCCCTGGCGTCGCAAAGGCCCGCGCGACCATCAGTGCGAGAGCGCGTAGACCACGATGTTGATGCCCATCTTTAGAGCCGCCTCACGCTTCTCAGGAGGGTCGTTGTGGACCTCCGCGTCTTCCAGCCCGTCCCCGATGTCGGTGTTGAAGCTGTAGAAGACGACCATCCGCCCGTCCAGGTACACGCCATAACCGTGCGGTGGCCCCCCGTCGTGCTCGTGGATCTTCGGGAGACCCTCCGGGAACTCGTAGAACGAGTAGTAGATCTCGTGGGCGAACGGCAGTTCGACCATCGGAGATCCCGGCAGGATCCGGTCGAGTTGCGCGCGGAAGTGGCGGTCCATCCCGTAGTTGTCATCGGCCCAGAGGAACCCACCGCGCTCGAAGTAATCTCGCAGCGCGGCTATCTCATCGTCCGTGAACGCGACCCTGCCGTGTCCGGTCATGTGGATCATGGGGTGGAGGAAGAGTTCGTCGTCGTCCGGCGCAACGGCGCCCGGCCGTTCAGCGACATCGAGATCAGTGCGACTTGAGACGCCCGCGAGCAGGTTGGGCAGCGCGGTGGGGTTGGCGTACCAGTCGCCCCCCCCACGATACTTGAGCTGGGCGATCGTGAAGCCCCCTGCCGGGTCCGCACCCGCACAGCTCTCCGTCAGAAGAACCCCCACCAGGAGCACAGAGAAGAAGACCTGAAGCGAGACGGTGAGTGAGCTGCGGTGCATTATCGTTTTGCCTCCACCGCTGTGTTCGATGTGGGCGGTACCCTGTGTGGACGGTACTCCAGCGGACAATACCCTGTGTGGACGGTGCCCCACATGAACAGACGCACCAAAACCCGTGACGTTCACCGCCCATTTGCGCCCTCGGAGCTACCGGGGCCGTCACGTGGCAGGAAGCTAGGCGCAATCCTGCTTGCCGATCTCGCCGGCCTTGG
>JAUVLG010000128.1 GCA_030595835.1 Candidatus Eiseniibacteriota bacterium | reverse complement strand
GGGGATAGGTGAGAGGACCCGCTTCGGCGAGGCCACCAAGCCGCGCTCCGAGGCTGAGACCGATCCCAGGTGGACGAACATCCGAAAGGCCCGCTGCATCCGCGACGGACGCTACAAGTACGTTGCGACTCCCTATCTCGGCACCGAGGAACTCTACGATATCGTTGCCGACCCGCGAGAGACCGAGGATCTGCTCGAAGCGCCTACGGACGAGATACTCCGGCTGGCGGGTGACATGCGGGTGATGCTCGAGGCCTGGACGGACTCGGCTCAGCCGCTGGTCTCGACCTTCGACTCCTCTCAGACGGAAGAGAGCATCAGGCGGCTCCGCAGTCTTGGGTACCTGCAGTAGGCTTGCCGTCGCCAATCGCGAAGAGAAGCCGCCGCCCCAATCGGGACGGCGGCTTCCTTCATGCTGAGTGCCAACTACCCTCATCACGCGTCTAGCGAATCACCACCATTCTCCTGGACTCGACTCCTGTCTCCGTCGTCAGTCTGCAGAAGTAGACGCCGGATGACTGTCCGGTCGCATTCCACTCGATGGCGTGCGGTCCGGTGCTCATGATCTCGTCGGCCAGCACGGCCACGCGGCGCCCGGCCACATTGTAGACCTCGAGCATAACGTGCGACTCGTGTGGCAGGACGAACACGATCTCGGTCGCGTCCTGGAACGGGTTGGGTCTGTTGAAGCGCAGCCCGGGCTCCGTGAGCTCCCCGCTCTGGTATTCGAACTCGCTGGACGCGGGGCCGCTCTCGCAGGCAGTGGTGACGAGGTTGGCGCCCGCGTCGTAAGTGTATCCGGAGAGCGACACGTCGGTCACCGTGAAGCAGAAGTCGGCCGGCGGCGACTTGGTCTTGTCGCCGGTCAGCGAAGCGACGCCGTCCGCACCAGTCAGGCCTGTCTTGATGGCCGAACTGGGTGCGCTGAAGTAGCCGGAGACCGTTGCGTCCGCCATAGGCGTCCCGGACTGATCCACGATCGTCACCCAGGCCAGGCCGTTGTTGTTGGGACCGGCGACCTTCCTGCTGACAGTGATGTCGGACACGTGGACCGTGTTTCCGACCTCCTGAACCGTGATGTAGTCGACCTTGGTCTCGGTGTCCGAGCCCTGGGCGTTGGTCGCGATCAGCGTCACGCTGTAGGTCCCGACGGTCGTGTAGGTGTACAACGGATTCTGTTGTGTCGACGTGCCTGTGCCGTCGCCGAAGTCCCAGCTCCATGACGTCGGGACTCCCGTCGAGGTGTCCGTGAATTGGACGTCAAGCGGCGCCGTTCCGGACGTCGGCGTGGCGACGAAGTCGGCCGCCGGCGGCTGCGGCTGGGCGTCGGACAGGAAGTACATCTCGTCGATATAGACGGTGTCGAGACTCAGGGCGTCCCACACGTGGTTCGTGTCTGTTACCCGCACGTAGATCGTGCCCGACGTGCTCGCTGGCAGCGATGCGGAGTAGACCTGCTCGGTGGCGCTCGCGACCGTCGCGAGGTCCAGATAGGTCGCGCCGTCCGTCGAGTACTCGAACAGGAAGTTGTCGCCGTCCGTGTTCGAGGGGCGGTAGGCCTCGAGGTAGAAGCTGACCGAGGTTCCACCCGTCACGTTGAACGTCCACTCGTGCTCGAGGTAGCTGTAGCGCTTCCGCGGATGGCCGGTGTAGAGCACTTCCGTCAGAGCCTCGCGCACGTCGTTGCTCGACCAGGTGTCCGTGTAATCGCCGCTCTTCGTGCCGGCGGACGTGGTCTCGGAGTTCGCGTAGCTGCGCGTCTCGTGTACTTCCGCGACCGTGATGTAGTCCGCCTTCGTCTCGGTGTCCGAGCCGTAGGCGTTGGTAGCGATCAGCGTCACCGTGTAGCTGCCGTCGGCCGTGTACGTGTAGGCCGGGTTCTGCTGCGTCGAGGTGCCGCCATCGCCGAACATCCAGCTCCAGGATGTGGGTGATCCCGACGACGCGTCAGTGAAGCTGACTGTCAGTGGCGCGTCACCCGAGAGCGGGCTGCCAGAGAAGTCCGCCACCGGCGGGTCCTCTCCGCCGCCGCCGACTGCCGCTTCGGCGTCGACCATGCCGTAGCCTGCGTAGCGGTCCCAGCCGACGCCGGACTCGACGCTCGTTACGTCCTCGGCCGTGTCGCAGAGCTGGTCGCGTATCTGCTGCGGCGTGTACGTGGGGTAAGCGGTCACGATGAGACCGCAGACACCTGCCGCGTACGGTGCCGAGCATGACGTCCCGTTGAACCACATCTCGTAGTCGCCCGACTGATATCCGCCGCTACCGAGGATGTCGGTCGTCGGGAGGATGGTGGGGGCGATGACGTCGACGGCCGCCGCGGCGTCCTGCGAGTTGAGGCCGTAGCTGGAGCCCCACCATCGCTCCCCGTCGCACGTGTAGCCGTTCGGGTCGGTGCTGACGCCCGGGTTGCACTCCAGTGAACTCGAACTCGAGCGCTTTCGCTCGCCGCAGGGCGATGCCGCCCCAACTCCGACCACGTACGCGTTGTTGGCTGGATAGGGGAGGCTGGATGCGTTGTAGTTGCCGGTCGAGGCCAGAACGAGCACACCGTTGTTCCAGGCGTACTGAATGGCGTCGTCGGTGTCGGGCTCGCTCGAGAGCGGTGTGCTCAGGCTCATACTGATGATATCCGCTCCGTTGTCGACCGCCCAGTAGATGGCAGGAGCCATCGCGGTGATGTACATGCTGCCGGAGCTGTTCGCTATCTTCATGGGCATTATCTTGCAGCCGCCCGCAATACCGACGGCGCCCATGTTGTTGTTGGCTATCGCCGCGGCGACGCCCGCACAGCACGTGCCATGGCCGGCCTGGCCGCTATCGTCGTCAGGATCGCTGTCGTTGTCGCCATAGTCGTAGCCGGCTATCGTGGGAATGTCGGGGTGGTCTGTGTCGACGCCGCTGTCGATGATGGCGATCGTGACACTGGAGCTGCCGTACCCACCCGGCGCGTTCCAGGCAGCAGGGGCGTTGCTGTCGAAGCCTACCGTGCCGACAGGACTGCCGTTCTCGTGGCTGTGCGTGGCCCAGTCGTAGGAGAGAACCTGGGCGGTGTTGTTGTGGCCCCAGCTCTCGTCGTAGTACGGATCGTTGGGCACGACGGCGGGGTAGAGCTTCCAGTCTGGCAGCGCGTACTCGACTGCCGGATCGGCCGAGAGCCGCTCGCAGAGCGTAGGCAAGTCGGTGCCCGCATCGAGTTCCATCACGAACCAGCGGTGCAGACCGTGCTCAAGCGCGAACGCAGTGTCCGCCGGCATGTCGTGGAGGCGGGAGACGCGCGTGAGGCCGGCTTTCGAGGTCACATCGTCGACGCTCAGGATGCCGACCGAGGTACGACCGACGGTCGCCCCGCGGTGCATCTCGACTGCGGCGAGGTTCGAGGAGTTCAGTGCCTCCTCGGTGAACTTGATTCTGACTGTTCCGGGTGCGTAGGGGAGTTCTGTTGCGGCTTCGCGCGTCGGGCCGAGTTGAACCGGCGCGAATGGGACAGGGGCGATCTCTGCGCTGGGTGCGGTCGAGGCGAAGAGCAGCACGCCCAGCAGGGAGAGGATAAGGAGTGCGAGTCCGGTGGTTCTCATCGTGCCTCCTTCAGAGCCCTGGTGCTCCGCGGGTGCAAGTGCGGGAGCGCCGGCGGCAGTTGATGTGGACGACGAGCAGGGGATCTCCCAGCGGCCTCCTTTCCTGAGAGGGTACTTGTGACTCGAATCATCTATCGTACTCCTATCTTATACCATGTGGCCATAGCCGGGCTCAATGCTGCTTCTGGAAGTGTGTGCACTGCCGGGGGTGGCTTGACGAATCGTGCTAGCTGCGATATCGGGCGTCAGCACCGGGATGCTCCGCGCGGCGCCGTAGCCCACCGAAGGCTGCAGCTCATTGCAGAAAGGGAAGGCCCCGTCGATGAGACGGGGCCCTTCTCTCGCTTGCGGTCGCGCGAGCGACCATACGGAAACGTCTGAGAAACTACTAGTTGAAGAGGCTCTTGAGGGCGCCCCACGTAGACTCTGTGACGGGCGTGCCGGAGTAGTTAGCCTTGACCTGGAGGATGGCCGTCCGGCCGTAGTCCTGGTCCGGATCCCACCACGCGCTGTACCAAGCCCACGTGTCAACGCCATTGAAAGCAGTCTGCCCGCCGATGCCGGTGTTGTCGTACCCGAAGCAGAAGTAGGCGCCGTCCGGGATGATAATGCCCTTGGCCGACACATCGACGTACGTGTACGTGGTCGGCGGGAACGTGGATGGGTCGGGATCGACCGGTGTGAAGGAACCGTAGTGCTCAGCGCTGTAGGCGTTTCCACCCGGCGCGACGTAGCCCCCCATATCGGTCCACACGACCCAACCGTATGCTTCGGTCGGCGGCCCGCAGCAGGGGAAGCCGAACTCCACCAGGATCAGATCCATGCCCGAGTCGTTGCATACGGTCGTGATGAACCACTCGCCCCAACCGGTGGACGACCCGCCCGTGGTCGGGGTGAAGTCGAGCACTCCACCGGTGTTGTACTGGAAGTCGTACCGAATAGTGCTGGACTCGCCAGGTGCAACCGGGCGCGGCTTCGTGAAGCTCCCATCCTTGTTGGCCGAGGTCTCGGCCAGAGTGGGGGATACGATGAGTGCGAGGATTGCCACTGCCAGCAGAAGCTTTGTAAGCATAGACACCTCCCTTTCCGGAGCGAAGGCGACTACGCGGGTGCTCACCCACTTCAGGTTGCTTCGAGGGTTGTGCCGTGTGGGAAGCGCTCGCGCGAACCGCCCGGCCCCAAGGCCATCGCACGACAGCGCAAGCTTGCGGAAGATACACTGAGGACGCTCTCACCCCCTCGCTTCCACGACAATAATTATGTCCCATTCGGGACGTGTGGTCAAGAGCGAAGCGTCCTGGAAGCTGAGCGGCATCTTGGCAAAATGCTGGACTTGGGTACGTGTTGTGATGATGGCAGTGAGTGGAGCTGCGTTGGCTGCAACCACCTCTGCAACGCAATCCGGGCTGCGAGGTTGGTACCCCGCAGCCCGGATTTCACTCGACCAGGTTGAATCTACCGCACCAGCATTATCTTCTTCATCAGGGTCTCGTTGTCGAGACGCAGGGTGTAGAAGTAGACGCCAGCCGGCGCAGGATTATCGTTCGAGCTTCGGCCGTTCCAGACCACCTCATGGGAGCCCGCCGACCTCT
>JAUVLG010000162.1 GCA_030595835.1 Candidatus Eiseniibacteriota bacterium | reverse complement strand
GTCATGTAGTGCGCGATGATCGAGCTGTCCGGCAGGATGACGCGCTCGACCGATGAGTGCGAGATGTCCCGTTCGTGCCAGAGCTCGACGTTCTCCATGCCCGCCAGCGCGTTGCCGCGCAGGAGCCTCGGCAGTCCGCACATCTGCTCGCACTTGATGGGATTCTTCTTGTGCGGCATGGCCGAGCTGCCCTTCTGCTTCTTCCCAAAGCCCTCGAGTATCTCGCCGGTCTCCGTCCGCGCGAGCAGACGAACCTCGAGCGCCTGCCGGCCGATGACGCTGCCCAGAAGCGCCAGCGCCGTCAGGTAGCGGGCGTGCCGGTCGCGCGAGACCACCTGGTTCGAGACGTCGGCCGCGCGTATCCCGAGCGCCTTGCACACCATCTCCTCCACGCGCGGGTCGAGGTTTGCGTAGGTTCCCACGGCACCCGACAGCTTGCCCACCGCCGCGCCGCCCACGGCGATCGCCACGGCGTCACCGGCTCGCGAGAGTTCGTCCCACCAGTAGGCGAACTTGACCCCGAGCGACATCGGCTCCGCGTGGACGCCGTGCGTCCGCCCGATGATGGGCGTCTTCCTGTGCTTGAGCGCGAGGCTTCGCACGGCGTCGGTCAGGCTGTCGAGCGCTTCCAGGATGAGGTGTCCCGCCTTCCAGATCTGGACGGCCGTGGTCGTATCCAGGATGTCCGAGCTGGTCATGCCGAGATGGATGTAGCGCGCGTCCTCCCCGACCTTCTCCCCCACCGCCTTGAGGAAGGCGATGACGTCGTGGTGAGTCTCGCGCTCCAGTTCCTGCATGCGCTCGATGTCGAGCGACGCAGTCTTCTCGATGCGCGCCGCGGCGTCTTTCGGGACCTTCCCGAGCTCGGCCCAGGCCTTGACCGCCTCGACCTCGATCTTGACCCAAAGCGCGAGCTTGCTCTCCTCGTCCCAGATCGCGGTCATCTCGGGTAGTGAGTATCTCTCTATCATGTTCGCTCCATAGGGTGGTGCGACCGGGGCCGCGCCGTCCGTTCCTCTACTCCCACTCTATCGTCGAGGGCGGCTTCGAGCTGATGTCGTAGCACACCCGGTTTACACCTCTGACCTCGTTGATGATCCGTGCCGACATCCGCTCCAGTACGTCGTGTGGCATCGGGAACCAGTGCGCGGTCATGCCGTCGAGCGAGTCGACTGCTCTTATGACCACCACGTTCTCGTATGTCCGCTCGTCGCCCATCACGCCGACGGTCTTGATGGGCAGGAGCACGGCGAACGCCTGCCAGATGTCGTTGTAGAGCCCGGCGTTTCTCATCTCATCGATGGCGATGGCGTCAGCTTCCTGGAGGATGGTTACCCGCTCCGGCGTGACCTCGCCCAGTATCCGGACCGCGAGCCCCGGGCCCGGGAACGGGTGCCGTCCCAGGATGTCGGGGTCGATGCCGAGTTCGGCTCCCACCTTCCGGACCTCGTCCTTGAAGAGCGTCTTCAGGGGCTCGATTAGCTCGAGGTCCATGTGATCGGGCAGGCCGCCCACGTTGTGGTGGCTCTTGATGGTCGCCGAGGGGCCCTTGACCGAGACGCTCTCGATGACGTCCGGGTACAACGTGCCCTGCGCGAGGAACTTGATGTTCCCCAGCTTCTTCGCTTCCTCCTCGAACACGCGGATGAACTCGGTGCCGATGATCTTGCGTTTCTTCTCCGGGTCCTCGACGCCCGCCAGCTTGTCGAGGAAGCGACCCCTGGCGTCTACGATGTCGATGCTCAATCCCAGCTTGGTTCTCAGGCGCTCGATGACCTCGTGGTCCTCGCTCTTCCGGAGGACGCCGTTGTCGACGAAGATCGGGAAGAGATTGTCGCCGATGGCCCTGTGGATGAGGACCGACATCACCGACGAGTCCACTCCGCCGGAGACCGCGCAGACGATCTTCGAGTCGCCGACCTGCTTCCGGATGGCCGCGACGGTCTCCTCGACGAACGACGCAGGCGACCAGTTGCTCGGGATGCCGCAGATCTCGTGGACGTAGTTCTCAAGCACGAGCTTGCCGTGCTCCGTGTGCATGACCTCCGGATGGAACTGCAGGCCGAAGAAGCGCCGCTCGTCCGAGCCGATCGATGCGATCTTGCCGTCGGCGCTTCGTCCCAGTACCTCGAACCCCGCGGGAGGCTCCACGACCTCGTCGCCGTGGCTCATCCAGACCTTGGTCGTACCTGACAGTCCCTCGAAGAGCCGGTGTGCGTCCCCAGGCTCGAAGCCCATGGGCCCGTACTCGCGAGTGGTCCCGGGTGACACCTTCCCTCCCAGTGCCTCGGTCATGGCCTGCATGCCGTAGCAGATGCCGAGCATCGGGATGCCGAGCTCGTAGATGCCCGGGTCAGGCTTCGGCGCGTCGTCGCCGTAGATGCTGAACGGGCTGCCGGAAAGAATGATGGCACCCGTGCCTTCGGCGATCTCTGAAGGCGCCGCGTCGAACCTCAGCACCTCCGAGTACACGCCGCACTCGCGCACGCGCCGCGCGATCAAGTGCGTGTACTGCGACCCGAAGTCGAGGATGACGACGCGGGTGCGGTGCGATCCGGTCACAACGTCTGCTCCCGCGTTGGGTGTTGCGAGGGACTGTCCGCTCATTGGTTCTCCTCTGTGTCCCCTACCTGTACATCCCCACGCCCTGGTTCCGCTGCATCAGCTTGCCCTCGGACCTGATGGACGGGGCGATGATGAGTTCGGCCTGCTGCATCTCGAAGATGTTCTTGGCGCCCACCGATCCCATGCAGGTCTTGAGCGCGCCCAGCAGGTTCTGCGTTCCGTCGTCTGTTCGGGCCGGGCCGATCAGTATCTCCTCGAGCGTCCCGCTCGTGCCCGTCTTCACCCTGGCGCCGCGCGGCAGCGCGACGTGCGGGGTCGCCATGCCCCAGTGATATCCGCGTCCCGGAGCTTCCTTCGCCCGCGCCATCGCGGAACCGATCATCACTGCGTCGGCGCCCGACGCGAACGCCTTGCAGACGTCGCCGCCGGTGTCCATGCCGCCGTCCGT
>JAUVLG010000179.1 GCA_030595835.1 Candidatus Eiseniibacteriota bacterium | reverse complement strand
GCAAATCCGCCCGAGGCTGCCCGCCATCATCGTGAGCGGCTACGCCGAATCGGAGCGCGTGAGGAAGGCACAGGAGTTGGGAGCTTCCGGCTACGTCAGGAAACCCTACCTGGCCTCCGACCTTGGAGAGGCCGTGCAGTCGGCGCTGAACGGCGGCTGGCGCTCCGATCGCGACGGGGGGGCCACCGCTCCGTCGAACGAGAGGTCGCGGGTTCGGATCCCGCCCCTCACTGCCTAAAGACGAGCCCCCGGGGAATCCCGGGGGCTCGTTCGCTGCCCCGCTGTCCGGGGCGGCAGGAAGTTGCATTGGATCAATCCATGAAGACCATCCTCTTCTCGATGGTCTTGCCGCCGGTCTTGAGACGGTAGAAGTAGACGCCGCTCGAGACCAGATGCGAGTCCTCGTCCTTGCCGTCCCATGCGACGTTCCATCTGCCCGTCCAGCGGGGACGGACCGGTCGGGTCGTCCGTGTACTAGATCTCGCTGATAGTCGCCTCGAGGGGCGGGGCGGTCACGAAGTAGACGCTCACGCCTCCCTCCGCCACACTGTTCCCCCAGAACCACCCGTTGACGTAGACGGCGTGCCCCGGCTCCAGCACCACTCCGTCGGGCACGAACACGATGAGCGAGCAGGGCTGGCACTGGCCGGGCATGAGGTCAAATGGAGGCGGAGGCTCGAGCCACGCGTCCGCGCCCAGCGGCAGGTCCTTGGTACAGATGCATGCGTCGGCCGTGCGGAACGGGAACGGTGCCATCGGGTCGACACACATCTCGACCGGGAAGGTGAACCGGCGGTCGGCCCTTCCACCACTCGCGCGCTCTCCTGAGTTCACCGCGAGAGCGTGCGCCAACCGCGACGCCTTGGAGGCCGAATCGACGTCGAGGTTCAGCCAGAGCGGCCGTTCCCACTCGATGAGCTTCACTCTCGGATAGTTGACGATGGTGTAGCAGTCCGAGACGATGACGTTCTCGACGGAGATCGCGTCGATGAAGCGGAAGACGACGTAGACGTTCCCGAAGCCCGCCAAGAGTGCGCTGTCTGCCGAGGTCGGCGTCGAGCAGAAGTCGACCGTGATATCCACGAGCGCGCTGGGGTTGCTCGGCGGCGAAGAGCGTGACCGCAGGAACTACTCGTCTGCGGGGACGAGCGCTTCCTCCATGCGGTTGAGCCGCGCGAACTCCTTGGAGAGCATGATCACGGTGACCGCCGTCGCAAGCACGTCGGCAATGGGAAACGCCACGAACACGCCGTTCAGTCCCATCACGAGGGGAAGCACCAGGACGAGCGCAATAAGGAAGATGATCAGCCGCGAGAGCGTCACGAAGCGCGCCGGGCCGGCGCGCCCCAGCGCCAGGAACATGGTCGCGCCCATTATCTGAATGCCGAGCATGGGAAAGGCCAGTGCGATGGTTCGAAGGGCGGTAACAGAGAGTTCCATGAGCTCGGAATCGCAAGTGAAGAGCTGTATCAGCGGCCGCGCGAATACCATCAGCACGCCGAACGCACCCACGGCGAAGACGGTCGAGCGGACGCTTGAGATGCGGAGAGCGCGCTTCGCCCTGTCGAACTGCCGCGCCCCGTAGTTGTACCCTGCCACCGGCTGTAGCGCCTGCGAGAAACCGAGCATGGGCATGAACGCGAAGTGGGTCAGCCTGTTCAGAATACCGTACGTCGCTATCGCTATGTTGCCGCCGTAGTGCCCGAGCGTCCTGTTCAATATGATGACCACGGCACTGCCCGCCACCATGCGCCCGGCTGATGACGCTCCGACGGCGAGCATCTCGCGCACGATCGGCAGCGAGAGTCTGAGGTCGCTGAGTCTCATGGACAGGCTGCTTTTTCCACTCGCGAAATAGCTCACGATGAAGGTGGTCGTGCACGCCTGCGCCAGCACAGTCGCGAGCGCCGCGCCGCGCATGCCCATGCCGAGCCCGAAGATGAAGATGGGATCCAGCGCGATGTTGACGCCCGCGCCGACGAACATGACAGCCATCGCGACCTTCGCACGGCCCTCGGAGCGGATGATGTTGTTATGTGACATCGCGTAGCAGCGGAAGGCCGTCCCCCACAGAATGATAGACAGGTAGTCCCGAGCGTACGGCAGTATCTCCTCCGTCGCTCCGAATATCCTGAGAAGATCATCCAGGAAAACGAGACCGCCGGTGGTCAGAACCGCCGCAGACAAGAGCGCCAGCGTAAGGACGTTTCCGAACGCCCGGTGTGCCCGCGCCTCATCTCCAGCGCCGAGAGCGCGCGAGATGATGGACGCACTGCCCATGCCTATGAGCTGTCCGACGGCCATGACAATGAGCTGGACGGGGAAACAGATCGCGAGGCCGGCCAAGCCGAGCGTGCCTACGCCGCGTCCGATGAAGATGGCATCGACGAGGTTGTAGGTGGCCATGACCGCCATGCCGACGGTCGCGGGAATGGACAGACGCCAGAGGAGCGCGCCGATGTCCGTGTCGGCCAGGATGTGGTTACG
>JAUVLG010000201.1 GCA_030595835.1 Candidatus Eiseniibacteriota bacterium | reverse complement strand
CCAGGCCTGTCGGGCGTCTCGAAGAAACCCAACTGCGCGAGGCGCTTGTCCCCTGCACGCGCCCAGAGAGCTGCGTGCCCAGCTCTTGTCGCGATCGTCTGGGAGATGCACGCGGCAGACGAGATTCGCGAGGTAGGTGATGTGAACACGACCCATGGCTTGTCTCGAGACCACTTGCACTCGACTACCTGCCGAATGCGAACGAGCGAGTCACCACAGTGCTTGTCGGCGTCGGCTATGACATCAATCTCCCGGGGAGAACCCGTTTCCGGGTCGCGGACGTAGTATCCCTGATGCACCGCAAGCCTGTTCTCGCGGAAGGCCTCGGCTACCCTGAACTCGAGCGGGTACCCCTCTCCCGACAGCCAGTCCTCGATCTTCGAGGACAGGGGCTTCTCCACTGCTTCTGCGGTCAAGCTCGCCCTCCCTTCAATCTCCTGCGGCATCTAACTACATTTATGCTGCCGACAGCTTGCGCGATGCATGTCCAATGGGACGCATATGATCGCGGTTGCTGAGCACCGTCTGTCGGTTGCTTGGGGGTTGCATGCCCCGCCAGTGCCACAGAAGAGGCCTCGTCTTGTTGCGCGTTGGACGGCCCAATAGGCGGTCTTTCCCACGGCAACTACGGACACACAGCATGCCAGGTTCCGCACTCCGTCTGCGGCGTCAGTGGTCTTGCGTCTTTTCGACCTGCTCACGACGCCGGCCGCTTCGTCATCTGTTGAGGGTATCTCGGTGAGAGCGGGTCACTGCACAACCTGCTGAAGAGCTGCTGTGGTCTTGCCCGCTTTGCGTCCCGAGCTTTCGACCAACCGGAAGCTGACTGAACCACTTGGAGATTCCGGTTGGCACCTCCCCTGATGTTTCGATTGTCCAGTATAGCATCTCGCCATCGCAGGTCGCTAGGTCGAAATCGTATGACCTGCGACGCTCTTCGCCTCGGTCCTCTGGAGCAGCGCCGTGACCGCTGCAGAGAGGCCCCCGCAATTGGCCGGGCACGGTGGTGCGCGGCGCCAGAGAGGGCGCTGTCAACGGGTGATCTAGGTGATCTAGAAGAGAGTTGGGAGGTGATTCGGGTGTCGTGCGGATGAACGCCGCCCGAGCGGTTCTCTCGGACGTCAACCTGCTACCCACGGCAGGATTTGATTTTCCAGCAGCGAGTCTGGGAAACCGGTGCCGCATCTGTCTGAGCGTCACGTCTGTCGTCAGTCCGACGATGGCCGCGTGCTCACGGCGATACACCTCGAGCCCCGAGGCTCCGCGTGCCTTCATGAGGCCGACGCCCGCGAGCGACACGATCTCATCGTGGAACGCGTGGGACCCGCGTCCCGGACCGGTGAGAAACCGGCGGCCGCCCCTTTTGAGGAGCGGCCGCCAACGCATGGTACCCCCGGCAGGACTCGAACCTGCGGCACCAGGTTTAGGAAACCTGTGCTCTATCCACCTGAGCTACGGGGGCTATGTGCTATCAGGACACGTCATCGGCTGGTTGCCGACGCACGCGGTCCCGTCACTCCGAGTCGTATTCTATCAGGCTGAACACCTCGTAGCCAGCCAGTTTGTCGCGTCCTCCGAGGAAGGCGAGATCGATGAGGAAGGCGATGGCGATGATCTCTCCGCCGAGGCCGCTGACCAGCTTTGCCGTGGCCGCGGCTGTCCCTCCCGTCGCGAGCAGGTCGTCGACGATGAGAACCCGCTGCCCCTCACCTATGGCGTCCTGGTGGATCTCCAGGGCGTCCGTGCCGTACTCGAGTTCGTACTCGGCGCTTACTGTCGGGCCCGGGAGCTTGCCTGGCTTGCGCGCCGGGACGAAGCCCAGGCCCATCTTGTACGCCACCGCAGCGCCGAAGACGAACCCGCGCGACTCGATGCCGACGATGAGGTCGACGTTCGCGTCGGCGTAGCGCGCAGCTATCTCGTCGACGGCTGCCCGGAACCCATCCGGGTCCTTCGTCAGCGTCGTGATGTCCTTGAAGACGATACCTGGCTTCGGGAAGTCCGGTACGTCGCGAATGAGGCTCCTGAGGTCCATCGGTACTCCTTTGTCTGTTCTCAGCTTCGTTTGCTCTCAGCGGCTGGAT
>JAUVLG010000251.1 GCA_030595835.1 Candidatus Eiseniibacteriota bacterium | reverse complement strand
GCGACGTTCGCTGCGAACGTGCTGCACAGCGCGGACTGGAACGGTGACTCGAGTGGCAACCTGACGGTCTACGACCCGACTCACCCTGTGACGAGCTTCCCGAACACGATCGGGAGCATCACATTCAGCTACTCGAACTACGGTGACCAGGACGCCAGCATACCGACGGCCGACGCGTTCAGAGTGACCAGCTGGACGTCGTATCCGTCGGACGCGAGCATCATCGTCTACGACGACAATGAGGACCCTCAGAGCGGTCAGATCGTGTTCTTCCAGTTCGACTATCTCGCGGGCGAGGCGTCCGGTGTGATGGCACTTCTGGAGAACACGGTAGCGTATCTGATGGCCCTGGAGATACCGCCCGAGGGCAGCATCTCAGGCACGGTCACGCTCGAGGGCGAGACCAACCACAGCGGGATCACCGTAACGGCCAACCCCGGCGGTGCAACGATCGTGACCGGCGTGTCGGGCGGCTACCTGCTGGAGGGTCTCATAGACGCGACCTACACGGTGACCGCGTCGAAGTCCGACTGGTCGACTGGAGTGGTAGAGGGCGTGGTCGTGAGCGGCGGCGGGTCGGTAACGGGCGTCGACATGATGCTGTATCCGATGACGACGGCCGAGTATTGCAGCACGCCTGCTGTGGCCATCCCGAACGTGGATCCCGTGGGCGTCTACGACTACATCATATTCGCCGAGGGCATGGACATCACGGACGTCGAGATCTACATCGACATCACGCACACGGCCATCGGTGAGCTCGTTGTGGAGGTGACGTCACCTGAGGGTACGGCGGTCCGTCTTCACAACAGGACCGGCACGTTTGCGGACGACATCATCGGGTGGTATGACACGGATCTGACGGTGGACGGTCCCGGTGCTCTGTCCGACTTCATGGGGGAGAGCGCGCAGGGCGAGTGGACACTGTTCGTAAGCGACGAACAGGGCGCCTCCTACTTCGGGACTCTCAACGAGTGGTGCGTGCATGTTCTGGGCGGCGGTCCTCAGACGGGCGTGGACGACGAGCTCGGGACCCCTCTGACGTACGTGCTTCGTGGCGTGAGCCCGAACCCGTTCAATCCGGTGACGACGGTGAGCTACGCTTCTCCGACCGAGTCCCGCGTGCATCTCGCCATCTACAACGT
>JAUVLG010000261.1 GCA_030595835.1 Candidatus Eiseniibacteriota bacterium | reverse complement strand
GTGCATCCGTACGCAGGTCACCTTGTCGATACAGACCAGCATCGCCTTGCCGGTTTCCCAAGCGGTCGAGTAGTGCTGCACAAAGTCCCGCGCCACTTGGTCGAGCCGCTTGTTCGCGGTTATGATGTGGTAGTCGCGCCTGAGCTCCCGCTCCAGCCGCTGCTGGACATCGATGTCGTCGGTCTCCAGTTCCTCAAGTTTCGCAGCGATACGCTCGTTGAGATCGCCGATAGCCACGCCCAGATTGTCGCCGCGGGCGTCATAGTAGAGCGGCACAGTGGCGTTGTCCTCCACAGCCCGCTGGAAATCATAAGTGGAAACATAGTCTCCGAAGACATCCCGCGTGGGTTCGACTTCGTCTTTGAATAATGGCGTGCCAGTAAAACCGATGAAACTCGCGTTAGGCAGAGCATTGCGCACATTAAGCGCCAGCGTGCCGTATTGGGTGCGGTGCGCCTCGTCGGTGATGACGATGATGTCGCCGCGCTGGGTGTAGCCCTCATCGGGGTCCACGTCCCGGTTGAATTTCTGGATCAACGAGAAGATGTGCGACTTGTGCTCTGCCAGAAGCCGGCTCAGGTGCTTGCCGTCGGAAGCGCGGCACGGGTCTCGGTCGTTGTCCACCACGCCACAGCCCGCGAAGGTTTTGTAGATCTGCGTGTCGAGGTCGTCGCGGTCTGTCAGTATAAGGTTGGTGAAGTTGCTGCCGAGCGTGCGGTGCACCTTGCGGGTGAACATCACCATCGAGTAACTCTTGCCCGCCCCCTGGGTGTGCCAGAATACGCCGAGTTTGCCCTGCCGCTCCTTGCGCTCGATCACCGATTGGATGGCGAGGTTTACGCCGAGGAACTGATGGTTGCGGGCAAGGATCTTCTTTGTCTCGCCAGAGGACTCGTCGAAGAGGATGAAGTTCCCCACCAGGTCCATGAAGTTTCGCTTGTCGCAGACGCCTTTGAGCAGCGTCTCCATGTCCACCACGCCCGGTTCCTGTTCAGCCAGGCGCTTCCAGTCGTGGAAGTGCTCCCACTTGCTGGTGATCGAACCGATCTTCGCCT
>JAUVLG010000038.1 GCA_030595835.1 Candidatus Eiseniibacteriota bacterium | reverse complement strand
TGGTCGCGACGGACATCGATGGCGTATGGACGGACGCGAAGATGTACTACTCCGCGGAGGGGGACTTCCTGAAGGCGTTCTCGACCTATGACGGAATGGCGGTTCAACTGCTCAGGGGTGAGATGATACCCGTGGCGATAGTGACCTCTGAGCAGACGGATATCGTGAAGCGCCGTGCCGAGAAGCTGAACATCGAGCATGTGTTTCTTGGAGAGACCGACAAGCTGGGGAGATTGAAGCAGCTGTGTGCGGAGCTGGACATAGGAATGGACGAGGTCGCCTACATCGGGGACGACGTCAATGACATCGAGGTCCTTCAGGCAGTCGGGCTCTCGGCCATGCCCTGCAGTAGTCCGATTCTCGACAGATTTGCACCTGACCTGGTGACGGAGCGGGCCGGGGGAGACGGCGCCTTCCGGGAGTTCGTCGACCTCATACTGAAACACCGATAGGACGACATGCCCCTCTACATAACCTACCTTGTTCTGATGCCCGCCCTGTGGGTGATCACGCTGCTCGCCGGCGCATTCAACAAGAAGATACGAACGCGCCTGCTGCAGCAGTCGTCCGTGCGCCGGAAGGCCCTCGCGAAGGTGCGGCGGGACAGGGGGGCGCGAACACTCATCCTCTTCCACGCAGCTTCGGCGGGGGAGTTCGAACAGCTCAAGCCGGTTCTCGCGAGGATCGACCGCGATCGCTACTTCATACTCCAGACCTTCTACTCGCCGACGATATTTTCAGAGGAACAGGATTCGGACTACTTCGACGCTGTCTGTTACCAGCCTTTCGATTTCCCGTGGTCCGTAAGCAGGTTCTTCAGGGATTTCGAGCCGCGGACCTACGTCATCACGCGGCACGACATCTGGCCGAACCACGTCTTCTTCGCCAGAAGGAGAGGCATCAGGACCTATCTGATAAACGCGAACATGTATGCGAGTTCAGGTCGGCTGAGGTGGCCGATACTCGGGTTCAACAAGTGGCTGTTCGGGAACTTCGACATGATCATGACGGGGTCCGAGAGTCTCCGCACCAGCCTCTCCCTACTGGTCGCTCCTGAACAGGTCGCGGTGACAGGAGATACGAGGTTCGACAGGATCGTTGAGCGGAAGACAGAGCACAAGGAAGCACATTTCCCCGAAGAGATGCTCGAGACAGAGAACATCATTCTCGGGAGCATAAGCGCGTCGGACCATGATGTTGTCTTCGGTGGACTTGCGATGCGGTACGAGGGTGGGGACGCTTCTCTCGAGGAGAGGGGGCACCGGCTCATCATCGTCCCGCACGAAGTGAGCGAGCGGGAGCTTGCGAACGTAGAACAGCGGTGCGGGGAGATCGGTCTGACCGTCCAGCGCTATTCCGCCATGAACGGCGGGCTTGTCTCACGGACCGTTCTTGTGGACGCGGTGGGGATACTGGCGGACCTCTATGCGTATGCGAAGCTCGCGTACGTGGGCGGCGGGTTCGGCGCGGGTGTGCATTCTGTTACTGAACCCGCGGTGTACGGCGCCGTCGTATCATTCGGGCCCAGCATCAGCATTCTCGACGAAGCCGTCGCTCTGCATGAATCCGGGATAGGGAGCATGATCCGCTCGCCCGAGGAGTTCTCCGAGTTCCTGTCGCTCCTGTCGAAGACGGATGAGCTGCGCACGCTGAGCAGCAGGACGCTCGAGTTTGTCGAGGAGTCATGCGGTGCGGCGGATAGGGTGCTCTGCACCATACTGTCCGAGTAGAGGACTCGCTGCTTGCTCCATCCATGCCGGATCCGGTGCACCTACCCGCGCTCGCGGTCCCCCTCGGTCACCATTCGATCGGTGGTTCCATTCCCGCCAGTGCGCCTTCTCCTGCGGCGCGCCCCCGCGATGACCGCCACAAGCAGATACGTCGCCCCGGCCAGCACGATGATGGTCGCTCCCGCCGGGAGGTTGGGGCCGTAGCTCACCGCCAGACCGCCGGTCGTGAAGATGACGCTCACGAAGATAGCCGCCGCCATCATGTGTGAGAGCCTGTTGGTGAAATGCCCGGCGACCGCGGCCGGGATCGTGAGGAGCGCTATCACCATCACGATTCCCACCACCGTCACAAGCAGCACGATGGTCAGCGCGGTCAGGACGAGCAGGAACACGAAGTAGAGGCTGACGTTGATGCCTCTGACCCTCGAGAACTCCTCGTCGAAGCAGATGCTCTGGAACTGCTTGAAGAACAGCAGCGCGGCGGCCACGACAACGGTGTCCAGGGCGACCATCAGCCACAGGTCTCTGCCCGTGACCATCAGGATGTTCCCGAACAGATAGCTCATCAGGTCCTCGCCGTAGCCGGGCGTTTTCGAGAGGAACAGGATCCCGGTTGCCATGCCGATGGCCCACACCGCGCCGATGACCGTGTCCACTCTCTGCCGCGCCTTCAGGCTCACGAGTCCTATGACCACGGCGGCCACGAGTGCCGCGACCAGAGCTCCGTATATCGGGTCGAGCGCGTCCCAGCCGTGTGCGCGTTGGAGATAGAGCGCGGCGCCAATGCCGCCCAGCACGCAGTGGGCGATTCCGCCCGCGACGTAGCTGATCCTTTTGACCACGACGAACGACCCCATCACGCCGCAGGCGACGCTCGCCAGAACGCCGGTCAGAAGTGCGTGTCTCATGAAAGCGTGGTTTGCGACCGCCTCGAGGAACTCGTTCACTCGGCTCCTCCCATCAGGTGGTCGTGGCGCACGAAGCGAACGTCACGCCCGTATAGCGCGTTGATGAGCTCGGGTGTCACCTCGCTCGTCGTATGCACCACCACCGTTCGGTTGACGCACGCGACGGTGTCCGTGAAACCCGACACGAACGCCAGATCATGAGAGACCAGCAGGAGAGTGAGACGCTTCTTCAATCGGAGCAAGATCTCGTAGAGCTCCTGCTCCATCGCGATGTCGAGGTTAGCCGTCGGCTCGTCCAGGAGCAGGATGTCCGGTTGTGAGGCCAGCGCGCGGGCAATGAGTGTGCGTTGCCTCTGTCCCCCGGAGAGCTTTGAGAACGGCCTGCGCGGGAGCTCCGCCAGTTCCACGTCCACGAGAGCGGCCATGGCGGCATCGACGTCCTCGCGGGTGTACATGCCGAAGCGGCGGGTCTTTCCCAGGCGTCCCATGAGCACGACGTCCAGTACGGTCGCGGGGAAGCTCGGGTCGATGTCCGAGCGCTGCGGGACGTAGCCCATGCGGGGCTTCGATTCCTCGGGGCGACATCCGAAGACCCTGACGCTCCCGCTGTCCGGTCGAAGGAGCCCGAGCACGAGCTTGATCAACGTTGTCTTCCCGCCGCCGTTGGGACCGACGACGGTGACGAACTCGCCGCATCCGACCGTCAGGTTCGCGCCCTCTATCACCGGTGTGCCGTCGTACGAGTAGGACAGGTCGCGGAGTTCCAGCGCCGGTCTCTCTGTCATCTGGTCCGCCCTTCTTGCAGAGCTTCCGCCACCTCGTGCGCGATGGTCCTCAGGTTGTTCATATAGTCCGCCGACAGAGGGTCGATGGGAACCACCGCACCGCCGATCTCCTCCGCGATTGCGCGAGCGCTTCTTGTGGAGAACTGCGGTTGGACGAATATGACGCGGACGCCTTCGGCCGTCGCGCGTTCGATCAGTCCGGCCAGTTCGCGCGCGCTCGGTTCCATGCCGCCGAGCTCGATGGGAATCTGGCGGAGGTCGTAGGCGTCCGTGAAATACCCGAACGCCGGGTGGAAGACGTAGATGCTCTCCCCGGCGAGTGGTCCGAGCGCCTCCGCAAGCTCAGCATCGAGCGCATCGAGGTCGTGGAGCAGCTCAGAGAGGTTCACCTCGAGTTCCTCGCCGTGCTCGGGCACGAGTTCCTTGAGCGCTCCGCAGATGTTTCGCGCCTGCGTCTGTGCGAGGCGGGGGTTCAGCCACGTGTGCGGGTCGGGGAGCCCACCGTGGTCACCATCGTGTGCGGAGTTCGCACTGTCGGCGGCGTGAGCGCTTTCGTGGCGGGCGTCGTGGTGCTCGTGCTCGTCGTGGCGGTGCGCACCTTCCACCTGCCGGCGGGGGATGCCCTCTGAGGTGTCAACCACTCTGATCCCGGTGCCGAGCTGTTCCACCCGTCCCAGCAGCCTGTCTTCGAAGGGCAGCCCGATCGCGAAGTAGACGTCGGACTCGGCCAGTCCCGCTATCTGCTTCGGTGTCGGCTCGAACGTGTGCGGGGACTGACCGGGTCCCACGAGCACACCCACCGAGACTAGATCGCCGCCGACCCGTTTCACGAAGAACTCCTGTGGCGCGATGCTGCAGAACGCTAACACGGATGCGGGCACAGTCACGGGCACGACGGCCGCGCTGGAAGCACCGGCGGGCGAGTGGGAATGCTCGGTGCGCGCCGGGGCCACGCCCTGGGCAAGGAGCAGGACCGCCGCCACCCCGACGGCCGATGCCGCCATGCAGCGACCCACGCGCGGATGCGCCGCGGGCGTTGTCATCTCGCTTCCCTGTTGGAACACACCAGCCGCACCTCCCGGCAGTCCTCGCACTCCTCGACGGAATGGTCGGTCGCGAGGTCGTTCCAGTGCCGCATCTGGTTTGGGGTGAGTGTTCCGGTGCCACTGCAGAGGGGACACGTACTGTCGAGCGCGGCGAGGATGGCCGTGCGTATGAACTCCGAACGGTTTGCGACACCGCGCATCGCGTCGAGGAGAGTCGCGTCCGCCTTGAACGACACGACCTCTGTCTTGGGTCCAGCCCTCGTGGGATCCTCCTCAAGGTGGGGATGGGGCATTTCGTGTGGAGTACTACCACGTATTACCCATCAGGTCAAGCTGGTCTGATCCAGTGGAGAGGGGAGCGCGGCGCAGGGAGAAGACGGCCTGGGTCTGCGTGCAGCCACCGAGCGACTGAGTGTGTACACGAATCTCAGCGACCAAGGTCGAGGTTTGACATCGAACTGGCTGTGGCACAAACTGGGAATGGTTCCGATTAGTGCTATTGGAGACTTGTCATGAGCAACGGTCAGGCCATCCGAATGACAGAGAGCCGCAAGGCCATTCTGTCTGTTCTTGGGAGGACCAGGGCGCATCCGACGGCGGATGAGGTCTATTCGATGGTGCGTGAGGACCTGCCGAAGGTAAGTCTCGGGACCGTCTACCGGAACCTGGATCTGCTGGCGAAGCAGGGTCTCATTCGTACTCTGGCGAGCGCGGGTGAGCAGCGCAGGTACGATGGCATGGTCGACGACCACCATCACATCAGGTGCGAGGTGTGTGGAAGGATGGACGACATTGAGGTTGGGAACGCCGAGCTACTCGATGAACTGATCATCGACGGCAGGGGATACGACGTGCACGGCTACACGCTGTGCTTCAGTGGAGTCTGTAGAGAGTATGCTGGCAACGGGAAGAGCCACGAACAGAACGGAAAGGGGCAAGGGGAATGAGTCTCAAGGGCACGCAGACGGAGAAAAATCTCGTAACGGCGTTCGCGGGTGAGTCACAGGCGAGGAATCGGTACACGTACTTCGCCAGCCAGGCGAAGAAGGACGGGTACGTGCAGATCCAGGGCATCTTCGAGGAGACGGCCAACCAGGAGAAGGAGCATGCCAAGCGCCTGTTCAAGTTTCTGGAAGGTGGTGAGATGGAGATCCAGGCCGCGTTCCCCGCGGGCGTCATCGGGACGACCGAGGAGAACCTGACGGCCTCGGCCGGCGGTGAGCACTTCGAGTGGGCCGAGATGTATCCGGGTTTCGCCAAGACGGCGCGCGAGGAAGGCTTCGCTGAGATCGCGGACGTCTTCGAGGCGATAGCGGTTGCAGAGAAGCAGCACGAGAAGCGCTACAACGATCTCCGCGCCAACATCGAAGCCGGACGAGCGTTCAAGCGCGACAAGCCCGTCGTGTGGCGATGCAGGAACTGCGGCTACCTCCACGAGGGGCCCGAGGCGCTCGAGTTGTGCCCGGCCTGTGCGCATCCCAGGGCCCACTTCGAGATCCTGGGCGAGAACTGGTAGGTGATCAGGGCCGCTCCGTTCCCGCTGTGAACAGAGGCGGCGCGCGCCACACGGACGGCCCGGTGGATTCCGATAGCGGAGGTAAGAGATGCCGGAGAGAACAGGTTTGGTCACGCTTGGCGGGAATCCCGTCACGCTGCTGGGAAACGAGCTCAAGGTTGGGGACGACGCGCCGGACGTCGAGGTCGTCGACAACGACTTGCAGCCGGTGAAGCTCTCGACGTTCAAGGGCAAGGTCGCCATCGTCACATCGGTGGCGTCGCTCGACACGGATGTCTGTGACGTCGAGACCAGGAAGTTCAATCAGGAGGCAGGGAAGCTCGGTGACGACGTCGTCGTGCTGACCCTCAGTATGGACCTGCCGTTCGCGCAGAAGCGCTGGTGCGGCGCCGCTGGTGTCGAGACGGTGAAGACGTTCTCCGACCACAGAACGGCGGCGTTCGGCGAGGCGTGGGGCGTGCTGATAAAAGAGTTCAGGCTTCTTGCCCGCGCGGTGTTCGTCGTGGACCGCGAGGGCGACATTAGGTATGTGGAGGTGCTCGGCGAGGTCGGGGATGAGCCGGACTACGACGCGGCGCTCAAGGCGGCGAAGGAACTACTCTAGAGAAGTCACCGAACGACGTGGCGCGCCGTCGATGCGCGCGAACAAAGGAGAACGGACATGGCAGCGAAGCTCGAAGTCTACAAGTGCGAGATCTGCGGGAACATCGTCGAGGTGCTCCACAGCGGCGCCGGAGCGCTCGTGTGTTGCGGCGTGGAGATGGTGCAGCTCAAGGAGAACACCACTGACGCGGCCCAGGAGAAGCACGTGCCGGTCAAGGAAGACGCCGACCACGGCGTCAAGGTGACGGTCGGTAGCGTCGCGCACCCGATGGAGCCCGACCACTTCATCGAGTGGATCGAGATCATCGCCGGCGGCAAGGCCTACAGGGAGTTCCTCGAGCCCGGTGGCGCGCCCGCGGCGACGTTCTGCATCGACGGCGACGTCGACGTGGTCCGCAGCTACTGCAACAAGCATGGGCTCTGGAAGGCGTAGGGCCGGGAAGACCCGCACCGCACGCAGTCTGTGAGGGTGAGCCCGGGGGCGGCGCACGTGCCGCCCCCGGCGCTGGCTTTCTTCAGGGATTCGCCCGTAGACTCAACGTGGGAGACATCGTGATCGTAGAGGAAGCCACCAGGACATCGATCGGCTATGTGACGGGCACTGGGTGCTGGTTCGACGCACGGGAGTTCAATCTTGAAGGGTAGTAGCAAAGGCGGCGGGCCTTCGGCGCTCCGCGCCGAGACCAGCATCGACAGAAGGACGCTGGAGAGGCTCTATACCAGGCTGAACCGCCGCGAGTTCGTGCATCCCGATCCCCTCGAGCTGCTGTATCTCTACGACGATCCAGACGACCGCGAAGTCGTTGGGTTGATCGCGTCGACGCTCGCCTACGGTAGGGTCAAGCAGATTCTGAAGAGCGCGTCGAACGCGCTCGACCGCATGGGACCACACCCGGCCGCGTTCGTGCGGAACTCATCACCGGACTCGCTCCGGCGCGCGTTCGCGGGGTTCAAGCATCGATTCACGACGGGGGATGACCTCTGCCGGATGCTGGACGGGGTCCGCGTGGCGGTCGACAAGCACGGCACGCTCGGCGGTTTCTTCAGTACACTGCTGCGCCCCGAGGACGAGACGGTGCTCCCGGCACTGACCTCCTTCGTCGGCGCCATAGCGGACGCATCGCGCGCGGCGTCGGGCGTGGAGGGCGCCTGCCCGCTGCCCGACCCCGAGCGGGGCAGTGCCTGTAAGCGTCTGCATCTCTTCCTGCGGTGGATGGTGAGGAGCGACGACGTCGACCCCGGCGGCTGGGACACCGTGCCGGCATCGAAGCTCATCGTCCCGTTGGATACACACATGCACAGGCTCTCACTGCTCCTCGGGCTGACCGATCGCAAGCAGGCCAACGGCCGCACCTCTCTGGAAGTGACGAGCGCATTCAGATCGTTCAGCCCGAACGATCCGGTGAAGTACGACTTCGCCCTGACTCGACTCGGCATCCGGGACGACCTGAGCGAGGAAGTGCTGCTCCTCAGCCGCGCCGGAGAACTCTGACAAACGCTGGAACAACCACGGGAAGGGGTAAGCAGATGTTGACGTCGTTCGGGGCGGTGAAGATAAGCGAGCACGTCCACTGGGTCGGGGCCGTCGATTGGGAGATCCGCGACTTCCACGGGTACGCGACCGACCGTGGCACGACCTACAACGCCTATCTGGTCCTTGCGGACAAGATCACGCTGATCGACACCGTCAAGGCGCCGTTCAGGGACGAGTTCCTCGCGCGGATAGCGTCGGTCGTGGATCCCTCCGACATCAGTATCATCGTGTCGAATCATGCTGAGATGGATCACTCCGGCTGTCTGCCGGACGTGGTTGATCTCAGCAAGCCCGACCAGATCTTTGCCTCGAAGATGGGTGCGAAGGCTCTGCAGAGCCACTTCCACGGGCGCTTCGACGTCACGCCCGTCGAGGACGGCGGCACCCTCAGCCTCGGCAACGTAGACCTCCAGTTCCTCGAGACACGAATGCTCCACTGGCCGGACAGCATGTTCACCTACCTCGCCGCCGACGAGGTGCTGTTCTCACAGGACGCGTTCGGGATGCATCTGGCCTCGACCGAGCGTTTCGATGACGGCATCGATGAGAGCGTGCTCTACGAGGAAGCCGCGAAGTACTACGCGAACATACTGATGCCTTACTCGCCGATGGTTACGAAGCTCCTGGCTCGCGTGAAGGAGCTGGATCTCCCGTTTGCGCTGGTGGCGCCCGACCACGGACCGATCTGGAGAAGCAGGTTCGGCATGGTCGCTGAGGACTACGCCAAGTGGGCCGAGCAGAAGCCGACGCTCAAGGCCGTCGTCGTCTACGACACGATGTGGGGCAGCACTGGCAGGATGGCGCGCGCGATCGCTGACGGGCTCGCGGTCGGAGGGGCGCGTCCCAGCCTCATTCCTCTTCAGGGAAGTAACCGCAGCGATGTCGCTGCAGAGCTGCTCGAGGCGGGGGCGTTGCTGGTCGGAACGCCGACCATCAACAACAACATGTTCCCCAGCCTGGGCGACGTTTTCCTCTACCTCCGGGGCCTGCGGCCGAGGAACCTCATTGGCGCCGCCTTCGGTTCGTACGGCTGGAGCGGCGAGGGGGTGTCGCAGGCGAACGCGATACTCAAGGAGATGAAGGTCGAGCTGGTCTCCGACGGGTTCAGCGTGCAGTTCGTCCCGGACGAGAAGGACCTCGCTGAGTGTCGGACGCTGGGGCAACGTGTGGCCGAACGTCTTGTCGAGATGGTAGACGATTAGAGGAGATCGCACGACCGGCGCTCGACATGGATGCCGGACAAGTGAGACCGCGACTGCGCGCCGGGGACTTCCCCCCCCGGCGCCTCTCTTTGGTGGTCCAAGGCTCAGTTCCTGAGCGCCCGGCAGGGCAATCGTGGCAACTGGGCACGCACCATGGGGATAGTGCGTGTCAAGATGCCTGACTTGTGGTATAAGGACTCGGAGTTCTCTGGGTCGGCCGCGTGCGGTTTCTGGGTGGTCGACACGTGTGTACGTGTGTTCTCCGTGCAGAACTGTGATCAGGAGGGAAGTCATGAGGGTTGCTTCATGGATTGCCGTGGCGCTGGTGCTCGTTGCCGTGTCTTCGCAGGCGAACACCTTCTTCTTCGAGGAGAATCGTGGGCAGGCCGGTTTCGTTGTGCCCATGGTCACCGACTCTTACGTTGACGTTTCCTTCAAACTCGACCAGATGAGCATAGACAATATCGATGTTGGCGGGACGCTGTTCCAGCAGATCTCGATTCCCGGTGTCATGCTGCCCAACGACGAGGGCGCGCCCAACCTGCCAGGCTTTGGGCGCTTCATTGCCGTACCGAGGGGCGCGGTCCCGAGACTTGAGATTCTCTCCGTGACGAGTCAGGTCTTCGCTGGCATAGACGTCCTTCCCGCTCCCGAGATCCCCCTGGACACGGACGACACACCTCCGGCCTACGTCAAGGACGAGGCCATCTACTCCGTGGACGCCAACTTCCCCGAGAACCCCATTAAGATCTCGGAGCTGACGAGCCTGCGCGGCGTCGATGCCGTGGTGCTCGGCATAACGCCGTTTCAGTACAACCCGGTGACAAGAGAGCTCATTGCCCATACCGACGTACGGGTCCGCGTGACCTTCGAGGGCGGGAGCGGGGTCTTCGGCGAGGACAGGCTGAGGAACCGGTACTGGGAGCCCGTGCTGGCCGCGAACCTCGTGAACTACGAGTCCCTTCCAGACGTGCAGTTCGGCGCCCCCAACACGCGGGACACTGACTACGAGTACGTCGTCATTTGCCCGGATGACCCCGTCTACACTGCCTGGGCGGACAGCATCGCGCAGTTCCGTCTGAACCAGGGCATCGACGCCGGCGTCGTAACGCTCACAGAGACGGGCGCGACCGCAAGCTCCATCGAGTCGTGGATCAACACCGCCTACGCGAGCCCGACCCCTCCAGTGGCAATTCTGCTCCTAGGTGACTACGTCACGAGCGGAGGCGCGACGGGTGTCACTTCGCCCTTCTACGACAGTTACTGCGTATCGGACAACATCTACGGCGATATCGGCGGCGACCACCTGCCGGAGATCGCAATGGCGAGGATGACGGCGAACCCGTCGAACATCGAACGTCTTGTGCGCAAGGCCATCGATTACGAGCGCGCCCCACCGACGAACCCCGATTTCTACCAGAACCCCATCGTGGCCTGCGGGTGGCAGGAAGATCGTTGGTTCCAGCTGTGCGCAGAGATCATCTACGGGTTTCTCGCGAACGTCCACGGCAAGACGCCGGTTCGGGAGTACGTCATCTACACGGGAACGCCCGGCGGAGCCTGGTCGACCAACGAGAACACGCACATGCTCATAGACTACTTCGGTCCCGACGGGCTGGGGTACGTCCCCGAGACGAGTGGTCATCTGTGGGACTGGGGCGGCAATGCTGATCGGCTCAACGCGGACATGAACAGGGGAGCCTTCATTCTGCAGCACAGGGACCACGGCGGGGAGACAGGTTGGTCACACCCAGACTACCACATCGAAGATATGGTCGGACTCAGCAATACGGACCTGACGTTCGTGTTTTCCATCAACTGCCTCACCGGCATGTACGACTGGTCGAGCGAGTGCTTCACTGAGGCCTTCCACAGGCACGAGCATGGTGCGCTCGGTCTCATAGCCGCGTCTGAGGTCAGCTACTCGTTCGTCAACGATACCTTCGTGTTCGGCATGTACGACGAGATGTGGCCGGAGTTCGATCCGGGCTACCCGGCAGCGGGGCGATTCAACGAGAGCGCGGGCGAGCTGAGGCCCGCGTTCGCCAACGCGTCCGGCAAGCACTACCTCGCAGCTTCGAGCTGGCCTTGCAACCCCGATCGGAAAGAGGTTACGTACAACCTGTTCCACATGCACGGTGATGCGTTCACTCGTCTTTACTCCGAGGTGCCGCAGTCGCTCACGGTCGCGCACCCTGGGATTCTGCCGATCGGGGCGGGGACGTTCAACATCACTGCCGACGCGGGTGCTATCGTGGCGCTCACGATCGATGGTGAGATCGTCGGTGTCGCGGAAGCGACGGGCGCGCCCATGGACATGACAGTGACCCCGGCGACGGCGCCGGGCGTGGCGAAGCTGACCATCACGAAGACCAACTACTACCGTTACGTCGAGGAGATTCCGGTTATCTACCCGGTAACCTACACGATCGTCCCATCGACGGTTCCGGTTAACGCCGCCACCGACGTGACGTTCACCGTCTGGGACAGTGAGGGTTACCCCAAGCCGGATGTCCTGGTAACCATCAGCGGGTGGGGTGTGGCGTCCGTTAGCGATACGACCGACGCGGACGGCGAGGCCGTCATCACAGTGGTGGCGACGTACGGCGAGGACCTCTCGGTAGCAGGTCGGACGATAGGGGAGCCCTACGACTGCCTGGCCGACGTGCTTCCCGTCACGGGCGCGTCTGATTTCCTGACCGTGGATGTGGACGTGAGCGTTGCCTCCATCGGCCTGTACGGTGCGCTGACTCCGTACTACGAGGGTCTGATAGAAGCCAACGCGTTCGAGACCGGATTCTACCTGAAGGTCGATGGGTGCGGCGTCAACGACGAGGCCTTCTCCGGCGGCGGCTCGACCGCCAGTCTGTTGGCGACGCCCACAAGCACTGGGACCATCAGCGCTGCCGTCTGCAAGAAGGGCTACAACGTCTATCTGGAGGAGATCGACGTGCAGGTCGTGTACGGCCAGCTCGCGGGTTCGATCTTCGATGAGGCAAGTGCGCCCATCGTAGGCGCGGTCGTCAAGGGGTATCCCGCAGGGTCCGACACGACCGGCGCGGATCCGATCTTCGATGCGGTGAGTGAGGCGTTCGGAGCGTACACGATCGAGGGGGATCTTGATGTTGACTACTACGATATCTACGTTTCGAAGTTTGGATATCTGACCGCGTACGAGGAGACGTTCATCCAGTACGGTGCGAATGCCCTCGACTTCTACCTGGACTTCGCTCCGTCTGGTGTTGTGTCCGGCACCGTGACGGAGACCGGCACGGGCGTGCCTCTCGAGGCGACGGTCAAGGTCTATGGCGCCGACAACGGGGAGCTGTACGCGGAGACGACGTCTGATCCAGCGACTGGTGCGTACGCCGTGACACTTCCGTACTTCAACTACCAGATGACCGTGCGTGCCTCTCAGCATATTCCCGAGAGCCGGGGTATCTCGGTGATTGCGCCTACCCAGATCGAGGATTTCGTGCTCGGGCAGACACTGGCCAATATTCTTGTCATCGCGGACGGCGTGGCGAGGGAAGAGGACTGCAAGATAGCCAAGGATGGCACGGTGCTCGAGACCTACAGTGGGATCTCCGATGACATCGAGTCGGCCTCCCAGATAGCGACGGATCTCATCGCATTGGGCTACAACGTTACGGAGGAGACGGCGTCGTCGACCGACCCAGCCACGTGGCTCGCGGACTACGACTTCATCATCTCCGCGTCCGGTGACAACACATCGCCGGTTGCGAGCGCGACCTACAGGACGGCGCTGGAGAACTACGTAGCTGCCGGCGGGAAGCTGCTGCTTGAGGGCGGCGAGGTGGCCTACGACGCGGTGTCGTATCCGGGCTACCCGACGTTCGCCGCGAACGTGTGCCACAGCTACGACTGGACCAGTGATTCGAGCGGCAACCTGACGGTCCACGATCCCACTCATCCGGTGACGAACTTCCCGAACGTGATCGAGACCACCACGTTCAGCTACTCGAACTACGGCGACCAGGACGCGAGCCTGCCGACGGGAGACGCGTCGATCGTCTGCAGCTGGACGTCGCACCCGAGCGATGCGAGCATCATTGTCTACGACGACAACGTGAACCCTGCGAGCGCGCAGATAGTCTTCTTCCAGTTCGATTACCTTGCGGGCGCATCGGTTGGTGTGATGGCGCTCCTCGAGAACACCGTCACGTATCTGCTGACGGCGGAGACTCCACCCGACGGCGCCATCGCCGGTCAGGTTTGCCTCGAGGGCATGGGTGACCACAGCGGGATCCTGGTGACGGTATCTCCGGGCACGCAATCGGCCTACACGAGCGTCGCCGGCTACTACACCATCGAGGGCATGTATGATGCGACCTACACCGTGGCCGCGGCGAAGGACGGTTGGTCGACCGCTGTGATCGAAGACGTTATCGTGAGCGGAGGGGGGACGACGAGCGGCGTCAATGCGATGCTCTATGCGGTGGTGCAGTACGAGTATTGCTCGTCGCCGGCGCTGTCGATCCCGGACGACGCCCCGGCGGGCGTGTATGACACAATCACGTTCCCCGAAGATATCTCGGTGACGGACGTTGAGGTCTACATCAACATCACGCACACGTACATCGGCGACCTGATCGTCGAGGTGACGTCACCGGAAGGTACGACGGTTCGCCTGCACAGCAGGACGGGCTCTTCGTCCAACGACATCGTTGGGTGGTATGATACGGAGCTGACCGTGGACGGTCCTGGTGCTCTGCTGGACTTCGTGGGTGAGAGTTCGAGCGGCGACTGGACGCTCTGGGTGAGTGACAACGCGGGCGCCGATCTCGGGACAGTCAACGAGTGGTGTGTCGAGATATTCGGCGGCGCTCCCACGGGCGTCGACGATGAGCCAAACACACCTGCGGCGTTTGTTCTCCGCGGCGTGAGTCCGAACCCGTTCAACCCGGTGACGCAGGTCCACTACGGTTCTCCGACTGCGGCACGTGTGCGCCTTGCGATCTACAACGTTGCGGGGCGGCATGTGAGGACGCTTGTAGACGGCGAGGTCGATCCTGGTTACCACGCCGCCGTGTGGGATGGTCGAGACGACAACGGAGCTGAGGTGTCGAGCGGTGTCTACTTCTGCCGGATGGAGGCGAAGGGCTTCGACGGCTCGACCAAGATGGTTCTGTTGAAGTAGGCGAATCCTCCCGGCCGCACCCTCGCATCGGGTGCAGTCGGTTGCACGAGTGAAGGGCCCGGGCTGTCACGCCCGGGCCCGTGCTTCAGTCATCCTTTATGGCCGACCGCGAAGCGAGGGCGCGTGCCGGGAGGAAGCGGTACCGCAGCAGCGTGTAGACCGCCTCGAACCAATCGCGGAGCCCTATCTTCTTTCCCTCGGCTCGTGATCTCGGCGAGTAGCTGATCGGCACCTCTCTGATGCGTATCCCTCTTCTGGCCACGATGGCCGTGACCTCCGGGCAGAACTCGAATCGGCTGCAACGAAGTGGGAGCGACTGCAGAAGCTCTCTGCGGAACGCCTTGTAGCACGTTGGCTCGTCCGTGATCCCCGTGCCGTACAATAGATTGGTGAACCAGGTGAGCGTTGTGCCGCCCAGGAGGAACATAGAAGAACAGATGGGATTGGAGGAGTCCAATCTCCTGGAGCCGTAGACGACCTCGATGTCGGCGTCCTCGAACAGTACGAGAATGGCGCCGAAGTCGCCCGGATCGTATTCGAGGTCCGCGTCCTGCACGAGGACGACGTCGCCTGTGGCCAGGCTGATCCCCGTTCTGACGGCCGCCCCTTTTCCGCGATTCAGCTCGTGCGACGCAACGCGGACTCTCTCGTTGCCGTCGTAGCGCTCGAGGATCTCGCGTGTGCCGTCGGACGACCCGTCGTCCACCGCTATGATCGTGGGGTGGAGAGGGCTCGCGAGCACCTTCTCGATCACCTCCTCGAGGGTGTTCTCCTCATTGTAGATCGGGATGATGACGTCGAGGGTCATGGGTGCCTGCCTCCGACCGCACAGTGTCCGGCCACCGCCGCTGCGATCCAGGCAATGGCCGCGGCTGCCAGGATCGTGATGATGGGCTCGATGGGCATTCTGGCGCGGAGCGACCCGTGGAAGATCAGCGAGAGAAGCACGTGCGTGGCCACCACCACGTAGAGAGGCAGCAGCTTCCTGTAGTGCCTCAACGTTGTGAGGAGGCCGAGAACGAAGAGCGGCAGAACGGGTATCCAGTAGAGCGCGAAGATGTCCACTCGTGACGCCACCCTGGCTACGAAGCCGCCGTCGGAGCTGTCAAGGCCCGCCGCCCCGGCGAGGTCAAGCCCGCTTCCCACTCGCCAGAAGCGGGCGAACTTCCACCACGCCATTCGGGCGAAGTGCCTAGGGTGTTCGCGTATGAAGTCGAGTCCCATCTCCCATGCCCTGCGGTCGTGCTCGGCTTCAGGAAGACCGGCGAGCTGGTCCCAGTTGGGAACCGCGCGTCTCGGGAGAACCACGATGCCGCGGAACTCCGGGACCTCGTAGTTCAGCATGTTGTTGCTCTCGTAGAACGTGATCCCGCCGTGGGTCGTGAAGGTGACCCAATCACCCATCTGTACGTAGTTCCTGACCGACCAGGGCGCCACGAGCGCGACCGTCACCAGCATGAAGACGACGGTCTTCTTCAGTCTGCTGCTCAGCGTTTCCCTTGCCAGGACCAGCGTGGCGCCGGACAGCAAGAGCGCGATCGTGAATGCCGTCGGTCTTGCGAGGGAGCACAGGCCTGCCAGGAGACCGGCAAGCGCGAAGCGGGAGGTCGTTCTCGCGGGGTTCTTCCACTCACCGACCATCACGATCAGGAGCAGAAGTAGCAGAACCACGTACAGGTTCTCCGTCATCAGCAGGACACTGAGGTAGATGAGCCCGGGATTGACCGCCGCGAGTCCCGCGGCGAGGAGCGCTACCTTTGTCGAGAAGAGGCGGCGGGCGAGCGCGTAGACGAGGAACACGATCAGAACGCCCAGCGCGACCTGGAATGCTCTGCCGACGTCTGGGTCTGGGCCCGCGATGGCGTAGAGACCACCGAGAAGAGCGGGATAGAGCGGCGGACGCGCTGCCGTCGGCTCACCCAGCGGGTTGACGAACCCGCCTCCCTCTGAGATGACCGTCGCCAACATGTGGTAGTCGGGCTCGTCACCACCGCCGGTCGTGTCGAACCCGACGACGGCGAACCAGAAACCAAGGCGCACGACAACGGCGACGAGGAGGATGAGGGTGAGAACGGCTCTGGGCTTCCGTTCCATGAACGAGATCGGGTGTAGCAGCATCCGCGACTGCTCCTGATAGCTTCCCTGGGGAATTCCTTACGGGCCCCAAGGAATGAATGGTATCAGACGAGAACTTCGCGGGGCAAGCCGTGCCTTGCCTGCCCCGACTAGCGAACGAGCACGCACTTCGCCACCACGGCTTCCGCCCGCGCCTTCAGACGCACCAGGTAGATACCTGATGCGACGGGCCTTTCGGTGCTGTCGGTCCCGTCCCAGGTAAGCGTCCGGGGTCCCGCGGGGGACCAGCCCGTGTCGACGTTCTTGACCAGATGTCCCGAAGCGTCATGGATGCTCAGGACCGCCGGGCCGGCGGCAGGCTGGCCGCGGACGCGCCCGTCGTGTCGTCGCCCACCGTCAGGTCGTCCGGGTCGCGGATATCGTCCGCGTCGCAGTCCTTGAAGATGATGGTCAGGGGGATGGCCGTGGTCGCATCCGTGACTCTCCACGGCGCGTCCATGATGAAGTCCTTCATGAACGTGTTGTCGTAGCGCTCGTCGGCGGACGCCGGCACCGCCGCCAACAGGAACGCCAGGGTGGCCAGCAGTACTGTCACCATGCGCATGGAGATCCGTTCTCCTCTGGGGTTCCTTGCTTCAGTCCGCAATTGCCGAGACCCCATCTGCTGACGGGGTCTCGCAATCGAATCCGTCGTTCATCCCTCGATCCTACTTGAGCAGCACACCCTTCCGCGAGACCGTCTCGCCGTCGTGCGTCAGCTGGAAGAAGTACACGCCGCTCGCAACGGGCCTGCCGGCGTTGTCCACGCCGCGCCACGTCACGCTCTGTCTTCCGGCCTCTGTGAGCCCGTTGATGAGGGTCGCCACGCGCTTGCCGGCGGCGTTGTACACCGCCAGCTCGACGGCCCCCGAGACTGGAAGCTCGAACGCCAGCGTGGTCACCGGATTGAAGGGGTTCGGGCGGTTCTGCTCAAGTCTGAGCGCGAGAACACCGTCGCCGTCATCCACGCCGGTCTCAGTTAGTCCGAAGAAGCCGAGTATCTCCGTCAGGAGCTCGTCCTTCGTCGACGGTGAGGCACCATCGGTCAGCCCGCCGAACTCGAACGAGAACCCGATCGTCTTGTGCGCGCGGCTCTCGTTTGAGACGCCGCAGCCTGCCTGGTCGCCGGAGTTCTTCAGTATCTTCGTCGCGCCGGTCAAGGGCTCGATGTGATCGATGTAGCTGTTGGGCCCGGCGTAGGCGAAGCTCATCCCTTCGCACATGGTCCCGTCCATGCCCAGTACCGTGAAGAGGTCGCTGCTCCCGTCCTGCGTTCCGTTGATGCCGAAGTAGGGGTTGTAGATGCTCCTGGCCGAGTCGTAGGCCCAGCAGTCGCCGCCCTCCATGTAGGCGTTGCCGCCGCCGTCGAGGTAGGCGACAAGCGCGTTGGCCTGCGCCGTCGTCAGCGAGTAGTTCTGCGAGTAGATGCCGAGGCAGATGAAGGCGGCGGAGTACTCCGAGAAGTCGGGCAGGTCCGTTGTGTAGTCGTAGCTGATGTCCTTTGCGTCGAGGAGTGCCCCTATCACCGCTCCGGATGAAGGCGAGGGATCCGGCTCCCAGATGACGCAGGCGATGGCGTCGAGCACGTCGAACTCGTGAGTCCCCGACGGAGGCTCGTAGGCGACGTTGGCCGGGTAGGCGGCGTCTTCCGCCACGATCCTGTAAGTCACCACATCACCTGCAACGGCCGTGCCGGGGAACGTGCCCTCGAACGTGCCGCTCGTCCCGATGCGTGTCATCGATACGTCGGTCTGGGGAGCGCCGTTGATCGACGACTCCAGCGTGACCGAACCGACAACAGTGTTGTCAGTGATGTCCGCCGACACCATCGGCGGCCACTGTCCGGCGGTGATGTCTGTCAGGGGCGTGTGGTTGATGACCGGTGCCTCGGTGTCCACCACGATCTCGAACGAGTGCGCGTCTCCGGGCGCAATGTACGGGTGGGATTCGCTCCGGCCCGAGTTGTCGGCCGCGTGGACGTAGTAGGAAACCACGGTGCCCACGCTCTGCGCCGGTATGTCGGCATAATAGCTGCCCGCTCTCGCTGCCTGGGCCATCGCGACGGGCGTGAAGCCCGGTGAGCTGTCCGTTTCCCAGTAAACGATGAGCGAGTCGGCGATGAGCCCGGTCTCGCTCCCGTCGATGATGTTGGCCTCGACCCGGTAGTCATCCACGGGACTCGGACTGTTGGGGAGAGGCACGTGGTCGATGTAGAGCATGTAGCGGTCTGTGACGCCCATGGCCCGGCAGTGGATGGCGTCGTCCGACAGCCACGAGCCGGTGTAGCCCAGCACCTCGTAGCCCGGCATCGCGTCACGGTAGGTTTGCAGCGCATCGTCGTCCCACGCGGTTCCGTACTGCGGCACGAAGACCTTGTCGTTGACGATCAGGGAGTTCGTGTACGGCTCGTTGTTCGGCGTGTAGACGCGCACGATCTCGTAGGGGCGGCCGTAACTGTTCGTGATGGACGAGAGGTAGGCGTAGTTGCTCTCGAGCGCCGTGTAGGATGCGTGGCCGACCGGCACTTCCCTCAGTAGGATTTTCTCCGGGCTCAGGAACTTGGCCCAGCAGTCGATGTGATGAATGCCGCCCGACTCGATGTACGAGAGCCAGTGGAACTGCTCGATCCCGACGTACGCGTGCATGATCGAGTCGATCTCGGCGGTTGTGAGGCCCGGATTCTCGTTGAGCGTCAGCCGCGTCGATATCGCGATCCCGCAGCCGTCCGACATGAAGTTGCCGCCGGTCGCCTCGAGGTCCATGCCGTAGACGGGGATGCCCCAGTCGGAACCGATCACGCCCGGGATGAGGTCGTCTTGTGGTCTCGGGCGGTTGTAGATGTGGTCAACGATGCCCTGGTCGCCATTGCCATCAACGATGAACCAGGGCCCGTAGTCGCGGGTCCAGACGCTGTTGGTTGGGGCAAAGATCCAGTCAACGTGTGACATGTTGGCTCCGGCGCCCGAGAGCGAGCTCGAAGCCGCCGACTGGTCGCCCGCGTCCTCGACGATCACCCAGAGCGTCACGTCCTCGGTGTACTCGGCCAGCAGGTTGGTCGGGTTTCCCCACGGGTAGCGCACGATGACGCCGGTCATCGGCTCGAACTCGCCGGGGTTTCTCACGGGCCCAACCGCCGGAGGGGTGGGACGATGGCGCTCGCCGATCCGGTCCAGCATCTGCAGTTCTTCCGCCGTCATCCCGATGGGCAGGTAGCTGTCGCCCTCGAGCTCCTCCGCCAGCGATCTTGCCTGCAGGCCGGCGGAAGGTACCAGAAGAAGCAGTACCGCCGCGATAGCCGCTACCGTTACAGTTGTGTGTCTGAGTGAATGGCGCCTCATTGACAAAAACCTCCATATGCCCGTTGCCCGGCAGCTTTTGATAATCATCATCATTATAACATAGCAAGAAACGCGAAGATAGGGCGAATCCTACGCGAGCAGGTCTCCAATGGCGCTCGTGATGAAGCGGATACCGAAGTAGAAGAGCATGAGGCCCGCGACCAGGCTGATGCCCTTGAGGAAGCGGTCCCCGAGGAGCTTGGTTCCCTTGAACGCGGCGGAGGCGAGGAAGTAGTACCAGATGAGATCAAGCGACCAGTGAACGACGGCGAACAGAGCGAACTGCCACACGCCGTAGCCCCACGCCCTGAACACGAGCGTGGCGCCCACGGTGGCCCACCAGACGATGAAGTACGGGTTCCCGGCGGTCATCAGCACGCCCGCCATGAAGGGGGACGCCTCGCGCAATCGCTCCGGGCCGGCCTCCTGGGCGCCACTCCGTCTGAGCGAGAGCAGCAGTCCCACGGCCATCCAGAGCAGGACCCCGCCTCCGGCCAGGCCGATCGATGTGGCGAACAGATCGTGCTGGAAGAACGGTCCCAGCCCCAGCATGATCAGGATCATGAGCGGGAACTCGACGGCCCCGTGACCAAGCGCGATGAGAGCGCCGGCGCGTGGTGACTGGGCGCCCTTTCCCACGACCACAACCGTCAGGGGCCCCGGCGACATCACGCCGGAGAGCGAGATCAGGATGGCCTGGATGAGGAATGCTCCGAAACTCATGATCGGGGATTCTACCAGACAGGGTTCCCGGGCTCCAGCGGAAGTGGCTGCCTGGGGCGGCCTTCAGCGTGTTGCTGGTGGCTCCAAGTCGTGGCGGTGCAGCGCGTTCGGGTTCCACGCGTGCACGCGTGCCTGCATCCGAACTTGAGATATTGATAAATCTATGCTACAATGCAAGATAGAGAGATACTACTGATCGTACCGGCCCCCCACGGAGACAGGACCAACAGGAGGAATCCCCTTGTTCAGGTACCAGACCCCCAAAAAGCTCCTTTTGCTCGTGGCAGTCCTCATGCTCGCTTTCGCGGCGCAGCCCGCCTCCGCGCTCAAGGTCTGCTCCTACAATGTGCTCAACTTCCCCGGCGACTACGCCCAGCGCGTCGATGCCTTCCGGCTGGTCATGGGTGAGATCGACGCCGACGTGATCGTCGTCCAGGAGATACTGACCTGGCAGGCCACCGATGTCTTCTGCGACGACATCCTCAACTACGCTGAGCCCGGGAAGTACAGGTGGATGCCCTTCGTCAACGGTCCCGACACGGACAACGCCTGCTTCTTCAAGCCGGACGTGCTCGATTCCCTCGACCATGGATACCTCGATACCGGTGTGCGCTACACGATGTGGTACAAGTTCCGACCCGTGGGCTACGACTCCGCCGAGGCGGAGTTCGTCATCTTCTCGACGCACCTCAAGGCTGGCTCGAGTTCGAGCGACCAGGCCGACAGGCTGGATCAGACGAGGATTATCAGGGACTACTGCAACACATACCCCGCTGACAGCAATTTCATGGTAACCGGCGACTTCAACATCCGGTCAAGCGCCGAGGGTTCGTATCAGATGCTCATCGGTTACCAGGCGGACAACGACGGCCGGAGCAAGGATCCCATCAACACCGGTGGCACGTGGCACGATAACTACTCGCTGAGGCATACGCACACGCAGTCGCCGCGGGTGGACGGGGGCAGCGGCTCGGGCGGCGGCATGGATGACCGCTTCGACTTCGTTCTGGTCTCCTATGCTCTGGACGACGACGACGGGCTCTCCTACGTGGACTACTCGTACGTTCCGTTCGGCAACGACGGGCTGCGGTTCAACCTGGACATCAACAACCCGACGAACACGATCGTGAGCGCCGCCGTGGCGGATGCGCTCTTCACAGCCGCCGATCACATCCCGGTCTTCCTGGAGCTGCAGCTGCCGGCGAAGGTCGAGGCTGCGGGTGCCATCGAGTTCGGTGACTATGTCGAAGGAGCCACGGCCGAACGGCCTCTTACGGTCGGAAACGCGCCGTCCGCGCCGGCCGAGGATCTGACCTACTCGATGACGACGCCCGACGACTTCGGCGCGCCGGGCGGCTCGTTCGTGCTGGCCGCGGGGGCAGAAAACGACCATACGATCACGATGGACACAAGCAGCGCCGCCGACAGACACGGGAACCTCCAGATGCTCTCGAACGACCTCGACGACCCCACCTGGTACGTGAATCTCTCGGGCACGGTGTTTGAGCATGCCAGTCCTTCGCTTGCGCAGATGTCGATCGTGCTCCACTCGACCCTGGACTTCGGGTCGCACCAGGTCGGCGCGTTCTCGGATGAGACCCTGAGCGTCTACAATGAGACGCCCTACGAGCTCCAGGCGCTTCTGGAGGTGTACGACGCGTCCATCGTAGGCGGAGACGGGCGGTTCTCATTTGAGGGCGGGTTCATCCCCGTCACTCTCGGGTTTGGCGCGGGTGAGTACGTGCTCGTGTTCGACGGCGCGGGCGCGGCCGACGACAGCACGTACACGGCGACGCTGACGTTCCACAACAGGGACGATCAGACCATCGTCGGTGCGTCAGTGCTGAACTCTCTTGTCGTCACTCTCGAGGC
>JAUVLG010000076.1 GCA_030595835.1 Candidatus Eiseniibacteriota bacterium | reverse complement strand
CCGAGATAGGGAGTCGCAACGTACTTGTAGCGTCCGTCGCGGATGCAGCGGGCCTTTCGGATGTTCGTCCACCTGGGATCGGTCTCAGCCTCGGAGCGCGGCTTGGTGGCCTCGCCGAAGCGGGTCCTCTCACCTATCCCCTCGTCCAGACTCCTGAGAGGTATCGACTCCCCATCCACGCCCGCAGGGACGTCGAGGCCCAGAACACCGAGGATCGTCGGCAACACATCGATGCTGGCGACAAGCTCATCCACTCGAGTGCCCCCCAACTCACCCCCTGGAAGCCTCATGGCACAGACCGCATGCATGGTCGCCTGGTAGACGGTGCGGCCGTGGTCGAACTCCTCCCCGTGTTCCCAGAGACACTCGCCGTGGTCGGTCGTCACAACAACGAGGGCCTGATCCAGCACGCCCCTGCTGGCGAGATCATCGAGCAGACGCGCTACGTGATGGTCCACGTATGACACTTCGGAGGCGTACTGCATCGCCAGGCGCTGAATGCTCCGTGCCTTCTGCTCGGGTGAGAAGCCCTGATAGCGCTTGATGGCCTCGGCCGGATGGAGCCCGCGGGTTCCCTGAGGGTCGTACGCCGTATCAAACGGCGGGGGCGCCGCGTAAGGCGCGTGCGGATCGAAGTAGTGAGCGAACAGGAAGAGGCGGTCGGGCACACCGGCCTCGTCCAGGTATGCAACGGCCGCGTCGGTCACTTGCTCCGCGAGGCGCTGATTCTGGTCCGCACCGCCGTCACCGACGTAGATGTCTGACTCCTGGTCGTAGTGGTCGAAGCCCTGAGCGAATCCGAAACGCTCGTCCAGCGCAAAGGAACCCGCGAAGCCCGCGGTGTGAAAGCCGGCCTCCTGTAGCGTCTCGGCCAGCATCTCGTTTGCCTGGTTAATCATGAACCCGTTTCGCGGCGTGCCGTGATGGTGAGGGTATTTCCCGGTGAAGAGCGTGGTGTGCGAAGCAAGCGTGGTCGGAACCACGGTCATGTAGTCGGTGAACACAATGGCCTCGCGGGCAAACGCGTTCAGTCCCTGCGTCCTGACGCTCTCGCTGCCCAGGAACCCGAAGTGGTCGGCCCGGGCCGTGTCGATCGAGATGACGACCACGTGCCTCGGAACGCCGGGGCCCAGAGAAGGACCGGAACACGCTCCCAGTACCAGCGCGGCCCCCATGCACCCGACCGCGGCGCGGGCCCATCCCCTGGCACGAGAACGCGGCCTCGACGAGTCTGAGGCGCCTGACGAAAGCGAGTCTGGATGTGACAAGACCACTCCTCTCTGTGGGACGTTCCGGCTCCGCTACGGTCAGCCAAGTATCCGACGGGAGCCCGCACCAGTCAAGGTGCGTCCCGCGGGCGGCCCGCGGTTCCAGCTCCTTCCCACCTTGACCACGGGGAGGTTCATGCTGTAGTTGTTGGATGGAACCCGCGCAGGAAGCGCGGCCCCGTCCGCAGACCCAGCAAGGAGGAGCAGTGTGAAACGAACGGTATGTGTGGCTACTGCGCTCTTCGTGGTCGCCGGCTCGGCCGCCGCGCAGGAGATCCCGGTCGCGGTCGACGGACTCTTCGAGGACTGGGAAGACATCGATGCGTGCTGGGAGGACCCGAGTGGCGATGGGGATGTGATCGACTTCGGCGGCGTTCGGGTCCACAGCGACAGGGAGAGGATCACGCTGCTGTTCGACGTGGGTTCGGAGATAAACCTCCAGGGCGGTAACATGATCACGCTTCTCCTTGACGGGGACGACGATACCTCAACAGGGCGACGCGTCAAGGGGCTCGGGGCCGAGCTGACATGGACGTTTGGGGAAAGAGAAGGTGAGATCTGGACCGACGGCGAAGGGACGAAGGTGGGACAGGCCGACATCGGGCTCCGGCAGGCGCCGACGGTCTCATCGACTCGGTTTGAGGTATCGTTCCTGCGCCGGACGAAGGACGGCGTCGACATCGCGCCCGGGCCCGGGGCATCTTTCCTCCTGCTGGACGAGGGACACGCCGAGGGTGACCGGTTGCCCGACGAAGGATCCGTGACCGTCGGCCTCTCCGATTCAGCGCCACCCCGGGCACGACCCGTGTCTCTTGAAAGACGCAGCCCCGACGATATCCGCGTCGTCACCTGGAACGTGCTCTTCGACGGGCTCTTCAAGCGCCCCGCCCCCTTCATTCGGGTGCTGAGAGCGCTTGACCCCGACGTCATCTGCTTCCAGGAGATCTGGGCGCACACTTCGCAGCAGGCGGCCGACCAGGTCTCTCTCGCGCTCCCGGGCTCACGTTGGTACGGCGCCTCGAGCGGCGAGGGCCACATCGTCAGCCGGTATCCGGTGCTCATGGAACGCTCGGTCGACGAATCGGGCAACTACTGGTCCCTCGTTGACCTTCCTGACGACCGGTACGACGTGGATCTGTCGGTGGTCAGCGCACACCCACCGTGCTGCGACAAGGAGGAGGAACGTCAGCGGGAGCTGGATGGCATTGCGGCGTGGCTCCGTGAGCTCCAGATACCCGGCGGTGTGCTCGAGCCGCCCGAGGAGCCGCCTCTGGATTTCGACCTGCCCGTGGGAACGCCGATCATCATCGCCGGCGATATGAACCTGGTGGGAGGCGCCCGTCAGGTCCGGACGCTGACCGACGGGGACATCGCTAACGAGGAGACGTTCGGACCGTCGCACGCGGCCGACTGGGACGGAACCCCGCTCGCCGACGCCTGGCCGCGAGTCACCGGGGGACGTGAGGTCTTCACATGGAGAGATGCCCGGAGCTCCTTCTCCCCGGGCAAGCTCGATTACATCGTCTACTCGGACAGCGTACTGGAGCTGCGGAACGCGTTTGCGCTGGAGACGACCGGCCTGACCACGGACGAACTGGCGCGATATGGTCTTGAAGCGGAAGACACGCTCGATGCCTCCGACCACCTGCCCGTGGTGGCCGACTTCATTCTTGTCGGCGCGCCAGTTCGAACAGAAGCAATCGAATGATGAGGTCGCGCTCCGGGTCCGGCATGTTCTCTGCCGCGTCCGCGAGCGCTCTCAGTGTCGCGGGGTCGGCCTCCCCCGAGGGGGAAACGCCGGCGTCCTCCTGAAACGCCATCATCGCCTCCACGGTCTCCTCGTCCCACTGCCCGGAGCCGTAGTTGACGTCGTGGCCGAGCGACGCGAGCACGGCCTTCACGAACACCCTCTCGAAGTCTCTCAGCTCGGTGCCGCCGACGGCGGTCGTGATGACCATCTGGTCGGGGTCTTCAACGACGATCTGAGGAGTACCCTTGTGCTCAACTATCTTGCCTGTTACACAGATCGACTTCCCGTCGTATATGTTCTCCGGACGCCCGTCGAATCGCTTCCTGTTGGACCCCCAGATGACGACCGTGAAGAGCTGGTCCGGGTATGGCCTCTCGAGATTCAGGAAGGTCGGCCGACCTCCGACCGAGGCGAGGTAGGCGGTGCTCGCCACCTGCCCGCAGACCTCGGCGAACTCCCCTATGTGATGGGCCGCTTCTGACGCCTCAATCCTGATGACATCTTCGTCCGCGGCTGCCGTCACCGCGAGCAGCAGGGCCGCGAGTACGATTGCGATCGCCCTCGCCCCCCGGCGGCGTCTCTTTCCTGGCATCCTCTCCCCCTTCGTTGCGTGCGCTCAGATCCAGTTCCAGCCAGCGTCAGGGCGGCAGACGGTCCAGTACCCCGGCAACTACCTACTATCGGCCTCCAGGAGGCCGTCGTCAAGTGTGCCGGACGGGAGAGACGGGACTGAGCTGCGCCTCAGAAAAGCGCTTGACACCACCTGCCATATACATATATTCTGGTGTCTCAATACTAGTATTTGTTTGGTGCGGTGACTTCTCGACCCGAGAGAACCAATGATGAGCAACCCAGTGAAGATCTCAGAAGCCGCCTCCCTCGCAATCCACGCAGCGGGCATCCTGGCCGGCGCCGCCGGCGGGCAGTCATCCGCGGAGGCAATGGCCGATGCGCTGGGCGTCTCTAAGTCTCATCTCGTGAAGGTGCTCCAGCGGCTGACGAAGACCGGGCTCATCCGTAGCAGCCGTGGCCCCGGCGGAGGCTACAGCCTCACCCGTCCCCCACAGGAGGTCTCCATCAGGGAGGTCTACGAGATGGTAGAGGGGCCGATAGACGCCGACACGTGCGCCATGCAAGTCCCTACCTGCGGGCGGACGTCGTGCGTGCTCGGTGATCTCTTCCGCAGGATCGGGAGAGAGGTTAGCGAGCAGTTGGAGAAGATGACCGTCGCCGACTTCAGCACGTCGGTCGGCCAGTCCATAGATGTGTGACAGCGGCCGCCGGGAGGAAGAGCGGCAACGACAGTAACACCGAACAACGGAGGTGAGATGTACTGCTATCAGTGCGAGCAGACGGCGAAGGGCATCGCGTGCACGACAAGCGGTGTGTGCGGCAAGAAGCCTGAGACGGCGGCACTCCAGGATCTTCTCATTCACACGGCGAAGGGTGTCTCGACATACGCGCACCGCGCGCGTGCGCTCGGCGCGATCGACCACGAGGCTGACGTGTTCGTCATCGAGGCGCTCTTCACAACCGTGACCAACGTCAACTTCGATCCGGAGCGCCTGGCCGGTCTGATCCGCAGGGGTGTGGAGGTCCGCGACAGGGTGAAGGGCCTGTATGAGGACGCGGTCCGCAAGGGCGGCGGCACACCCGACGAGCTTCCCGACGCGGCGACGTTCCAGCCCGAGGGCACCCTCGATGCACTCATCTCTCAGGGAGAGGGAGTGTCGATCGAGCGCAGGCAGGCCGACCTCGGCGTAGACATCGCGGGGCTCCAGGAACTCATGCTCTACGGGCTCAAGGGAGCGGCTGCCTACGTGGACCACGCGATTGTGCTGGGCATAGAGGATGACGCCCTGTACGCCGCGTTCCACGAGGGGATGGACTACCTCACCCGAACGGACGCGTCAGCAGAGGATCTTCTGGCGTGGAACCTCAAGACCGGCGAGATCAACATGCGCGCGATGGAGGTGCTCAATTCGGCGAACACGGGTGCCTACGGACATCCCGAGCCGACCCAGGTTCGCGTGACCCCGGTCAAGGGGAAGGCGATCCTGATCTCCGGACACGACCTGAAGGACCTGAAGGCGCTCCTCGAGCAGACCGAGGGGAAGGGCATCAACGTCTACACGCACGGCGAGATGCTGCCGGCGCACGGATACCCGGAGCTCAAAAAGCACGCTCACCTGGTGGGCAACTACGGAGGAGCGTGGCAGGACCAGGCGAAGGAGTTCGCCGCGTTCCCGGGCTCGATCCTCATGACGACCAACTGCATCCAGAAGCCGAGAGACACTTACATGGAGCGCATCTTCACGTGCGGTCTGGTCGCGTGGCCCGGCGTCACGCACATAGAGGACCGCGACTTCACGGTCCTGATCGAGGCGGCGCTCGCGGCACCCGGATTCGAAGCGGATGAGCCCGAGAAGACCATCACGGTCGGCTTCGGACACAACGCGGTACTCGGTGTTGCCGACGCCGTCATAGACGCGGTGAAGAACGGGAAAATCCGTCACTTCTTCCTCGTCGGCGGCTGCGACGGAGCGAAGAGCGGACGCAACTACTACACGGAGTTCGCGCAGGCTGTCCCGGACGACTGCGTCATCCTGACGCTCGCGTGCGGCAAGTACCGCTTCAACAAGCTCGAGTTCGGGGACATCGGCGGGATACCGCGGCTCCTCGACATCGGGCAGTGCAACGATGCGTACTCGGCCGTGAAGATAGCAACGGCCCTGTCCGAAGCGTTCGGCGTGGGATTGAACGAGCTACCCCTGTCGTTCATACTCTCGTGGTACGAGCAGAAGGCCGTGGCGATTCTCCTGACGCTTCTCCACCTGGGCGTCAAGGGGATCAGGCTTGGACCAACGCTGCCCGCGTTCGTGACGCCGGCGGTGCTCCAGATACTCGTGGACAACTACGACGTCAAGCCGATCGGGACGGCCGAGGAGGATCTGAACGAAATCCTACAGCCGCAGGCCGCATAGGCGGGACGTTCTGCAATAGGTAGGAACGAGAACCGGACCGCTCCCGCGGTCCGGTTCTCTGTTTCGCATTGGGAATGTCTGGCGTGCCGCGTCAGGTGACTGGTCACCTGACGGACGTGGCCTCTTCAGCGGGTTCGACGGTATCTTCCGGGGTGAGTCCTGCCTCGGGCGCGGCCTCTTCCGCAGGCACAATATCTTCACCCTGCGCCGACTGCTTCACCCGCGCGACCTCACCAAGCGGCTCGCTCTTCTCCCAGTACTTCGTATCATCGCCGGGAACGTCACCCGCCATCGCGGCCGCGAGCGCGTCACCATATCGCCCCTCGTCCAGACATGACATAACAGCTGGGAACCTGCTCTTCCAGTACGGAGCGAGCGGCTCGTGGAAGGAGAACAGCGCCATCAGAACCAACAGGAGTAAGAGCAGAAGCATCGCGCGCATAATGGTACCCCGCAACGACCGAGTAGCCGTGCACCGGTGACGTCCAGCGGAACTCCGCAGACCAGATAGCCGGGAGCCACCACCATTACACGAACCGCTGCATAAACCGAGCCGCGCTCGCTATTGCCACGAATGGACGGCGCTATCGGGCGCGCGGGACTATCTGTAGAGCGACTTGACCCTCCCCCAGCTCATGCTCTCGACCGGAGTCGGATCGCAGTGCTCGGTGTAGCCCTCGATGGTGAGTGAGTACTCAAGACCGCACACGTACTCCAGATCCCACGAATCGGTCGACACAAAGACGGCAATCGGGCTACACGGCAGGTACTCGGTCAGCGTGGTCGGCGTACACGCGTCCGCAAGAGCGTAACTGAGGAACGTCGGAGCGGTGCAGTCCGGGACGCCCTCGACGAAGCCAAAGAGGACACCGAATTCGGCCTCAACCGTAATGCTGATGGGCACACCACCGCACGGGTAGATCAGATACCAGTCGGTGTCCCTGTAGGTCACGGCGCCATAGGCGAAGACGCCACCCTCGCCGCAGACAACGATCGGGCCCGGGGAGACCGGGATGTACGACCAAGTCAGCGAAGAACAGCCGCCATTGTAGTAGTCGTCGTACCCGTCATAGCAGGTCGGCTCACCCTCGGGTACACCGACGCAGATGACATCGCACGGATCCGGCAATTCAACCTCATCCACCGCGAGCACGTAGTCGCCGCAGTCGCCGCCGTAGCCGTCGACGACGATGTAGTAAGTGTGGCCAGCACCCATGTGGACGTACTCCAGCCACGATGTATAGGAAACAGGCGGGTCCACGCAGCCGGAGTTATCGTCGTTGCAGGCGAGAGGGTTCCCGGAGGTCCACTCGTCCTCGTACACGTAGACCTTCGTGTCGTAGTATGAGTCGCAGAGGCTGATGCTCACGCACATGTGGTACGGAGGTGAGTAGCAGTAGACGACGTCCGGCGACAAAGAGCCGTCATACGGACACGTTTCGTCGTAGTTGTTGATGTACGCGCAGGTGTTGCCTGTGTCGGTGAAGGGCAGCGAGGGAATCGTCCAGCATTCCTCGATCGTGTCGCCCTCGATGCGGCCTTCGTAACTGGGCTCTCCGACAGTCTCGCTGTGCTTCGCAGGCATGGCCGCCGTCGGAGTTTGGGCCATGGCCGTGGCGGCCAGAACGGCGACCGCGATCGCAACGCAGGTAACAATCTTCATGATTGATCCTCCTTGCAACGCCTGTAGTGAGTAATCCTCAGCCTACATCAGTGTATCAGGGAAATCAACGGAGATCAGGATCAGGGCCCACCATGCGATGCTCCATACTTGTCTGCTGCGCCATCATCGTCCTCGCGTTCACCGCTTCCGCCACGACCTACGTCGTGGAACCCGACGGGTCCGGGGCGATTTCCCCACGATCCAGGCCGCCATTGACGCGTCCTCAAACGGTGACATCATCGGGTTGTCCGATGGCACGTTCACAGATGCGGGCAATCGCGACGTCGATTTCGCCGGAAGAGCCGTGACGGTAAGATCCCAGAACGACGATCCCGAGACGTGTATCATTGACTGCGAGAGAAACGAGGCCGCGATGGGTGGTGGAATGTGCGGGGGGAAGCTATCAACGCTCACCGGTTGCTCGTTCATCGGCAACGAGAGCGTCCGCGGCGGCGGGCTGGCCCGCGCATGGGCCACGATCCTGACCGACTGCGAGTTCTTCGGGAACAAGGCCAGATACGGAGGTGGGGTCTACATCCGCAGCAGCTGCTCCCCCACGCTCACGGGCTGTACCTTCGAGGGAAATTCCGCCTCGCACTCGGGGGACGCGCCGTACACGCTCCACGAGAACTCGCCATGCGAGCCGGAGCACAATCCCGCGTGCGGGCTCATAGGCGCGTGGGATGTCGGGTGCGGCGTGACGCCAGTCGAGTAACTCAGCTGGGGATCGGTGAAGGCCATGTTCAGATAGCCGCTGAGCTAGAACCGGATCTGAGCGCCGAAGGTGATCGAGTCGAGATCCTGCTCCCCGAAATCCTCGAAGACCTCGCCCTCGTGGAAACGGTAGAGGGCGTAGGCATCCAGGCCCAGGCCGCCCAGCGTGAAATCCACGCCCGCGCGCAGGGAGTAGAATGGATCAGTCCACCACTCGCCGTCGAAGTAGCTAATCCCTATTCCCACACCGCCGTAGAGGAAGTCGCCAAAAAGCGCAAAGGCCTGCGGCTGGATCAACGCGTTACCCGTACCGCCGTAGTCCAGAATCCACTCGACATCTCCCTCGACCCTGAGCATCAGAAGGTCAAGCTGATAGGACGCAAGGAAGCCAAGCGCACTCTCGTCGAAGTCGTCGTTGTCTTTGATATCGCCAAGCGTCTTCAAGTAGTGAACGCCGCCGCCGAAACGGCCCGCTGCCTGTGCTGGTGCAGCGAGCGCTCCCGCCAGAACGAGCGATACGACGAGCACGCAGAGTGAACGTCTCATCACGAAGCCTCCCTCCTGTTGAAACTGACAGACAACCTGGAGCTAACAGGTGAGTAGCCTAGGCTGGGTCTCGTGGAGTGTCAACCAGACTCTCGCGGGAGCCCCTCACCGACGCAACTCCCATGGTCTCCAGAGGTTGGCCTCCCAGACAGGATTTCTCGTGCTACACACTGCGCTCAACCATCGCACGACGAAGAGAAATGACTTGACCTCACTCTGCACAAGATGCTATACTCGTCTAGTAGATGGAGAAACGGCCGCTCCGCTAGGATGCTGCCCGCGCTGAGTCTAACCGTCTCGCGAGACTCGTCGCTGCCGGCTGTCTCACGACCGAGCACTCTGAGTGGATGGTCTGAGATCAAGGGACAGCACCAAACCATGGAGAGCGCTGTAAGACAGCTCTCAAGAGGAGGAAAGAGCGATGAACGGGAGCGACAGGAGGATGGCACCAGCCCGGCTTGCCGTGGCGCTGGTTGGGACGCTGTTGCTGGCGATCGGCCTACTTCCCCTCACGGCGGAGGCGCAGGACTGGCCGGATGTCTTCGACCCGCTGCAGCTCTTGACGCTGAACCTCGAGATGGATCCGCTCGACTGGGAGACGATTCAGAACGACGAGACCTTCGATATCGAGGTGCCAGCGATGTTCTGGGCCGACGGCGAGGACTCGATCCTCGTCTCGGTCAAGCGCAAGTCCTGCGACGCGCTGGGGGACACTGCGGCATTCCTGAAGGTCAGCGTGAAGATCGACATAAACGAATATGTGGACGACCAGATGTGGCACGGACTCAAGAAACTCCGCCTCGAGAACGGCGACGACGTGAACGTCCTGGCGGAGGGTCTCGCCTAGCAGCTCCACCGGCTCGCGTCCGGTCCGGAGGGCTACGACTACGAGCACCCCCCGGCGTACACCTCGTGGATCAAACTGAACATCAATGGGACTTACACCGGCGTCTACGTTAACAACGAGGAGCGTGATAAGCAGTTCCTGAGGAACAGGGACCTGTACACA
>JAUVLG010000204.1 GCA_030595835.1 Candidatus Eiseniibacteriota bacterium | reverse complement strand
AGTGATGAAAATGCGTTTCATCGTTCTTGTGATGGTGGCTCTGCTCATTGCTGCATCGGCGTGGGCCGCTCCCACCGTGTACTTCGAGCCCGCGGCCATGGAGGTAGAGCAGGGGCAGACATTCGCCGTCGGCATCAGGGTCGACGCGGGAACGGACACGCTCACGTGCTTCCTCGTCGAGTTCACATTCGACGCATCTGTAATCGACCTTCTCTCGGCGGACGAGGGCACGCTGTTCGCCGAGTCCGGTCACTCGACCATGTTCGACTGGGACCAGCACTCCCTGGGTCTTCACTCCTGCAACGATGTGACGCTCGGCTTCGACGCATTCGTCATGTGCCCAGGAGAGCTGGTTCACCTGGAATTCTACGCCGTTGCAGAGGGAGCGACACCGCTTTCGATCACTGCGGTCGACCTGCGCGATATGAGGCGCGATCCCATTCTGCCGACGCTGACCGAGGGAGGTTCCGTGACGGTCGGACCGGGGACGGGCGTTCCCGACGAACTCGTCGCTCCGAACCTGCGATGCCACCCGAACCCGTTTTCGGATCAAGTGACCATCGAGTTCGATTCGGTCACTGTGACCGGGCCCGTGCATATGACCATTCACGATGTGACCGGACGAGTCGTGGCAAGGCCCGCGGCGGCCTCGTTCAGGTCAGGATCCAGCCTCGGGCGGTGGGATGGGACCGGCCACAACAGGCGGCCGCTTCCCGGTGGTGTCTACTTCGTGGTGGCAACCGGCCCGACAGGAGAGGCGAGAGAGCGCGTAACACTTGTCAGATAGGACCTGCTTGCTAGTCGTACACGCGGTCGTGGGTGGGCCGCCTGGGAGGAACTCATGATGGGAATGCGCTGGAAGGCGGTGTGTCTGCTCGCTCTTCTTGCCGTGCTGCTGGCCTCAACAGCCGGCGCCGATTCGGCCCTGTACGTCGACCCGGCGCTGACGGAAGTGTGGACCGGGGGAGATTTCTGGGTGGACGTGTCCGTCAACGACGAGCTCCTAGGGTTGACCGGTTACGACCTGACCATCGACTACGACGAAGATGTCTTGGGAATCCTGGGTGTGGCGGAGGGGGCGCTTCCCCAGAGTTCGGGTGAGTCGTTCTTCTACTGGACGCCGGGTCCCGCCCCGGAGAACGCGATCGTCATCAACGGTGCGGTGCTCGGGGACTCTGTCGATGGACCCGGTGTGCTTGCGCGTCTTCACTTCTCTGCTCTGATTCCAGGAGTGAGCGCGCTCGAGTTCCTGACCTTCGAGCTGAGGGATATCCTGAATGACCCCATACCGACGACCGCCTATGACGGCCAGGTGGTTGTTACCAATCCCCCCACGATCTACCTGACCCCGCAGACTACTCAGGTACCAGAGGGCACCACGTTCTCGATAGACGTGGCAGTGAACGAATCGCTCACTGACCTGACGGGCTACAACTTGATAATCACGCTGGATTCATCTGTCGTCCACTACGTGGGTGCTGTCGAAGGGCCGCTTCCTTCAAGCGGTGGGGACGATACGGGCTTCTACTGGACCCTCCAGGATGACGATATCCTCATCATCGACGGTGCTGTCCTCGGTGGTTGGGTCAACGGGCCTGGAGTGCTGGCGCACATCACTCTCTTCGCGCTGTCCCCGGGCGCGACGGACATGGACTTCCTGTCCGTGGAACTCAGAGACATCGACAACAATCCACTGACGGCCCTCGATGAAGGCGCCGTGATCGTTGTGGAGCCCGGTGGCTCCCCGGTCGAAGGCACGAGCTGGTCGGTCGTCAAGTCACTCTATCGCTGATTCCGTCGTCGGTGGTTTTACTCGCACTAGGCCGCAGGCGACTCTGACGGGGCCGAGGTAACTCGGCCCCGTCTTCCTTTTCGCATCCCCGGGTTCGCTTGCCG
>JAUVLG010000078.1 GCA_030595835.1 Candidatus Eiseniibacteriota bacterium | reverse complement strand
GGTGTAGACGTCGTAGTAGCCGACATCGATGTCCATCCCCATGTCGTATGCGCCAAAGGCGGCACTCACGTCCTGGAAGAGAGGCGTGGCGCCGGTCGTGTCAGATCCGGCAGCGTAGCCTTTGACCACCGCGCCCACGATAGGAGCGCTCATCGCATCGTAGACCGTGCCGGCCAGCTGGCCGTAGACCACGTCGACCGAGACGTCCTCCAGGTAGACGTTGTAGCCCTTCTTCGCGATGGCCGCGGTGATCGTACCCGTGGAGGTCGGAGTAACGAGAAGATCGAGCGTCGTGTCGCCCGCCGGACCGGCGCTCGCGTCCACGCCGCAACCGACCGCGAAGACCATGAATGCAGACCCCTCGGTCGTGCCGGTGATCGTGCCCTCGTAGTGAGGTGTCAGCGACCCGTAGAGACCGATCGACGGCACGCTCGCGTCGATGTCAACGGTCGTGAACGTCGACGCTCCCGTCGTCGGGATGACGTCCTCGAAGCAGTTGTAGGCCTCGCCGATCTCGCTGGCCACGACAGTGAGATTCTCACCGTAGGGCGGCATGATCGTGAAGTGCGCTTCGCCCAGACCGTCAGTCACGTCGACCTGAGTGCTGATGCCCCAGCCGTCCACCGTGATCTCGACATTCTGAAGCGGCAGGTTATCGTTATCCCACACGGTGATGGTCACCGGTGTTGCCGCGTTGATCGGGATGGTCGCGGGGCTGATGTCGTAAGTAACCGGGACGATGACCGGAATGTCGCTGGTGTAGGTCTCGGTGTTGAAGCCGGTCACGGTCAGAGTCAGCATTCCACCGACGGGAGGCATTGTACCGATCGGGATGATCGCGTTGCCGGTGGCATCCGTCAGGGCGGACCCGTAGAGCACACCGTTGCCGTAGAGCGCGCACAGCGCGCTCTCGACACCAACGACCTCGACATCGAAGGTGGTCATGCTCGGGTAGATGACCGTGATGTGATTCACGGTGATGGGCGCCGGCGTGTCCGTCCGAATCCTCAGCGACGGGTCGCCGAAGATGGTCCAGTGGTAGAACTCGTTCACCCCGGCCGACCCGTAATCATCCATCATGTGGCCGCAGCCGTTGTAACAGATACCACCGTACGTCCTGCGCACACCCTCCGCGGAGGTCCCGACCACGAGGTCGGCGATCTCATCCTGCGCGTCCATCGGCGGATCCCAGGACTGGCCGATCGTCGATGCGTAGAATCCGATCGCGCCGGTCGGCTCGGCCCCGTTCGTCGCTCGCAGCCAGGCCTCCCCGAAACAGGTGCCGGCGTCGAAGTCACCGTTCTCGCACGCGACGCTCACACCGAACGCAAGCATGTTGTCGTTCGTCAGGGCATCGATGTGCGTGTTCGAGAACCCGGTCGAACCCCACGACGTTGTGCTGCCGTGACCGGTGTAGTTGATGATGCTGCGCCCCTCGTTCAGAGCATTCGTCACCATCGTTGCCGTGCCGGTCGGGTCGTAGATCTGGTCAACCTCCGTGTAGGTGAAGGCAAGGAGGTCCGCACGGATGTTGTCCTCGTGCTCGTTGTCGTACTCGTTGTCGTCACCCGGGCCCTGGTTCGAGGCGACGCCCATGCCCTTGTGGTACCAGTCGGCGCCAGTCTGTGGCCTCTTCTCGTACTCGACGGTTCTCAGGACCTGCGTCTCGACGTGCGATGAGGACTCCGCCGAGAAGCGCCCCACGAAGAGGTCAGGGTAGGTGTCGGCCGTGATGAGCGAGTACGACGGGTCAGAGAGGTCGCTCACGGTGGGACTCGGTACCTGCGCCGCGTCGCCGACCAGGAGCACATAGGTCAGACCGTTGTCGTTGTAGTACTGCTCGATGTAGGCGTCGATACCGGCGGCCGAGCCGCCCGCGTCCGCCGTCGTCACCATCTCGCACGGCACACCCATCTGGTTCTTCCAGTCGACCAGGGGCTGCATTGCGGCGAGGAAGGTCGGATCATCGTAGCAGATGACGAGCATGTTGCCGCCGTCCGCGACGGGCGGATAGCGCCCAATATCGCTGGAGTCGAAGTTGAGGAAGTGCCGCTTGTAGATATTCAGGAACTCCGCGTTCAGCGTGGCAGGACGTGCGGTCAGCACGTTCGCCTTCCCTCGCCCGACAGCCACGACCTCGACAACGACGCGATCGTAGACGCGGAGCGTCCGCGTGGCCGGGTTGTACTGGAAGGAATTCACCACGATGACCATTCCGCGAACGTCACGCATGACATAGGGCTCACGCGCGTACGCGAGTTCGGAGGGGTACCACTCACTTGAGCTATAGAAAGGGTCAAACGAATGGGCCACGGTGGCGGGATCGATATCGCGCGTGATGTGGCCCTTCGATGGCGCCGCGGGGACGTTCGGATAGTCGATGTAGTGCGACGAGATAACCCTCACCGCCATCTCAGCGTCGTCCGGAATGACGATGCTGCGGCAGATGTTCGGCAGCTGCGGAAGTCCCAGTTCCATCGACGGACTCTCGCCGGCGAGTGTGATCGAGTAGAAGGTCTCTCCGTCGATATCGACCGGAGTCCTCGTGAAGCTCCCGATGTCGTATTCAAGGATCGTCCGCTGGACGTCCGACTCGACAACACGGGCCGAGATGATCTCCGGGTGGCTGCTCACGGCCACGGTCTCCGCGGCCAGCACCAGAACCGGAAGCAGGAACAAAACAGCCAACATCAGCATAGCCTTTCGCACGGCACACCTCCTCGAGTGCAGCGGCAGGACACAGGTCCCCCCGGTGCGGGTCAGACTCGCCCTTTCAATACGCGCATATCATATGTAGTACAGCAGCCCACGCGAACAGGTACATAGGTAGAACTCGCGCGGAAGCTCAACACGACCGCGGACCATACCCCACCTGTTAGCTTGATTATAGCACATCTCTGGTGTTTTGTCATTACGTCATCCCGGTACACGGTACCCAGGAGCCGTGTTGCTGGTGAATTCGACCGCGGAGTGCTACAATCCCTCAATCTGCCGTGAGTCTGCTGGCAGAAACGGCCGGCGGCCGCGCGCGCCCACGAACCGGTGGCGTTCCAGAGGCGCGACACCGCGACGGCAGCAACCCGGGGACCACCAGAGGATCCAGCGATGAATGTCCTGATCGATGCCATTGTTGGCACGCGGAATCTCCTCCACAACAACCTGATCTTCGGTGTGGGGGCGCTTCTGCTCGCTGGATTCGTCGGTGGGAAGCTCGCGATGCGTCTCAAGCTCCCGACGATCTCAGGCTACATCGTCGCCGGGCTCCTGCTGGGTCCGTCGATCCTGAACGTGGTTCCCGACCACATCGTGGAATCGCTCGCGCCGATCCCCCACATCGCGCTCGGGCTCATCGCAATAACCATCGGGTCGGAGTTCCGCATAGCGAAGCTCAGGAAGACCGGCCGCAACATTCTGATAATCACGACTGTTCAGCTGCTCGCGACGTTCGTGGCAGTGGCCGTCGCTCTGCGGGTCTTCGGAGCACCACTTCCGATGGCGCTGCTCCTGGGCGCCATCGCCTCCGCCACGGCGCCCGCCGCCACCGTCGCGATCGCCACGGAGCTTCGTGCCAGAGGACCGCTCGTATCGACGCTCTTCGGAGTCGTAGCACTCGACGACGCCTTCGCTATCACACTGTTCGGATTTGTAATGGCGTTCGCATCCGCCATGGTCGTCGGGGCGGGCGGCCACGGCCCGTGGGCCATGATCCTCCATCCACTGCGCGAGATAGCCATCTCGGTGGGGATCGGTCTGGTATTCGGATATGTGGTCCATCGGCTGGTCGTCAACCGTAAGAGCAGCAACGAGATAATCGTCATCGTCCTCGGGTTCGTCCTGCTGACAAGCGGCATTACGATCTCCATTCAAGTGTCGCCGCTCATGGCGAACATGGTGATGGGCTTCGCGCTGGTGAATCTCTCCCCGAAGAACAGCAGGGTCATGAGAGTCCTCGAGCCTCTCTCGCCCCCCATCTATGCCGCCTTCTTCGCGCTGGCGGGCACCGAGCTGGACGTGAGGACGCTCACAGCAACGGGCGTGCTGGGAGTTGTCTACCTGATAGCCCGCGCGGCAGGCAAGTACGGTGGTGCTTATCTTGGTGCGGTTGCCGCCCACGAGTCCGCGATCACGAAGAAGTACCTCGGGCTTGGACTCATTCCGCAGGCGGGAGTCGCCATCGGTCTCATTCTCGTGCTTCAAGATACTGAGGCGTTCACGCATCTCCCGTACATGGGGCAGATGGTCAACATCGTTCTCGCCTCGATCCTCGTCAACGAGATTGTCGGGCCCCCGCTCGCGAAGTATGCCCTCGAGGCATCGGGGTCCGCAAAACGCCGCTCAGCATCCGGAGGAACACGAACATGAAACTGACCGACGCGGTCATGGTCGAGAGCATCGAGGTCAGCCTCAGGGCACGCACGAAGGAAGATCTCTTCGAGGAGATGGTCGCTCTCCTGAAGGGGAACCCCGCGCTCGCGGACGTCGACGAGAGCACCGTTCTCAAGGCTCTCAACGAGCGTGAGAAGACAGCGACAACGGGTGTAGGCAAGGAAGTGGGCATCCCCCACGGGAAGATTATGGGCCTGTCCGGGATCGTTGCTGCGATCGGTGTGTCAAAGCGAGGCATCGAGTACGATTCGGTGGACGGACTCCCGGTGAGGTTCGTCGTCGCCATGGTCGCTCCGCCCGAGGAGTCGCGCAACTATCTTCGGGTTCTCGCGAAGGTAGCGCGCCTTCTCTCTGATCCATCCTTCACAGAGCTGCTTGTCACGGCCTCGTCGTCGACCAAGATCCACGACGCGATTAGGACCATGGAGGCGGCGGCGACACCCGTATCGACGACCGATGAACCGCGCATGCTGCTGTTCGAGCTTCGCGACCCCGACTACTTCGACGCCGTCGTCGAGTACTTCACGGAGGTAGGAGCCACGAGCGCGACCGTCCTGGACGCGCGCAATGTGGAAGGGTTCCTGACCAAGGTCCCGCTGTTCGCAGACTTCTCCCGTGTCTTCACCGAGGGCCAGACGTTCGGCCACATCTTCCTCTTGTCCATCGACAAGGGGTCCGTCGAGCGCTTCGTCGCCGGGCTCGAGGAGATCGTGGGCGACTTCGCGGAGGAAGGCAGGGGCATCATCGTGACGTTCCCTCTCGACTACGTTAAGGGGATGCCCAGCAAGCTGGAGTTCTAGGCGACGCGGCCGTGGCTGCATTTGGGAACACACCCTCCGCACCAACCACGGGAACCCCGTGCTTACTTGCCGAAATGAACACTACGTGGTATAATGGTGACGCATGCATATCGTGCGTGCGTTTCCGCACTCCCCCACCTGCTCAGCCGAAGGAGCACACGCTCGCGCGAGGGGCTTGGCTCTCCTGTTGCGGCACAGTGACAGCGCGAAGTGATGGAACCAACCGAGTAAGTTGGAATGAGGATCACGAAGAGAAAGGCAAGAGACCGGGGCGGGATCCGGCGCCGCGGAGGGGTCGGACCACCAATCAAGGGGGAATTCGTGTCCAGATGCGGAAGCCTGATGGTAACCATCGTGTTCGTTTCGTTCATCGCAGTATCGGCGGCGTGGGCAACGCCCGGTGAGACCATTCACCTTCTCACCCACCCCTTCAATCCCGCCGAAGGCGAACCCGCAATCGACAGCTGGCTGACGGCAGAGCCGCCGGCGCCGGGAGAGGCGAGCTACTACCTCGTGCAGCTCGCGGCCGCCTCGACGCCCGAACGAAAGGCAGCGGTGAAAGCGCTCGGCGGAGAGCTCATCGCCTACGTGCCGGACAACACCTGGATCACGAGGATTGAAGGGAGCCGGTCAACGTCGCTGCTCGGCTCACCGGAGGTAGCGTGGGTCGGCGCCTTCCACCCGGCCTACAAGATATCCCCCACAATAGGAACGCACGAGTTCCAGAACCCGAAACGTGCGGGAGATTCATTCCTCACTCTGCACGTGCGGGTCTTCGACGACCTCGCGGGCACGGCGCTCGTGCTTCAGGAACTCGGCACCGACGTGCTCGAGACGAACGACGATGGGTTCCAGAAACTCCTCGTGGTGCACGCATCGAGGCAGATGGTCAACGCCATCGCGCGGGTGCCCGAGGTCTGGTGGATCGAGGAGAAGCCGGAATTCACTCTTGCGAACGACACCACGAGGTGGGTCGTTCAGTCCAACACCAGCGGCGGCACACCTATCTGGAACCACGGAATCCACGGGGAGAACCAGCTGGTGGCGGTGATGGACTCCGGGCTGGACTACAACTCGTGCTGGTTCCGGGAGACGGGCGGAGCGGCTCCGGGACCCTCTCACCGGAAGGTGGTCAACTACACCAACTACGGCGGCGGGCTCGCGTATGACGGGTGCGACACCGGGCACGGCACGCACGTCTGCGGGACGCTTGCGGGCGACCAGTCGTACATCAACCCAGGCAACTACAACTACAACGGCATGGCCTACAAGGCTCAACTGATGATGCAGGACGTAGGCGCGGACGACGAGTGGGGCTGCATGGTCGGTGAGGTGCAGATACCGACCAGTCTCACTTCCGCTTACACCAACGCATACGGACTCGGCGCGCGCATCCACTCGAACTCGTGGGGCAGCACCGAGAACTCGTACGACTCGTACTGCGTGAACATCGACAGCTTCATGTGGAACAACCCGCAGTTCCTGGTCGTGTTTGCCGCGGGCAACTCCGGACCGAGCAGCAGCACGGTCGGCTTCCCCGGAACGGCGAAGAACTGCATCACGGTCGGAGCTACCAGAAGACCGCCCGACCAGAATGTCATCGCCGGCTACTCCAGCAGAGGACCCGCACACGACGGGCGCTACAAGCCCACGGTGACGGCGCCGGGCGGCGAGGCCGGCTACAGCTACGTCAACTCGGCCGACAACCACATCGGCAACCCGCCGGCCATGACCTGCACCATGGTCAGCAGCCCATTCCAGGGCACGTCGATGGCGACCCCCGCGATCGCGGGGCTGGCGGCCCTCACGAGACAGTACTTCGAGGAGGGGTGGTTCCCCTACGGCGCGCCCACGGTAGGTGAGGAACTCACGCCCAGCGCCGCGCTAATCAAAGCGGCGATCGTGAACTCCGGAACCGACATGGCAACGGCCGACATCCCAAACTACAACGAGGGATGGGGCCGCGTGCTCCTGAACGACGTCCTGTACTTCGACGGTGACGCGATAGAGCTGAAGCTGGAAGACGAGTCCGGAGGCGTCTCCCACGGTGGAGCGAACAACTACTCGTTCACAGTGGACAGCTCGTCGGTACCGCTCGAGGTCACGCTGGTGTGGACGGACTATCCTGCCACCGCCGGCACGGGTGCTGCGCTGCAGAACAACCTCGACCTGACGGTCACCGCGCCGGGCGGTGCGCAGTACAAGGGCAACTTCTTCAGCGGAGGCCAGTCGGCAACGGGTGGTTCCCACGACATCAGGAACGTCGAGGAGGTCGTGCGGCTGAACGCACCTCCGACAGGTGCCTACACGGTCACGGTGGACGGGACGAACGTGCCCCACGCGCCGCAGCCATTTGCGCTGGTCGTCACGGGCTCCTTCGCGAACTGGCCGCCGCAGACCGGAGTCGATGACAACCAGGTAATGGACGGCAGGGCGTTCGAGATCAGAGGCATCTCGCCGAACCCGTTCAACCCTCGGGCCAAGGTCGCCTACACGCTCTACCCCGTGGAGACGGGCCAGGCGCTCGTGACGCTTCGGGTGCTGAGCGTGGACGGACGCGTCGTCAGTACGCTCGTCGACAGGGTTCAGGACCCGGGACCTCACGAGATCGTGTGGAACGGCACGGACGCGGACGGCGTCCCTGTAGCGAGCGGCATCTATTTCTGCGACCTGTCGTACGGCGGAGAGAGAGACACCAGGAAGATGACGCTTCTGAAATAGCAGAGCCCGTGACGCACGCTCCGGTTGGGGGCTCAGCGTCGAGGGCATGATGTGAAGAGGCCTCCGCCACTCGGCGGGGGCCTCTTTCGTTCCGTGCGGAGCTGCATCCGTAAGCGGAACCGTACCTAGAAGTGGTAGTTCACACCGACCGTCACGGTCAGCAGCGTATCATCGAAGTCGCCGGACAGATCGGGGAACAGGAGCATGCCGCGTCCCTCGATCCCTAATCCCAGGAACGGTGGAGCTACCTCAAGCCCGAGACCCAGCTCCCCTCCGAGCTTGCGCGTCGTCTCGCTCCCACCGAACTCCTCAAACTCGGCGGAGTTGACGCCGACTATCCCGTACCACTTGAAGCCGGCAACGCCCCGGACACTGCCGATGAGCGCGTCTACGCCCCAGAGGTCGAAGCCCTCGGCATCGAGCGCCAGAGACAGATCGCCCTCATCGAGGTCCCCTGGATCCTCGGAGCCGAAGTGCGCGTACCAGGCCTCGAATCCGACCATGGGGATCGGCGGCACTACCCTGACCTTCGCGCCGATGACGGTCCCGGCGGACGCGTCAGCATCGAGCGGCAGATTCATCCCGCCGTAGGCGCCCACGCTGAACTCCACGAGTCCCGCCAGGGCGGGTGTCGCAACAAAGGCCAGCAGCACGAGCGCGGTTGTCACTATCTGAATGGCGCTTCTCATATCGACTCCCCTGGTTGTCCGGTACCTGTCAGCTGTCCGGTGCTTATCAGCGATCCGGTGCGTGGCGGCCACACCGAGAAATGTCGACGTCTCTCAAGGCGCCTCATCGGCGGTCCGCGCCGTCCGCGCGTTCCTCCGCGAGAGCAGATTGTACACCACGTAAAGAATCCCAGGTATCCCCACCATCACCGCAATGGGGAGGATGCGTAGCGTGAAGCCAACGTACGCCCACCATCCGAACAGGCACACCAGAGCGAGAACACCGCCGATGAGTTTCCACCGAAAGGCGAGCGCGTAGGCCACGAAGACGCCGAAGGGAAACATGGCGACGCCGAACCACTCATTCCCCGTCGGCATCGACTCGCCGGCGGGCTGGACGAAGTTGACCACGATCACGAAAGCGAGGGTGGCAACGAAGAGCCCTCCAGTGATACGAGCGCTCCACAGAAGAACTCGCAAGCCCCGTCCGGCTCGTTCGGTCGAATCGGCCATGCGGCTACCCTCCGTCCGCAGTTGAGCCTAGTCGAGCTGACCCATCAGCACTTCAACCGCGCGTTCGAGCTGCGCGTCGGCGCCTTCCAGTGATTCCTCCGGCACCGCATCGACCCTGACATCGGGCTCAATGCCCCAGTTCTCAAGGTTCCTCCCCGCGAGGTCGTACCATCCCGAGCCCGGTACCCTGAACATGGTACCGTCGATGAGCGGCACGTCGTGTGTGCCAATCACCGCGCCGAAGGTCGGTGTCCCGACGACCGGCCCCAACCCCAGAGCCTTCCACCCCATCGGGAAGATCTCGGCGTCACTGTAGCAGCTCTCGTCTATCACGAGCGCGAGCGGCATCGTGTAGAGTTCGAGCGGGTTGTAGGAGGGCGGCCTGCCGCGCGACATCGTGTATCCGTACACCCGCCTGTCGAGGTAACGCAGGATCCCATCGTGGACCGACCCGCCGCCGTTGCCGCGGATGTCCACGATGAGCCCGTCTCTGCCCTTTCCCTGCGCGAAGAGATCCTCCTCGAACTGGAAGAGGTTGCCGGTGCCCATGCCCGCGATGTGCAGGTATCCGAGCCTGCCGCCGGACAGTCTGTCAACCTTCTCCCGGCGCTGTCGCACGCGGTCCTCGTAGGCCAGCGTGCGGACTGAACCCACGGGCCGGATCCTCACGTCGCGACGGTCTCTCCCGCCCGACGACGATGCCACCTCGATCAGTATCTCATCGCC
>JAUVLG010000096.1 GCA_030595835.1 Candidatus Eiseniibacteriota bacterium | reverse complement strand
GGTGTAGACGTCGTAGTAGCCGACATCGATGTCCATCCCCATGTCGTATGCGCCAAAGGCGGCACTCACGTCCTGGAAGAGAGGCGTGGCGCCGGTCGTGTCAGATCCGGCAGCGTAGCCTTTGACCACCGCGCCCACGATCGGAGCGCTCATCGCATCGTAGACCGTGCCGGCCAGCTGGCCGTAGACCACGTTGACCGAGACGTCCTCCAGGTAGACGTTGTAGCCCTTCTTCGCGATGGCCGCGGTGATCGTACCCGTGGAGGTCGGAGTAACGAGAAGATCGAGCGTCGTGCCACCCGCCGGCCCGGCGCTCGCGTCCACGCCGCAACCGACCGCGAAGACCACGAATGCAGACCCCTCGGTCGTGCCGGTGATCGTGCCCTCGTAGTGAGGTGTCAGCGAGCCGTAGAGACCGATCGACGGCACGCTCGCGTCGATGTCGGCGCTCGTGAACGTCGACGCTCCCGTCGTCGGGATGACGTCCTCAAAGCAGTTGTAGCTCTGGCTGAGTTCGCTGCCGACGATGGTCAGGTTCTCACCGTAGGGCGGCATGATCGTGAACTGCGCTTCGCCCAGACCGTCAGTCACGTCGACCTGAGTGCTGATGCCCCAGCCGTCCACCGTGATCTCGACGTCGGGAAGAGGAGCACCGGCGCTGTCCCACACGGTCACGACAACCGGCGTCGCCGCGTTGATCGGAATGGTCGGTGGGTTGATGTCGTAGGTAACCGGGACAATGACGTCGACCGTACCAGACTCGGGCTTGAAGTTATGCCCGCTGACCCAGACCTCCATCGTGCCCACGTCCTGTGGCGGCGTCGTGAGGGTGATGTCCGCGTGGCCGGTAGCGTCGGTCAGACCCGTCTCGTAGAACTGGCCGTCCATGTAAAGGCACACGAGCGCGCCCTCGACGGGAGCGCGCGTGGCCGTGGCAACGTCCACCGAGAAGACGTTCTGCCCGAGCGGCAGCGCCGCCTGGTAGCTCACGCTGAGGTCCGCAGGTGTGTCGGTCCATGGATTGAGGGCCGGGTCGCCGAAGACCGTGTACATCTCGTAGTAGTACTGCGTGCGCCCACCGCCCGAATAGGCCTCGTAGACGGCCCAGAGACCCTCATTGAACATGCCACGGGCCCACGTGATGTCGGCACCGAACCATGCGTCGTAGACGGCCCTCTCCATGTAGTCGTCCTCGTCCCAATACGAGCTGTTCGAAGCACCCAGGAAGAGAATTCCGCCGTTCGTCGCGTTGGTCCAGGTCTCGCCGAAGCAGGCCGAGTTGAACTGGCCGGTGATGCACGAGTACGACTGCACCATCGGGAGCATGTCGACGTTGGTCAGCGCGTTCACCTGCGACGCGCTCATCGCCGGCCCGTCGGCCCAGCTGTTGGTCCCGCCGTGGCCCGAGTACGTCAGCATCGAGATGCCGCGGTTGATGTCGGCGATGCACTCGGCGGTCGTCGCGCTGTAGGTCACGCAGTAGCGCTTGTTGATGTCAGTGTAGCCAGCGGGCTGGACCCAGTTGTCGATGCAGTAGTTGTGCGTGCCCTCGGAGACCGTGTAGTTGTCGCTCGAGGCCATGAAGGTGCACTTCTTAGTCCACTCGGGACCGCTCGAGACGGCGAAGCGAATGTACTTCACGGTCTTGTCGACCAGGTGGGTCACCTGTGCCTCGGTCGTGCATGAGAAGCGGCCGACGAACGCGTCAGGCAGCCAGTCGCCTCCCCCGTCCATGCAGACGAAGTAGGTGTCACTGACGTGCGACCCGGTCGAACCGTCGAACGGAGGCACCTGAGGCGTATCGCCGACGAGGAGCACGAAGGTCGGAGGCGTGTCCCAGGTGTTGTAAGCGTCGATGATGTAGGCCTGGATGTTCGCGGGTGTGGCGCCGCCGGGGATCTCGGAGAGCTTCGTCACCGTTGTCTCATATCCGAGACGGTGGCGGAGCCCGGCGAGCATGTCGATCTCCTCGCGGAAATCGTCGTAGGTGATGATGAGATAGCCGAGCGGCAGCGTGGGGACACCGCGTCCGGCGAAGGTCTCGGCGTTCACGAACTGCTTCCGTGCCGTCGCGTCGAAGTCCGGAGACGCGTAGCGCGTGAGCACGGCCTCGGTCTGGGCCCAGTCACCGCCCTCGAAACTGACTTCGAGCTCAATGCCGGTCAGGTAGCGAATGGTCCCGGATGCCGGGTTGTACTGCACGGGGAAGATCTCGAGTTCGACGAAGCGGTGAGCTCTGATCTGCCCGATCTCACCCAGAGAGGCGGCAACATCGGGAGAGAATGCGTCTGCCGCGTAGGCCTCGCCATCGATGACGAGACGGGCCGCTTCCCTGGCACCGGCGATCTTCGCCACGGATTCCTGCACGGGAACGATGCGGTGCTGGATGCCGAGGTCAGACAGCGCGACCTCCCTGTAGTCGGCGCGAACAACAGAGAGCCTGGGTATCGCGCCCTGCGGGATCTCGATGTACTCGCGAATGACCGGGAGCATCGGGTAACCGATCTCAATACTGAAGGCGCTGCCCGGGACGCGGAGTTCGGTGAAAAGACCGAGGTCCGTGGCGACGTCGGCCACCTCGATACCGGGCATGTCCACGGTCAGAGAGACGCCGGACGTCCCCGACCTCAGAAGAGTCACGTCAGGCGCGGCGTTCGGGTCTGCCGTGCCGAAGTCTATCCATCTGGCTGCGGCGGCCGTCGGAGCGGCCAGCGCGGTCAACAGCACGCAAATTGCGAGAATGCGAGCCAGCTTCATCTTCCCCTCCTTGGGACGTGGGCAATGCGCGCAAGATCCCGGAGGACCGGGGTCATCTCAATCGCCCGTTCTTTTGGTGCGGTCTGTGTTGCGGAGCCTGCGAGAGGCTCCACACACAGATTATAACACATTGACAGGAATTCCGCAACATCCCACCACAAGGGGACGTCCGCGCGTACCGGACATCCCGGGCTCCCCCCACCAGCAATGCCGCCGCCCGTGAGCGGATGCCCATTGACACTCCCCTTCCGCGCCCCTTAGCCTTGTCTGAACGAACAGCCACGGGAACCTGCTACCAGAGGAATGACATTGCCGCTTCCGCTACGAACCTCGACGGTCCCTGAGAAGGACCAGTTCTACGCCGCGCTCGTGGAGAGATGCGTCGCGGTCGTCGTCGACACGCTCGGCCCGGAGAGCATCCAGGCGGTTCTCATGATCGGAGCCCCCGCCAGGTCGGAAGTAACGGTCGTCAAGATCCCGGACGGTTACTACAGTCTGAGCGACATCGACCTGGTCTGTGTGTGTAGAAGCGGGACCGACACCGAATCACTCCGGTGGACGCTCGCGCCGGCGATATCCTCGCTGAACAGAGAGCTCTCGGGCGTGTGCACCGGCGTGGACGTCGCCATAAAGAGCGAGGTGCAGCTCGCGGAGCCCCCGCCGCTGATATCCACCTATGAGATGATCCGCTCGCCTGTTGTCGTCTGGGGTGACAGCAGGATCGTGTCGGCCCTCGGGGACATCGACATCGCCGACGTCCCCAACACAGAGAGCCTGACCCTCCTACACAACCGAATCACGGAGGAGCTTCTCCTTCGCCCAACCGGTGTCGTCGGTGAACGACCGTTCCTGTCGTCGCTGTCGAGTCTCTACGGCACGGCGAAGCTGGTTCTGGATTCGATCACGGCGCACCTGTTTATCAGGAACAACGTCCCGACGGGATTCGCGGACCGCGTCGACTTTTTCCTGTCGGACGTCATCAAGCGACCCGAGTCGGCGCGCCTCAAGGAGAAGCTAGGAGACTTCCTCGGCGATATGCCAGCGTGGGCCGTTTTCAAGACGACAGGAGATCTCGAGGCCCTGGTGGCCAGGCTCGGTGGCACGACGGAGCCCGCCGATATCGACCGCCTCGCCCGTGACATGTGGAGCCGCTACATCAGGTACACCGAGGTGTTGTGGCGAGACATCCTGGGAGACGTCACAAGAACGACCGCCGTGGACATCAGCATCGGCCAGGTCGGTCGTCTCTACCAGAAGCTGGAGAGCGTGCCGCGTAGCGTCGTCCGTGCGCACCGAATGCTCCTGCCCGGCCGGGCGCCGGAGGGCCTCTTCCCCACGCTCGGCACGTACTACCGGGCGAGGCTCGGCTCGCCAAAGGTCTTGGCCTACCTGACGGCCGTGGTGACCTACTTGAGCTACTCCAACTCGGTGGAGTGGAACCAGGTGGTGGGACTGATTCGCAGGTGCTGCCCGTTCGGACTTCCGAGAGGGTTCGCATCAATGGAGGCCAACGAGCAGCGAGCTGTGCTCGTTGAGCGTCTGCGGCTCTTCCATCACAGCGTGCTGCTCGGGCGCAAGGGGAAGTGAACATGACCAAAGGGAACCGCGTCGCACTCTGCTTCTTCGTAGATGCGCTCGGGTGGGAGATGGCCCAGGAGTACGGGACGTTCCGCAGAGTGGCACCTCACGCCTACCGGCAGCGGACGGTACTCGGCTATAGCTGTGCCGCCCAACCGACGATCCTGACCGGCATGATGCCCTCGGAGCATGGGCACTGGGGCATGTTCTACCGCTCCGAAAACTCCGCGCTGGCGCCACTGAGCAGGATGCGGTTCCTGCCGACCGTTGTGACCGGCCACCGGCGCTTCCGAAGAAGACTGCTCCTCTGGCACCGCAGGCAGAGCGGCTTCACCGGCTACTACAACTTCTACCGCGTCCCGTTCGAGCTCTTCTCGACATTCGACATCGTGGAGAAGAAAGACATCTTCGCCCCCGCGGCGTTCGACCCCGGTGTCCCATCGATATTCGACCATCTACTGAGCGAGGGAGTCTCCTTCAGATCGTGGTCGTGGAAGTCGGGCCTCGATGCGAGCCTCGCGGAGCTCACGGACGAGTTGCGCGAGGGACAGACGCGGTTCTTCTTGCACTACACACCCCACATCGACGGGTTTCTCCATGACAAGGTGGACGACGATTCGGCCGTCGCCCGGGAGCTGGCGATGGTGGAGGACAAGATCACGTCTGTCATCGAGAAGGCGAGAGAGACATATTCCGAGGTCGACGTGCTCATCTACTCGGACCACGGCATGCTGAAGACGACGGGGACCTTCGACCTCATGGGTCACATGAGGGACGTCGAGCTGGCACCAGGACGGGACTACACGGTGTTCTACGACTCGACCATGGCGCGATTCTGGTTCGCACACGACGGCGCGAGGGCGGAGGTCGTGGACGCGCTCGCGACGCTCGATTGTGGCACCATACTGACCGACGACGACTTGAGGAGCGAGGGGGTCCACTTCGAGGACCATCGCTTCGGGGAGCTCGTGTTTCTCATGAACCCCGGCGTGCTCGTTCTTCCGAGCCACATGGGAGCCAACGCGCCGAAGGGAATGCACGGGTTCACGCCGGAGCATCCGGACTCGTACGCCGTGATCATGTCGAGTTCGGAGTTGTCCCCGGCACCCACGCACATTCGTGATACATTCGCTGCGATGAAGAGCCTGCTCGACTGACAGGATTCGGGCGGCGCGACGCCTGCTCCAAGCGCGTACGATGTACAATGATATCCCCTCCGGCACCGCGCCGAAGGGGATATCTCATCCATCTGGAGCGCGTACCCTCACTCCCCGGCGATCAGTCTGTCGTAGTTCGCCTTCGACAGTGCGGCGATGTCATCGTGGATCGAATTCCCGTGCGCGTCCATCGTGACGACCGCGGGGAAGTCCTTGACACGAATGACCCACATGGCCTCCGGCGCGCCCCACTCGTCGAGCTTGTGCACGTCGACGACCTCGACGACGGAATGGGCAAGTATCGTTGCCAGCCCACCAACCGCCGAGAGGTAGACACTACCGAACTTGCCGCATGCCGCAAGCGTCGCGGATCCCATGCCGCCCTTGCCGATGACGCCGCGGACACCGTACTTCTCGATCACGTCGGCCTCGTACGGCTCTTCGCGAATACTCGTGGTCGGTCCGGCGGCGACGAACGAGTACTTGTCGCCCTCTTTCTTCACCACGGGCCCGCAGTGGTAGATCATGCTGTCCTTGAGCAGATCCCTCACGTCCTCGCCGTCGGTCTCGACAAGGTGCTTGTGCGCCGTGTCGCGCCCGGTGATCATCACGCCCGTAATAACGACCTCGTCTCCGGCCTTGAGCTTGCGGATCTCGTCCGGCGAAACGGGAAGCTGTATCTTAATCATAGGTCACCTCCCCGCCCTCAACCGTCATCGCGGCCTTACGATAGGCCCAACACACGTAGCTTATTGACACGAAGAAGCAGGCCGGGAGCCTGTGCATCTTCCCTATCTTGACGCCGAGCACGGTCGTCTTGCCGCCGAAGCCGCTCGGGCCGATGCCCAGCTGGTTGAGCTCCGCGAAGAGCTGCGTCTCGAGCTCGGCCAGAGTCCCGTCGGGATTGGTGTCGCCCAAATCGCGGAGCAGCTGCTCTTTCGAACCCAGGTACGACGTCCCGCGGTCGCCTCCGATGCCAACGCCGATGACACCCGGCGCACAGCCCTTGCCCTGCGCGTTGAACACCGCGTCGATCACGCAACGGCGTACACCCTCGAGGTCGCGGCCAGCCTTGAGCTGTCCGTCGGGCAGCTTGTACTGCGCGCCGACGTTCTCCGACCCGCCACCCTTGAGCATCAACCTGACACGAAGCCCGGGTTCGTCGCGCTGGTCCAGATGGAAGTACGGGAACATCTCGCCCAGGTTGTTGCCGGAGTTCTTGCCCGTCACGGAGTCGACGGCATTCGGTCTGAGGTAGTACTTCTCGGTGGCCGCGATAGTGGCGGCCCTGGCGGCGTCCTCGATCTCCTTCTGCCTGTAGTCTGGACCGTACTCAACAAAGAAGAGCAGGACTCCGGTGTCCTGGCAGATGGGCGTGCTCCCCTCGCTCGCCTGCCGCGCGTTCTCGAGCATCAGAGCCAAGCTTGACGCGGCCGAGGCGCCCTCCCCCTCAAGCTCGACAGCCCGGGACATCGCCTTCTCGACATCCGGCGGAAGCATTGTCGACGCCCGTCTTATCAGCTCGAGGAAGCTGTCTGACAGCTTCTCATGACCCATGCGGTCCTCCCCTACGTAAAGACGGCCCGAGCTTCGCCCGGGCGAATGAGCCAACAGGGGCGATTCTACCCCACAGCGGGGGTTCTGTCAAAGGTGAAGACCCCCGGGTCGTGTGGAGAAGATTGGGGACTTTGACAAGAGGCGACTGGTGCCGATAGGAAGGAAGGCATATCCACGCACCCATTTGGCGGTGAAGGAGGAATATGCCCCTGCGAGTCCGGATGCGCTCTTTGAATCCCCGGCCCGGAGCGATACAATGAGCCCGTTCCTGTCTCATGCGTGAACGAGGGACTCTGGTCGGAGCTGAATCATGCGAACCCGCCTCATAATCGCGGCAGTGGTTATCTTCGTCATCGCAGGCACCCTGTTCTGGTTCGGCCCATTCAGGGAGAGCCGCACCAACGTCCTCTTCATCTGCGTCGATACGCTCAGGCATGACCATCTGGGCTACGCCGGGCACGACCTCCCCGTCTCGCCCAACATCGACGCCCTCGCCGCGCGCGGACTCGTCTTCACGAACGCCTACAGCCAAGCGGGCTGGACACTCCCCGCGATGGCCACTCTCTTCAC
>JAUVLG010000186.1 GCA_030595835.1 Candidatus Eiseniibacteriota bacterium | reverse complement strand
TTGTTCTATCTTCATCCTGTTACAGGGAGAGCTGAAAATGAAGAGGTTGGTAATTGTTCTGGCCATCATGGCACTTTTTGCGGGCATGGCCACCGCGAAGCTGACGGTCGCGACGCCGACGCATGAGCTCGAGGGACCGAGCCGTGACAATGTGGTGTTCTGGTTTGATGATATCGAGAGCGGCGTCAACGGTTGGGTCAGCGAGGACTTCAGCGCCGGCGCGGCCGCGCACTTCCACGCGAGCACGTACATGGCGTACGAAGGCACGTACTCTTGGTGGTGTGGTAATTTCGACTATGACACCGACGGTGGCTACGGCAACAGCTGGGATGACAGGCTGCTCATCCCGACCACGGACCTGACCGGCGCCACGTATCCGATCCTGACATACGCATTCCGTCACGATTCGGAGACGGGCTACGACTACACGTACGTGCAGGCCGAGAGCCTCGGCGTCTTCGTGGACCTGAACCGTGGCTACGACGGCACGCAGCCGTGGACCGATATCGGTCTCTACGGTTTCATCCTCCAGACGTACGACAATCCGCTCAACGCCCGTTTCCGCTTCCTGTCGGACGGCGCCTGGTCGGATGAGGACGGTCTCTATGCGTCCGTCGGTGGCGGTTTCATGTGCGACATGGTCAAGGTCTTTGACTACTTCGGCGGCTACATCTACTTCTACGATGACGTGGAGGACGGCGTTGGTGCTTGCATCCCGGCCGTTCCGGGTGCCGCCGGTGACTTCTGGCACCTGATCGACAGGTGCTGCCCGGCCTACAGCGACCCGCACAGCTGGTGGTGCGGCGATGACGCCGACACGAGCCTCGTCCCGCCGATGCTGCAGAACGCTCTGTTCTCGCCGATGGTGGAGCTCTCCACTCCTGACTTCGCCTGCGCTGCCACCTGCACGTGTCACTTCGCGGCACACTTCGCGATCCCGACGATCGACAACGACTACTGTGCCTTCTACGGCTCATGCGGCGCCGACTACTACGGCATCGCGGCGTATTGGGGTGACTTCGGTTCGTGCGACGGCTGGGGCGCCGGAGCCTACAACACGGGCTTCGACATTGGCCAGTTCTGCACCGGTGACTTCTTCTACGGTGGTTTCGCGTGGATCATGTATACCACTGAGAACGGGTGCGGTCCTGGCGCTGGTGGTGACGCCGGTATCATGATCGACGACGTCTGGTTCGAGGGTGTAGGTGGTTGCCCCGTTGCTGTTGAGGAGTCCAGCTGGGGTAGCATCAAATCCATGTATCGCTAGAAGCTAGCTGCAGGTTGCCAATGCATGGGCGGAGGCCCGGGGTTTCGACCCCGGGCCTCTTCGTTGTGTGAGGGCCCACGCCCCAGGCGCGGGCCCTCTGTCGTGTACGGGTCAGCCGCGCGCCGGGGAGCTGGACAGCCTGCGACAACTGCGCAGAAAACGTCTGAGCGCAGCTGCCTCGGTCGAATTGCCGGCAGTCGTGCTGCGGGAGTGGAACGGGCCTTGCACATAGGCTGGCGAGGCCTGCTGTGCCGTTGGGCGCAGCTTCTCGAGGTGAGCGGAGGGGGACGTACAGACCCCTGCTGGAGATGTCCTTCAGGAACGCAGTTGCATTACGCGTGAGGTATGCTCATTCGCAACCTGAATGGCCGCTCGCCGACACGCGAAATGCGCCGGACCGGACCCTCTGTCCGGCGAGCGCGGATGGAGAGGCGGCGGGTGAAATTGGGACGCCGCAGTCAGATGAAGGTGAGTTCAACAATGGCTAGGCTCATAGGCACGGGAGGTGCGTTTATGAGGTGAGACGGTGCGACGCGGGGGGCGGCGATCAGGATTGGCGCCGCGACCGTCGTGCCGACACAGGGGTCTGTGGGAGACACAGCACCCAGTGCAGATTCGGAGGAGTAGTTGGTTAGGTGTAACACACTCAGTGGGAGAGCGAAAATGAAGAACCTGTTCATCGTCCTGGCCGTACTGGCTCTTTGCGTGGGTGCCGCTTCTGCGAAGCTGACTGAAGCCACGCCGACGCACGAGCTCAGCACGCCCGATCGCGGCAACGCGGTCATCTGGTTTGACGACATGGAAGGCGACGTCAGCGCTTATTCGACTGCCGATTTCAGCGCCGGCGCGGCCCCGCACTTCCACGTGGACACGTACATGGCGTACGAAGGCGCGATGTCCTGGTGGTGCGGCAATTTTGACTATGACACCGACGGTGGCTACGGCAACAGCTGGGACGACAGACTGGTCATCCCGACCACGGACCTGACCGGCGCCACGTATCCGATCCTGACATACGCGTTCCGTCACGATTCGGAGACGGGCTACGACTACACGTACGTGCAGGCCGAGAGCCTCGGTGTTTTCGTTGACCTGAAC
>JAUVLG010000264.1 GCA_030595835.1 Candidatus Eiseniibacteriota bacterium | reverse complement strand
TGGTATCGGCGTCGGGTGATCCGGCAGCACCATGATAACACAGTCCGAACACCGGTCAAGAACCCGTCCCACGACCTTCTCGTCAAAATCCTCGATCGCCTGCACCTTCGCGTCAACGTCGCCTTCGTGCCCTGCCTCATCCGGCGCCTCGACATGCACGTACACGAAATCATGGTCCTCCAGCGCTTTCACCGCATAATCCGCTTTCCCGGAGTAATTCGTGTCGAGATAGCCTGTCGCACCCGGAACCTCGATGACATCCAGCCCCGCGTAGATGGCAAGCCCCTTTAAGAGATCGACAGCCGAGATCATCGCACCAGTGATTCCAAACATCTCCTCGAACGAGGGGAAACTTGGCGCACCTCCCTGCCCCCAGAGCCAGATGTGGGTCGCCGGATTCTTCCCGGCGCGGATCCGCTCAACGTTAACCCGGTGCCCCCCAAGCACCCTCGCCGACCCGCGGATCAGGTCACAGAGCACCTCGCAGTCCTCGCCCTCCGGCATCTGCGACTCCATCGGCTCGCCGAGCACGTCATGTGGAGGCGTGCAGACCGCGGATGCGCCGATGCCGGCGGTCACCATCAGGTGGCGGTAGCTGATCCCGGCATGGAAGTGGACGCGATCCGATGAGAGCGTCTCATCGATTGAAGCGATCAGAACAGATGCTTCCTCGCTTGAGATATGTCCTGCGCTGTAATCGGTGATTGCGCCGTCGGCAACCGTGATCAGGTTGCATCTGAACGCAATCTCGCCCTCTGCAAGCGTTACCCCCATACTCGCAGCCTCAAGCGGACCTCTCCCCGTGTAGTACTTCTCTGGAGCGTATCCGAGAACCGACATGTTCGCGATATCACTTCCGGCAGGCATCCCCTCCGGAACTGTCCGTGCAAGCCCACATCTTCCGTGCTTTGCAATGTAATCCATGTTCGGAATGTTTGCGTGCTCGAGCGGCGTCTTTCCGTCGAGTTCCGGGAGCGGGATGTCTGCCATCCCATCGCCGAGGAGGATCACGTATTTCATGCCACTC
>JAUVLG010000016.1 GCA_030595835.1 Candidatus Eiseniibacteriota bacterium | reverse complement strand
GCGATCGCGGTCGCCGGTGGGGCGCTGGGGTTCCTGTGGTACAACTTCGCTCCCGCGTCCATATTCCTGGGCGATGCGGGGAGCCTGTTCCTGGGCTACGTCGTGGGCGGCCTGTCGCTCCGAGCCGTGGCCTATGCTGAGGGAGGCGTGAGTGCGCTCGTGATCCCGGTCCTCATGCTGGGCTACCCGATCTTCGACGCGCTCCTGGTGACGGCATCGAGATTCTCCGAGGGGCGGGATCTGGCCCAGGGAGGCCGTGATCACAGCTCGCACAGGATCGCCTGCCTGGGGCTGAGCTCCAAGCAGACCGCGACGGTCATATACTTGATCTCCGGACTTCTGACCGGGGTGGCTGTCTACCTCTCGCTGTTCCAGAGCGGGAACCCGGTCCTCATAGCACTGGTCACCGTGGCGGCCGCCAGCGGCATGGCCCTTCTTGGTATCAGGCTCCTCCGCGTTCCGGTCGCGGTCGTGGACGCGCCGGAGACGCTGGCCCGCTCGGGCACCGCTCTCTGCGAGCCGCAGGAGGACGATCTCCTCGTTCTCAACCTGCCGCCGACGACGGAGCCCGATATCATCCCCGAGGTTGTCTCCGCGCACAGCTCCTCCCGCGAGACAGTGAAGACGCGCTAGAAGCGCCATCATCCAAACCTAAACGGTGGACACGGATATGCTGGATCTGAGATTCATAAGGACGAACCCCGACGTCGTGCGGAAGGCCATCGCCGACAAGGGAGAGAAGGCGGAACTCGACCGCCTGCTTGAGCTGGACGAAGCCGTACGCGCGATCATAGTCGAGTCGGACGAACTCAAGCGTCAGAGGAACGTCGAGAGCGAGCGAATAGCCTCTCTGAAGAAGGCGGGGGAGGACGCGTCCGAGCCAATCGCGCGGATGCGCGACGTCGCGGCGAGCATCAAGGGCTACAACGAGAAGCTGGCCTCGATGCGCGAAGAGATCGAGGCGCTCGCGCTCATGATCCCCAACATACCGCACGAGTCCGTGCCGGTCGGGGCGGACGAGGACGAGAACGTCCTCATCCGGGAGTGGGGCGAGCCCCACTCGCTGTCCGACAAGCCGGTCCCGCACTGGGAGATAGGCGAGGCGCTGGGCATTCTGAACTTCCAGGCGTCGAGCAAGCTGGCGGGGTCCAACTTCCCTGTCTTCGTAGGAGCGGGCGCACGCCTGGAGCGGGCGCTGATCCAGTTCATGCTGGATGTCCACACGAACGAGCACGGGTACACCGAGGTGTCCCCGCCGTTTGTCGCGAACCGTCTGGCGGTGCAGGGCACGGGGCAGCTCCCGAAGCTCGAGTCGGACATGTACCGCATCGAGCAGGACGACCTTTTTCTGATCTCGACCGGCGAGGTCCCGTTGACCAACCTCCATCGCGAGGAGATCATCCCGGAGGAGCGACTCCCCATCTATTACACGACCCACACGCCGTGCTTCCGGCGTGAGGCGGGGTCCTACGGTCGCGATACTCGCGGCCTCGTGCGCGTGCACCAGTTCGACAAGGTCGAGATGATGAAGTACGTGGAACCGTCGACCTCCTACGACGAGCACGAGGCGCTCACGAAGAACGCCGAGACCATTCTCCAGCGCCTCGGCCTCGCGTACCGTCTGAAGACACTATGCACGGGCGACCTCTCGTTCGCGGCGGCCAAGTGCTACGACATCGATATCTGGTCAGCGGGCGTGGGGAAGTGGCTGGAAGTGAGCTCGTGCAGCAACTACGAGGACTTTCAGGCCCGGCGGGCGGGCATCCAGTACAAGCCTGCCGACGGCGGCAAGGCGAGGTTCGTGCACACGGTGAACGGATCCGGAGTGGCGCTCGCCCGGGCGGTCGTGGCGATACTGGAGAACTACCAGACGACGGACGGGAAGATAGTCATCCCGGAGGTTCTGCGACCCTACATGGGTGGGCTCTCAGAGATAGCGTAGGGCCGCCGGACGGTCCGGTGGAAGCGAACATGCGTCGCAGCGCGAGCGGGCCGGGGAGATGCCCCGGCCCACGCTTTGGTCCGAGGCCGAGCCTCCGCGGGAGGCGGTTTGGACAAGCCCAACCCCTGTGCTAGACTGTAAATGAGGCCACGTGTCTTTGATGTACGCGGAATGGAGGGGCGCCGCATGCCTTCTCGCCTGGGCAAGCTGCAGGACACCGAGCGGCCCGTCGTCTACAGGACGCGGGCCTACGTCTTTGTCGCCGTCTCGGCGTTGGCCATACTCATTTTCTTCTACACGAACAGCCTCATCCGCCGTCTGGAGGCGCAGTCGGCTACGCTGTCACGCTCGATCGCGGGCCTGTGCGCCACCGCGACATACGAGGCCCGTGAGAACGAGCCCCTGCGGGTTATCTTCTCTGAACTCATCGAGGCCATCAACTTCCCGATCGTGATATCCGACGTTCGGGGCATCCCCATCACGTGGAAGGGCGTCCCGGTCGATGTGGCCCCGGACGACATCAGTCACGACGATTACATCAGCGCCGACCCGTCCAGCCTCGAGGGCTCTGTCTTCGAGGAGATAGTCGCGTTCTCTGCCGGGCTCGACGCGAAGCACGACCCCATCCCCATGACCCACATCGGGGACGTCACCGTCCTCGGCTACATCCACTATGGGGAGTCGAGCATGATCCGCGAGATGCGCTACGTCCCGGCGCTCGAGCTCTTGGCGTTCGGGGTCCTGGTGTTCCTGGGCTACCTGGGCTTCCGAAATGCGAAGCTGGCGGAGCTGCGTTCCATCTGGGTGGGCTTGGCCAAGGAGACGGCGCACCAGCTGGGGACCCCCATATCGTCTCTCATGGGTTGGGTGGAGCTCATCAAGGAGTCGGCCCGGCGCGGCTGTCCGGCCGACGAAATGGCCGGCATGACCGACGAGATGCAGCGAGATCTCGACAGGCTCGAGAAAATATCGCTCCGCTTCAATCAGATAGGGTCGATCCCGAAGACCAGGCGACAGGATCTCGTCGTGGCCCTCAGGGACGTGGTGGACTACCTCCGCCACAGACTACAGGCACTCAAGAGGAACGTGGAGATAGTGGAGAGCTACGGTCCCGTGCCGCCGATTGAGATCAACCGCGAGCTGATGGAGTGGGTCGTGGAGAATCTGGTCAAGAACTCAACTGAGGCGTTGCCGGACACCGGTGGGAGGATCGAGATCTCAACCGAGCATTTCCCGAAGGACGGGTCTGTCCAGATTCGCATCACCGACAGCGGGAAGGGGCTTTCGCCCACGGAGCGCAGGCACATCTTCGTCCCGGGATACTCAACGAAGCGGAAGGGCTGGGGCCTGGGGCTCGCGCTGGCGCAGAGGATTGTCGAGGAGTACCACAACGGGAAACTGTACGTGAGCTGGTCGGAGGTCGGGAAGGGAACCACGTTCATCATCTCACTTCCCACGAACTGAGCAACTACACCGCGGCGTCGCGAGGGTGCCCTTGAGACGCCGGCTATCTGGAGAGGCGACAACATAGATGGATGTCTCAGCACGGAAGATACTCTGGGTCGACGACGAGATCGAGATGCTCAAGCCGCACATCATATTTCTTGAGCAGAAAGGCTTCGAGATCGCTACCGCTTCCGGCGGGACCGAAGCCCTGGGCATGCTCAGAGACGGGCGATACGACCTGGTGCTCTTGGACGAGATGATGGTCGGCATAGACGGACTGGAGACGCTTGCGGGTATCAAGGAGATCGACCCCTCCATTCCCGTCGTGATGGTCACGAAGAGCGAGGAAGAGGAGCTGATGAACGATGCGCTGGGGCGGCGCATCGACGACTTCCTCATCAAGCCGGTCAAACCGTCTCAGGTCTTCCTTGCGATCAAACGTCTTCTGGACGGCATGAAGATACAGCAGGACCAGCTGGCGCAGACGTACGCCTCGGAGTTCAACGAGATTCGCAGCCGGATCATGGACGCGATGAACTGGGAGGACTGGATCCAGGTCTACACCAGGCTGGTCAACTGGGATCTGGAACTCGACCGGTTCCGCGATCCGGGGTTAAGGCAGACGCACTTCGATCTGGGGCAGTCCGCCAACGCCGAATTCTCCCGCTTCGTGAGCGACGTCTACCTGGACTGGGTGAGCGACGCAACGGACCGGCCCCTCCTGTCCGTGGATATATTCGAGCGCTTCGTTGCTCCCCATCTCAAGGCGAAAACGAAGACCTACTTCGTCGTGCTTGACTGCATGCGCCTCGATCACTGGTTCAGTCTGGTGCCGAGCCTCGAGCCGTACTTCGACATCGAGAACAACTACTACTATTCGATCCTGCCTACGGCGACGCCGTACTCGAGGAACGCGCTCTTCAGCGGGCGTTGGCCGATCGAATTCTCCGAGCAGTTTCCCGAGCTGTGGGCGACGCCCTCCCGTAACGACTTCAGCAAGAACAGGTTCGAGCGGCAGATGATGGACCGGCAGCTGTCCGACCTCGGGATCTTCCTCACGCGCGACCACAAGTACATCAAGATCTACCAGAAGGACGAGGCCGACAACATCCGGCGCCAGATGTCGACGTTTCACGACCTGCCCTTCGTGTCGCTCGTCTACAACTTCGTCGACATCCTGTCTCACTCGCGGTCGGAGTCGGAGATCCTGAAGGAGATCGCACCCGACGAGCCCGCGTTTCGCTCGCTCGTGCGCTCGTGGTTCAATCACTCCGCTCTCTACGACATCATGAGGGAGATGGCCCGACAGGGCGCGACCGTCATAGTGACCACCGACCACGGAGCGATGCTGGGAAGGCGCGCCGCGCTCATCAGGGGCAACCGCGACACTTCCACGAACCTCAGGTACAAGTTCGGCAGCAATCTCGGGTGCGATGAGAAGGAGACCTTCCTCATCAGGAATCCCGCCGAGTACAAGCTGCCGAGCGACGGCGCAAGCAAGCAGTATGCCATCGCCAAAGAGGACTACTACTTCGTCTACCCGACGGAGTTTCACAAGTACGAGCGCCAGTATCGGGGGAGCTTCCAGCACGGGGGGATCTCGCTTGAGGAGATGATCCTGCCCTGTGCCACCATGGTACCAAAACGTTAGCCCAGGGCCCCGACGTGACTGACACCTTCCGATTCCGGACAGCATCAGCCGACGAGACCAGGGCATTCGGACGGGCGCTGGGTGTGGCGCTCTCTCGGGGCGGGTTCGTCGGCTTCGAAGGGCAACTTGGCAGCGGCAAGACCGTGGCCATTCAGGGCGCGGCGGAAGGCCTGGGCTACGATGGTTACGTAACCAGCCCGACGTTCGTCCTGGTGAACGAATACGAGGGACGCGTACCGATACTCCACGTCGATCTCTACCGTATCGAGGACGCCCGGGAGCTTGAGGACATCGGCTACAGAGAGATCTTCTTCGTGGATGGCGTGGCCCTGGTCGAGTGGGCCGACCGGGCGCCGGAGTTTCTTCCGCCCGACCGCCTGCGTGTTGTCATCGATATCGAGGGGCCGGACGACCGCGCGTTCACAGTGAGCGCTTTCGGAAGCGGTGGGGCTGAACTGCTCGCGCGGCTCCGAGAGTCGTGGCCGACGAGCGACTGAGCGACCGAGCACGTTCGAGGGCGGCAGGGGATCGATTGCGCCTGCGAGCCCGGGAGCGAGGGCGGATGTTGATTCTGACGATCGAGACGTCGACGCCGATGGAGCGGGTGGCCGTTGTCAGGGACGGGTCCGTCCTGGCGGAGATCACTGAGACCGTGGGCAGGGGCCACACTGAGAAACTGCTCGGTGCGGTCGAGTCGGCGCTGTCACGCGCGTCCGTAGGTCTCCGTGAGCTCGACGCGATCGCGGTATCGATAGGCCCGGGGAGATTCAGCGGGCTCCGTGTCGGTCTCGCGACCGCCAAGGGTCTCGCGGCAGCCCGGGGCCTGCCCGTTGTGCCTGTCCAGTCTCTGGAAGCACTTGCCGAGAGTGCCAGGCCTTACGAAGGGCTCGTCTGCCCGATGCTGGATGCGAGGAAGGGAGAGGTCTACGCTGCGCTCTTCCACCTGGGCGATGGTCGGGAGCGGGTGCTCCAGGACGTTGCGGTCGCCCCCGCCGGCATGATCGAGCGCGTGCAGGAGGCGGCCGGAGGGCGAGAGGTTCTCTTTGTCGGCGGCGGCGCGGCAGCGTGCGCCGGCGATGTGAAGGCGTCGCTGGGGGGGAGCGCGCGCTTCCCGGACGCAGATGTGAACACGGCCACGCCCCTTGCGATGGCGGCCATTGCTGAGGAACTGGGGCTGCCTGACCCCGCGGAGGCGGCGACGCTTGAGCCCGTCTATCTCAGAGGGATCTAGGGCGCCACTGCTACGGAGCGATTCGATGATGGGCGGGACCCCCGTTCACATCAGGCCCATGAGGCCTTCCGACCTCGACCGCGTGTGTGCTATTGAGGAAGAGATATTCCCGATGCCATGGTCGCGGACATCGTTCGAGGCGGAGCTTGCCGCCGACAGGTGCGCGTTTCCGTGGGTCGTCGAGAAGAACGGTAGCGTCGTCGGCTACATGATCTCGTGGCTTATTGAGGACGAATTGCACGTTGGCAACATCGCTGTGGCGCCCGCGCTGCAGGGAGCAGGGATCGGTCGGGCGCTCTTCGGGCACTGCCTGAGCGCTGCCCTAGAGCGCGGAGTGACGCGGGCGACGCTCGAGGTTCGCGTCGGCAACGCGCGCGCGATCGCTCTCTACGAGGACCACGGGTTCATACCCGTGGCCCTGCGCAAGGGGTACTACTCGGACACCGGTGAGGACGCGCTCGTCATGCTCAAGACGATCCCGTCCCGGGATGAGGCGAGTTGACACATCCACGTGACACAGCCGGCGTGAGCGTTGCAGCCGCCGCGAAGCTGCTCGTCGAGCGCGGCCTCGCAGATCCCGACGCGGCCGTGGTTCTGGGGTCGGGGCTCTCCTCGTTCGCGGACGGACTCGGCGACGCGCTCGTCGTGCCCTACTCGGATATCCCCGGATTCCCTCGCACGGCCGTCAGCGGACATCGCGGCGCGGTGATCGGTTGTAACCTCGGGGGGAAACGCACACTGGTGTTTTCGGGGAGGGTCCATCACTACGAGGGATGCTCTCCCGCTGACGTGACGTTCTCAGTCCTTCTCGCGGCTGAGCTTGGAGCGAGTGTGTTCGTGATCACCAACGCGTCCGGCGGGATCGATCCCGGTTTCGATGTGGGGGACCTCATGCTCATCAGCGATCAGATCGCGGCCGTGACGGGTCAGCAGAGATTGCCACCGGGCACGTTCCGCATGGTCGGCGCCTACTCCGAACGTCTCAGGGCCGTGGCCCGGTCGGCCGCGGCCGACGCAAAGATAAGACTCCGTGAGGGAGTCTATCTGGGTTCTCTTGGGCCGACCTACGAGACACCGGCCGAGATACGGATGGCCAGACTGATGGGCGCCTCAGCGGTGGGCATGTCGACCGTGTCGGAGGTGCAGGCCGCTCACTCGAGAGGACTGGAAGTCATGGGTATGGCGCTCGTGACGAACGTCCCGCTGCCCGGGCGCTTCCACGGGACCACCCACGAGGAGGTCCTCGAGGCCGGCAGGCGAGGAGCGGGCGCGCTTGTTTCTCTCGTGTCCAGCACTCTCGAGAAGCTATAATGGTAGCGGAGCAAATGCCCTGCGGGGCCGCCGTCTCGGTCCCGCGACATGAGAAGCGAACCGCACTTCGGATGGCTGAGAAGGAGCATCTACCATGGACCAGGTATCCTGGCTGAAGCGACGCAAGCCCGGGATCAAAGATGCCAAGAAGCGCGACATGCCGGACGGCCTCTGGCGGAAGTGCGAGGGCTGCGGCGAGATCATCTACCACAAGGAACTCGAGCGGAATCTCTGGACCTGCAACAAGTGCGGGTACCACTTCCGAATCTCGGCCGATCAGTACCGCGACATCCTGACGGACGCCGGCACGTTCGTCGAGCTCCTGACCGCCATCGAGTCGAAGGACCCCCTGGGGTTCGTGGATTCCAGGAGCTACGCTGAGCGCATCGGCGACGCCAAGAAGAAGACCGGCCGCAGGTCCGCCGTGATGACTGGGAGCGCCCGCGTCGACGGACACCTCGCGATGTTCGCCATCCTCGATTTCAGATTCCTCGGCGGTAGCATGGGGTCCGTCATGGGCGAGAAGATCGCGCGCCTGACCAGAATGGCCATCGAGGAGCACATACCTCTGGTAACGCTGGCAAGCTCGGGTGGGGCCAGGATGCAGGAGGGTATTCTCTCGCTGATGCAGATGGCGAAAACGAGCGCCATGCTGGCGAGGCTGCATGAGGAAGGGCTGCCGCACATCGCGATCCAGGTGCATCCCACAACGGGCGGCGTCACGGCGAGCTTCGCGTCCCTCGGAGACGTGATCATCGCCGAGCCCGGCGCGCTCATCGGTTTCGCGGGGCCGCGGGTCATCCAGCAGACGATCAAGCAGGACCTCCCGGAGGGATTCCAGAGATCCGAGTTCCTGCTCGAGCACGGGATGATCGACATGGTCGTGCACCGCAAGGAACTGAAGAGCACCCTCGCGAAGCTCCTGAACTTCTTCTCGGACGACGACCGCGATTTCGCGGAGGACGCGCTTGACCAGGCAAGAAAGCAAGGCCTCTGAGTCATACAGGGCGTGCCTCGACTGGTTGTTCGCCCGCCACAGGTTCACGATGAAGCCCGGCCTCGAGCGTGTCGAGTGGCTGCTGGGGGCCGTCGGTTCGCCGCACGAGCAGTTCAGGGTCGTCCACGTGGGCGGCACCAACGGCAAGGGTTCCACTTCCTGCATGATAGCGTCCGTCCTCCGCGAGCACGACATCAGGGTCGGGCTATACACCTCACCGCACGTCGTCGATTTCACCGAACGGATCCTCGTAGGCTGTGATCCCATCCGTCCTGAACGGGTGGTGGAGCTCGTGGACAGGCTCAAGCCCGCCGCGGAGGAGATGGCGGCGACCTTCTTTGAGATCGCCACCGCCATGGCCGCGCTCCACTTCGCCGATGAGGGCGTCGACATCGCGGTCGCTGAGGTGGGGCTCGGCGGGCGACTGGACGCGACCAACGCGCTCGATTCCCTGCTGTCGGTCATCACCGGGATCGCGGTCGATCACTCCGAGATACTCGGGAGCGACATCGCGGCGATCGCGTCCGAGAAAGCGGGCATCATACGCGAGTCGGGCGCCGTCGTAACGGGCGCCGCCGGTGATGCCCTCGACGTCATCCGTGGAGTCGCCGCGGCGAGAAAGGCACGATTCGTCTCTGTGCTCGAGGAGGTTTCGGTCGACTCGATCTCGATCTCATCGAACGGGAGCACATTCAACCTCGAGTACGACGCCACATTGTATGAGGCGTTGTCCGTTGCGATGCTCGGCCGGTATCAGGTCAGCAATGCCAGCGTGGCCGTCGTGGCTCTACACGAGCTGGACGCTCTGGGCGTCTTTTCGCTCTCGGAGAAGTCACTGAGACGTGGTCTCTCCGAGGCGAGCGGCATGGGGCGCATGCAGGTCATCGATCAGCGACCGACGATCGTGGCCGACGTCGCGCACAATCCCGACGGGGCGGAAGCGCTCATGTCGTCTCTGCCGAACGTCTTCGATTACGGTCGGCTGATCGCTGTCGTGGGCGTCATGGGCGACAAGGATCTGCGCGGGTTCCTCTCGGCGTTCCGCGACCGCGCGGATCTCGTGATCCTGACGAGGCCGGCAAGCGAGCGAGCGGCCGACCTCGAGACCCTGAAGTCCATCGCCGAGGAACTTGATCTCCCTCACCGCCTGGTCGCCACAGCGGGGGCGGCGCTCGAGAGCGCGCTGTCCGAAGCCTCGGAAGGAGACCTTGTCTTGATCACTGGTTCCCACTACACTGTTGGTGATATCTTAACCAGTCTGGGCGTCGGACAGGAGTTGTAGTCAGGTACTCCAAGTCGCATGGGGCCTTAGGAGGCATCATGGCCAGTGTCAGCATGAGGGGAGTAACGAAGGTCTTCGAAGGCACGGTCGTTGCCGTGGATGATGTCAGCCTCGAGGTGGAAGACAGGGAGTTCGTTGTTCTGGTGGGGCCGTCCGGGTGCGGGAAGTCCACTCTGCTCAGAATGGTGGCGGGGCTGGAGGAGGTGACCGACGGAGAGATCCTGATAGACGGCCGGCTCGTCAACGACGTTCCGCCCAAGGATCGCGACATCGCGATGGTCTTCCAGAACTACGCGCTGTATCCGCACATGTCCGTCTACGACAACATGGCGTTCGGTCTGAGGCTCAGGAAGTACTCCAAGGATGAGATCGACGAGCGCGTGCGGGAGGCCGCCGACATCCTCGGTATCCTGCCGTTGCTGGACCGTCGGCCGAAGGCGCTCTCGGGCGGACAGCGCCAGAGGGTCGCGGTGGGCCGGGCCATCGTGAGGAAGCCCAAGGTCTTCCTCTTCGACGAGCCCCTGTCGAACCTCGACGCCAAGCTGAGGGTCCAGACCCGAACAGAGATCAGCAAGCTGCACGAGAGGCTCAAGTCGACCATCATCTACGTGACGCACGACCAGGTCGAGGCGATGACGATGGGTAGCCGGATCGTCGTCATGAAGGACGGCATCGCGCAGCAGGTCGCCGATCCTCTGACCATCTACGGCGACCCTGTCAACGAGTTCGTCGCCGGTTTCATAGGCAGCCCGGCGATGAACCTCATCGACGCCGTCATCGAGAAACGGGACGGGAGTCTCATTGCAGCGTGCCCCGCGTTCGAGGCGGAGATCCCCGAACCCCCGGCCGCTCTCCTTGTTGACCACGGTGGTCGGGAGATAGTGCTGGGCATTCGCCCCGAGGACATCTACGACGCCGCGGACGCCGACAGGCTTGTGTCGTCGGCCCCGATGCGCGCCCACCTGGACGTCGTTGAGCCGATGGGGAACGAGATATTCCTGTACTTCTCCCTGGGCAGGAAGGACCTCGTTGCCCGGATCGATGTTCGGACGCCTCCCTTGGTCAACACTGATGTTGATCTGGTGTTCGATACGGACAGGCTGCACTTCTTCGACAAGGAGACCGGCGAGTCCCTGCTGTACGGCAGGGAGGTCTAGGCCGGCGTGAAGGCTTATCTGGGCATCGATATAGGCGGCACCAACATCAAGGCGGCGCTCGTATCGAGCGAGGGCGCCGTTGTTGATTTCCGGAGCATGCCCTGGTCAGGGCGGGCTGCCGTCGATGCCGTCGATGTCGTCTCCACACTGACGCAGAACCTCACCAGCGCGAACGAGGGCCACGAGATCGTAGCCTGCGGCGTGGGGTCGGCGGGGCTCGTCGACACGGCCGCGGGAGTGGTCCGCCTTTCTCCGAATCTTCCCGAGTGGCGCGACGTCGAACTCCAGCGGATGGTCGCGGAGGCGCTCGGGCTCCCGACCAGCATCGAGAACGACGCCAACGCCGCTGCATACGGTGAGTTCGTGGCCGGCGCGGCCCGTGGCGCGACCAATGCCGTCGTGCTCACTCTGGGCACTGGCATCGGCGGCGGCCTCATTCTGGAGGGCAAGCTCTACAGGGGCGGCGGATTCGCGGGTGAGATCGGCCACATGACGGTAGACCTCGACGGGGATCCGTGCCCGTGTGGGAGCGCCGGCTGCCTCGAGCGCCTGGCGAACGCCGAGGCGGTGGTCCGGAACGTCCATCGACTCGTCGAGGGGGGCCAGAAATCGGTCCTCGTCACGACGGGAGCCACGACGGTCCTGACGGCGAAGGAGGTCGGGGAGGCCGCGGCCGCGGGTGACGCGGTCGCGACCGAAGCCCTGGAGGAGACCGGGCGGGCGCTTGGCGCCGGTCTTGCGAATCTGGTTCTCATCCTCGATCCTGACGTGATAGTGATAGGTGGTGGAGTGGCGGCCGCCGGCGAGCCGCTCATGGCGCCGGCGCGCGATGAGATGGCGCGACGCTGCTACTGCAGTCGCGCCGCGCTGCCCCCGGTGGTCCCGGCCGAACTCGGCAGTACCGCCGGCGTCGTCGGCGCGGCCCTCTTGGCCCGCGACGAACTTCCGTCCGCGTAAGCCGAGACTCCGCGGGCAGTGCTGTCCCCAAATCCGGCGGTGTCCCTTTGAAGTTGTCCCCGATAGTTGTCTCTCTTCTCATCGCGGTGGCGGCGGCCACCGGGCTGGCGACCTCTGCTCTCGCCGCCCCGGATGAGCCCGGTCCCGACCAGTTCATGATCACGGCCGAGCGGGTCGAGGCCGAGGAAGGTCCGCGGGGCAGGGTGGTGCGGTTCGCCGAGAACGTGACGATAACACGGCTGGGAACGACGCTCAGAGGGGCGCGCGGCATCTACTATGAGGCCGAAGGCCACGCCGTTGTGTTCGGTGATGTTACCGGCGAGGACGACGGTCGGACGATCCGCTGCGACACGCTCGACTACTTCCTGGACACGGACGTTGTGCTTCTCCGGGGCAACGCTTCCTACAGCGACACATCCGGTACGACCACCGCCGACAGGATCCACATGCTCAGAGAGGAGAACGTCGCCGTCTGCCGGGGCAACGTTCGTTCCTGGGACGGCGACGCCACCTTCGAGCTCCTGGCGGGCTTGCTCGTCTATGATTTCGATACCGGTGAGGGGAGGGCCTCGCGCGAGCCCGTGCTCAGCATCTACAACGATGAAGAAGCGCTGGACGCCAAGCTCACCGCGGATGTCATCGAGTTCAGCACTACTTCCGACGCCATCCGTGCCTTCGGCGGTGTGACGATGGAGCGTGAGGACACCACGGGCCTCGCCAGGACCTCGTCGCTCGTCAGGGACGGTGGCATCGTGCTGATGGGCGACCCGTCCGTGCAGCAGGGCGAGGACGGGTTGACCGGCGACCTCATCAGGATCTCGACGGACGACGGCGAGGTCTCTCGCGTTGTTTCCATCGGGAATGCCCGGGCCACGTATCGCATCGAGCCGGACGAGCCGGGTGAGGAGTCGTCTTGCGGCGTGGTAGGCGGCGACACACTGACCATGTTCATGGACGAGGGCCAACCCGTTCTCACCACCGTCAGGGGGCACGCGGAGAGCGAGCACCATGTGGGGGAGTCGGGAGAGAAGAACTTCGTCACCTCTGACGCCATCGACCTCATGTTCGCCGAGGGCCGCATCAAGCGCGTGACCTGCCGCGGACAGGCATCAGGTACGTATTCCTTCCCGCGCGAGGGGGAGACGCCGGCTGACTCGCTCGACGCCCCGATGGTCGAGACGCCGGCTGACTCGCTCGACGCCCCGATGGCCGAGACGCCGGCTGACTCGCTCGACGCCCCGACGGCCGAGACGCCCGCCGACTCGCTGGCGCTCGAGACCGTCGTCTATCACAGCGACGAGATTAACTACTACGTCGTCCGCAACAGGATCGCTCTGACAGGTGCAGCGCGGATTGACTACCAGTCGACGGTCCTTCTGGCAGACGAGATCATGTTCGACCCCGGTGAGCAGATCCTGGAGGCGTTTGGGAACCCGGACCTCCGCGAAGGGGCGGACAGGCTGGTGGGCGCGCGTCTGGGCTACGACCTCAGGGGGAAGGTCGGGTCCATCGACGACAGCGTGACGGCGTTCGAGGACGGTCTCTACTACGGTGACCACATCGTCAGGGAGGAGGACGGCACACTCAGGGTGCGCGGGGGCACCTACACGACGTGCTCCGATCCCGAGCCTCACTTCAGCCTCGTGTCACACAGGATGAAGATATACGTGAACGACAAGGTCGTCGCGAAGCCGGTCATCCTGTACATCGGGAAGATCCCGGTGTTGGCGCTGCCGTTCTACGTTTTCCCCATCAGAAAGGAACGTCACTCCGGCTTCCTGTTGCCCCAGCTCGAGCTCGGGATCACGGAGGGCGAGGGCCGATTCGTCCGGAACTTCGGCTACTACTGGGCGCCGAGCGACTACTGGGACGCGTCCGTGTGGGCCGATTACTACGATCAGACGAAGTGGATCGGGCATGTGGAGACCAGATACAAGCGGAGGTATGCGCTCTCGGGCAACGTCAAGGCGTCCTTCATGGAGGAGTTGCTCTACAACAAGCGCCGCTGGGACCTCAAGTTCAGTCACCGGCAGGAACTGGGGAGGGTCTGGACGGCGGGAGCCTCGGGCGATTTCCGGAGCGACGCCACCTACGCCAGCGACTCCAACCAGAACATCCAGGAGAGCGTCAACAGGAGCCTGCACTCCCAACTGTGGATTAGAGGGAGGTGGAGCAGCCACACGCTCGGCGTGACACTTGACCGGCGTGAGCAGCTGGACACCGATACCGTCAGCGAGCTCCTGCCCAAGATAGACGTAACGGCCACGCAGCAGCCGCTGGTCGGTCCTGAGCGGGAGCTGCCGGGTTACGTCTCGTGGCTCAAGAAGGTCGCGCTCGGCTGGAGCGCCCGGGCGGTCAACGATCGGGACAGGGCCGGGGATGAGACGGTGGTGCACCAGGGCGTGGGTGTCAATGGGTCCCTCAGGGGTACCGGGAAGTTCCTGGGCTGGCTCAACCTGTCGCCGCGGCTCAGCTTCAGACAGGATTGGTACGACCGGGACAAGAGCGGCACCAGGTTTCCCGGGCGGTTCACCTACGATGCGGGTCTGTCGGCGAGAACCACTGTCTACGGCACGTTCTTCCCGGATCGTCTGGGTCTTTCGGCCCTCAGGCACATCGTGGAGCCGTCCGCGTCGTTCTCGTGGACTCCCGAGTTCACGGAGTACCTCGACGAGAACGGGCTCGACCGCTTCTACACCTTCAGCGGGTTCGGGTCGACGCCGCGCTCGAAGCGGTCGGTCAGCCTGTCGATCGTCAACAAGCTGCAGGCGAAGCTGGGTTCCGGGGAGTCGGAGCGGAAGATAGACAACCTTGTCAGGCTCTCCACTTCGACCTCGTACGATTTCAAGAAGGACGACCTGCCGTGGTCGGACCTGGTGACGGGACTGGAGGTCCGTCCGGGGCCCGCGGTCTCGATGAGATGGAACGCCCGCCACGACGCCTACGACGGTACGATGAAGAACTCGACCGTCACGGCCACCGTCAGCCTCAGGGGACAGCCGTCCGCGGTGTCGGCGGAACCGTGGGAGGACCGCGTCATCCGGACCGATTCTCCCGCCGAGGAGCTGAGGCGCGAACTGGCGGCTCAGTCGATGGGGTCTCTCCCGGGCGGGAAGGCGTGGGACGGCTCGCTCACCTTCCGTTACTCTCGCGGCGCCGATCCCGCCAACGCTTCCTACTGGGTCGACGGCGGGCTCGCATTCTCCCCGTCCAGGCACTGGCGGTTGAACTACTCCCTGCACTACGATCTCGATGAGAGAGAGGTCGCCAGCCAGGAATACACCATCTACAGGGACCTCCACTGCTGGGAGGCCCAGTTCACGCGACGCTACTACAATGGGGAGTGGCAGTACTACTTCCGTATCAGCGTCAAGGCGCTGCCCGAGATAAAGGCGGAGACCGGCAAGAGGTTTATCCAGCGTGCGGTCCGGTAGCGGGCTTCCGCACCCTTGCTCACTATGTGCAGTTTGCTCCTGTTTCGGGAAAGAACCTGCTTTTAGGCGCTTGGCGGAGGATTCCTATTGACAAGATGCGGGGTGTGCTGTAGTTTGCCCCCACGTTTTGGGCATTCTTTGTGGAAGCGTTGACCGGAGACGGTTGAGAGGGGGCTTTCGGATGAACAAGGCTGAACTGGTCGAGAAGTTGGCTGCAAGAGCAGAGATGTCGAACAGAGCTGCCAGGGACATTGTTGACGCGCTTTTCGGCATCGACGGCGGCATCATCTCCAGTGAGCTCAAGGCCAAGGGCAGGGTGCAGATCACGGGCTTTGGTACGTTCAGTGCGGACCACCGGCCCACGCGCGACTGGCGGATCCCGGGCACGGACAAGACCAAGCGCGTTGCCGCCCATCACTACCCGAAGTTCAAGGCTGGCAAGTCGCTGAAAGAGTTCGTGAAGTAGCTGTAACATTCTGTAGTACGCACGAGAGAGGCGGGAGATCGGCGATCTCCCGCCTCTCTGTCGTTGTACCGAACGTGAGGCGCAGACGCGCGACCGCTCGCACGCGACCTCCCCGCGAGGACCGGTGTCGCCCGCCGTGAGACCGAACTAGGTTGACAGACGCTCCCACTGTGTCGCACGATGAAGTGGGAGAGGGTCTCACTCCCAGGGTGGTGAACACGAACGGAGGAGCAGATGGGCGAGATCACTGGGCTTCTGGAACTCCTGGGTGCTCTGTTCCGCCTCTTCGGGTTGGGCGAGAACGCGATCTTCCCGGCGATCGGGCTTCTGGTGGTCTTCTTTCTGATCGCGGTACCCGTGGGGCTCGCGGCGCAATCGGGGCGGGTTCGCACCGGGGCGGACGGGATGATAGGTCAGAGGGGCGTGGTCGTCACGGACCTCCGGCCCGGGGGGCGTGTCTACGTCCACAGCGAGTACTGGAACGCCATCTCGGACGAGGAGGTGGCGTCGGGTGTTGCCGTCGAGGTTGAGTCCGTCGCCGGAATGGTCCTGAAGGTGAAGCGCGTGCAATAGGAGGTGCCATATGGGTGGAATCCTCATCATCGTATTGGTGGTTCTTGTTCTCCTCAAGATGTCGATCTATGTGCTGAGAGAATACGAGCGTGCCGTCGTGTTCCGGCTGGGGCGGCTTTCCGGTGTCAGGGGCCCCGGGCTCATCCTCGTCATACCTTTCATCGACCGTCTCGTGCGCGTCAGCCTGCGCATAATCGCCATGGACGTGCCGCCTCAGGACGTGGTGACGAAGGACAACGTTTCGGTCAAGGTGAACGCGGTCGTTTACTTCCGCGTCTTCGAGCCTGACAAGGCCATCGTCGAGGTGCAGGACTACAACTACGCGACCTCTCAGCTCTCGCAGACCACGCTCAGGAGTGTCATCGGTGGCGCAGAGCTGGACGAGCTTCTGTCCGCGCGGGAGAAGATAAACATCGAGCTCCAGACGATTCTCGACAGACAGACCGACAGCTGGGGCATCAAGGTCTCGGCGGTCGAGGTCAAGCACGTCGATCTCCCCGACATCATGCAGCGCGCACTGGCGAAGCAGGCGGAGGCCGAGAGAGAGCGCCGCGCCAAGGTGATTCACGCGGCAGGTGAACTGCAGGCCTCGGAGAAGCTGTCTCAGGCCGCGGCCGTGCTGGCTACTGAACCCACATCCATTCAGCTCCGCTTCCTCCAGACGTTGAGCGAGATTGCCGTGGAGAAGAACTCGACGATCGTGTTTCCGGTCCCGATCGACATCGTTGAGCATTTCATGAAGGCGAAGCACGACAAGGGCTAGTCCAAGTGGCTTGGGGCCGGGTGGATCCTCCTCACCCGGTCCCTCTACATACACGGTGGCCAGATGATTCTGAGCGGATCCAGGTACAGTTGGAGATTGGAGTCTGCCGAGCCGGGGCTCGTGTCCGACATCAGTCGTGCGGTCGGCATCTCGGAGCCCTTCGCCCGGGTGCTCGTGGCCAGGGGCGTGGGTTCCTCGGAGGATGCGACCCGTTATCTCGGAGCCCTGGACGACCCTCTTCCCGACGCGCACCTGCTGCCCGACGCGGGACGGGTGGTGAAGAGGGTGCGATCGGCGCTCGAATCCGGGGAACTCATTGCGGTGCACGGCCACGACGACGCCGACGGAGTGACCGCGACCACGATCATGCTGGAGGCTCTGGACCAGCTGGGCGCCTCCGTCGTCTCATACATCCCGGACCGGAAGACGGAGGGGCACGGGCTCACCCGCGCCGAGCTGGACCGACTACACGGGGCAGGGGTCAGTCTCATCATCACCGTCGATAGCTGCGTCAGCGACAGGGAGTTCATCAGTTACGGCAACGGGCTCGGGATCGACACGATAGTCACCGACCACCACGAGATTCCGCCGGAGCTACCTCCCGCCGTTGCCATAGTGGATCCCAAACTGCCCGATTCGCGCTTTCCCTACAAGTATATGGCAGGTGTTGGTGTGGCCCTCAGGGTCGCCGATCTCCTCATGGATGATCTGGGCGGTGAGTTTGGCCCCGCGCGCGAGAACGTCCCGTGGTACGGGCCGAGATGGCGACAGGAGTCGTTGGCGCTCGTTGCCATAGGTTCCATCGCGGACAAGGTCCCGCTGACCGGTGACAACAGGGCACTCGTGACGCAGGGGCTCGCTGCGGCACCCGGCACGAACCGCGTGGGTCTGAGGGTCGCGCTCGAGGAGGGACGGCTGTGGGGCCGGGAGCTTTCTCCCGAGGACGTCAGGGACTCGCTCGGACGGCTCATGGGGCGCGCCCCGGGTGACTCACCAGGTACGCAGAGGGCACTCGATCTGCTGGCGATGCGGGATCCGGACGAAGCGCGCTCTCTGGCTGCGTTGCTCTTCGAACGCCAGGAGAGGTGGCGGGAGTCCGCGGTGGCCGCGTGGAGGAAAGTGCGCGAGGATTTCGACCGTGACGCCGCCGCATCGTCCCCGGTGATCATCCTCGAGACCGAGGTGCCGATCGGCACGGCGGGCTATGTCACCTCAAGGCTCACCGAGGAGACCGGACGTCCCGTGATCATGGTCGGCAGGCGCAACTCGGAGGTGATGGCGGAGGCGAGGGGGCCCGTGGGATTCAACTTCGTCGAGGCTTTCGCCACCATGCGTGAGCTCTTCATCGGGTACGGCGGGCATCCGCGTGCGGCCGGGTTCTCCATGGCCCCGTCTGAGGTGCCTCGGTTCAAGGAGAGAATGGACGACTTCGTCCGATCGAACCCTCCGTCACCGGCCCCCCGCCGGATAGACGCGGAGCTCCGGCTTGAGGAGACGACACCCGAGCTTGGGCGAGAGCTCGAACTGATGAAGCCCTTCGGTCAGGGGAATCGCAGGGCCGTGTTCCTCGCGCGCCGTGTGACGTCGGCGACGCTCAGTGCCCTCGAGGCAAAGGGCGTGAGATTCGGAACTCCCGTGAGGATCGGCGAGACGCCGACGGACGTGGTCTTCAGGCTGCGCAATTCCGAAGGCGTGGCGCTGATCAGTATCCTCGACTCGATCGTTCCCAGTGCATCCGGAGGATAAAGACGTGGCGAACTCGGACGGAGCAGCGGAGGCGGGTCGGCTGTTTGTCGTGGCGACGCCCATCGGCAATCTGGGCGACGCGACGCCGCGCTCGATAGAGGTCCTGAGGTCCGTCGATGCGATCGCCGCCGAGGACACGAGGCGCACCAGGAGACTCCTGACGCATTTCGGCATCACGACGCGCCTGTTTTCCTACCACGATCACAACGAGGAGCGAGCCTCCCGTGAGGTGCTGGAGCGGATCGAGGGAGGCGAGGACATCGCCCTGGTGAGCGACGCGGGAACGCCGCTCGTGGCCGATCCCGGCTATCGTCTGGTCTCATCTTGTGCGGAGCGAGGGCTTGAGGTGATCGCCGTACCCGGACCCTCGGCGGTGGTCGCGGCGCTGTCAATCGCGGGGCTGCCCCCGCAACCCTTCTACTTCGCCGGCTACCTGCCCCGGAAGAGCGGGCAGCGCAGGACCAGGCTGGCCTCCCTCGCGGATCTTCCCTGCACAGTGATCTACTATGAGTCGCCCCACAGGATCGCCGCGGCCCTCAGGGACATGCACGAGGTGCTCGGAGACCGAAAGGCCGTGGTCGCACGCGAGCTGACCAAGGTCCACGAAGAGGTCCTGCGCGGGACCCTGGGGGAGCTGTCCGCTGTGGCCGAGGCCCGCCACCTCAAGGGAGAGATAGTCGTAGTAGTGGGGACTTCGGGGAAGAGCGACGGGTAGGCGCCCTGACGTGCCCTGGCTGCCGCGTCGGGGACGAGGGGTGAGGATCCGAGGGACCACCTCTCCGCGGGGGGAGGTGGGGCCACATGGGAAGAGGTTGACACTCTGCTTCCGTGGGTGCTAAACTGTGATGTTCACGGGGGAGTGTCGTCTAGAGGTGGGTTCTCCGTTACGAGGTGAGTGCACGAGCATGCCAGCCCGCAGGTTAAAGAGCAGAGTCCGTGAACTTCTCGGTCCCGCAGCGCGACTCGTCGCCGATTTCGGGATCTCTCCCGCAGCGATCACGTTCACTGGGCTGGTTCTGTCGGTCTTCTCCGGATGGGGTATCGCCACCGGGCATTTCTTGCGTGCGGGTATCCTGCTGATGCTCGCGGGTCTGTGCGACATGATAGACGGCGAGACCGCCCGGGCCGGGAACAGGGCGACAGCATCAGGCGCCTTTCTCGACTCGACGGTCGATCGTTACTCTGAGATCGCAGTGTTGGTCGGGGCACTCTTCTACTACATGGCCAGGACGCATGGGGCGCCGGAAGTAGGAACCGCCGTGGCGGTCTTCGCCGCTCTCGCCGGCTCTCTGATGGTCAGTTACGCGAGGGCTCGCGCCGAGGCGATAGGCACGAGCTGCGAGGTCGGACTGACGGGGCGGCCCGAGCGCATGATCATACTCATCATCGGTGCGTTGTTCGGCGCCGGCGTCTTCAGAGTAGCGATCTGGGTGCTCGCCGTGCTCGCCAATCTGACGGCGATACAGAGGATTCGTCACGTCCTGATTGCCACCAGGGACTCATCGGGACGGTGACTCTACGCATTATCGGGGGTAGCGCTTATGGGTGGGAAGAACAAGGTCAGAGTAGCGATCATCGGAGTGGGAAACTGCGCGTCCTCCCTTGTGCAGGGAGTGGAGTACTATAAGAACGCCCCTGCCGATGCGTTCGTGCCGGGGCTCATGCACGTCAATCTCGGCGGCTATCACATCGGCGACATCGAGTTCTCGGCCGCGATCGACATCGACAAGAACAAGGTGGGGCGGGATCTCTCTGAGGCGATCTTTACAGGCCCGAACAACACCTACAAGTTCAGCGACGTGCCGGATCTTGGGGTCAGGGTGGCGAGGGGCATGGCGCACGACGGTCTGGGGAAGTACCTCTCCGAGATCATCGAGAAGGCCCCGGGTTCGACCGAGGACATCGTGGGGCTCCTCAAGGACACGGGGACCGACGTGGTGATCAATTTCCTGCCCGTCGGTAGCGAAGAGGCGACCAAGTGGTACGTCGAGCAGATCCTCGAGGCCGGATGTGGCTTCGTTAACGGCATCCCGGTCTTCATCGCGCGCGAGCGCTACTGGCAGGAGCGCTTCGAGAAGAAGAACCTGCCGGTCATGGGCGACGACGTCAAGTCCCAGGTCGGCGCGACCATCGTGCACCGCGTGCTGACCAGGCTCTTCCGGGACAGAGGAGTCAAGCTTGAGAGAACCAGCCAGCTCAACGTCGGCGGCAATACCGATTTCCTGAACATGCTCGAGCGCTCGCGTCTCGAGTCGAAGAAGATCTCCAAGACGAACGCCGTGACATCGCAGCTTGACTACGACATCGGCGCGGACAACGTTCACATCGGCCCGTCCGACTACATTCCGTGGCTGACCGACAGGAAGTGGGCCTACGTGCGGATGGAGGGCACGACCTTCGGCGACGTCCCGCTCAACGCCGAGCTCAAGCTCGAGGTATGGGACTCGCCCAACTCCGCGGGCGTCATGATCGACGCGGTCCGCTGCATGAAGCTCGCGCTCGACAACGGTCTGTCGGGGGCCGTTGAGGCACCGTCTTCGTACTTCTTCAAGTCACCGCCGGTTCAGTACACCGACGACGATGCCCGGCGAGCGACCGAGGACTACATCACCCAGCACGCTCAGGATGGCTGGTCCTCCGTGGAGAACACCCCCGAGGACGCGCAGCAGCAGGAACTCGTCGAGGAGCTGTCGAGCTAGACCGGGGGAGCTTGGCTCCGGCGGCAGCCACGAGAACCATGTAGTCACCTTCGAGGCCGGGCATCGCCCGGCCTCGTTCACACACGAAGCCACGGGGGATTCTCCATGTCGCGGTCGCCGTATCCGGGCTTCTTCATCACGTTCGAAGGTGTGGAGGGATGTGGGAAGTCCACGCAGGTGACCGCGCTGCTTGAGCGGTTGCGCGCCGAGGGCGTGCCGGTGACTCTGAGTCGGGAGCCCGGCGGAACGCCGCTCGGCGAGCGCTTCAGAGATATCCTCCTGGACACCGAGCATACCGGTATGGAGCCGGCCACCGAGCTCTTCCTCTATCTGGCCTCTCGCGCAGAGCACGTTGCGAAGGTGATCCTCCCGCGGCTCAAGGCAGGTGAGGTCGTCATATCAGACAGATTCGGCGATGCCAGCGTGGCGTATCAGGGTGGCGGCAGGGGCCTGGGCACGCAGACGGTGGAAGCGTTGAACCAAGTTGCCACTGGTGGCGTCATACCTGATGTGACCTTCCTCATGGACCTCGACCCCGAGGAGGGCATGGACAGGCTCATCAAGGGGCGAGGAGAGCACGCTCGCGACCGTATCGAGAGCGAGGTGCTTGAGTTCCACACGAGCGTGAGGGAGGCCTATCTTCAGTTGTCCGGGCGGGAACCTGAGCGGTTCGTCGTCATTGACGCGAGGCTCTCCCGCGAGGAGATAGAAAAGCAGATCGGGGCGGCCGTCGACGAGCTGCTTGCGGAGCGAGGCATGAGAACAGGAAGGACACCATGACGAGACGAATGAGAAGGGCAACGCCCATTCTGGTCGCGCTCCTGGTTGGGGTGCTCATCGGCGGTTGGTTCGTCGAGCGCGTCAGCGCCAGAAAGGACATCTACTCCTATCTCGATCTCTTCACCGACACTCTGGACAAGGTGGAGAGAGCCTACGTTGAGGATGTAGAATCGAAGGAACTGATGTACGGCGCCATCAGGGGCATGCTCGGTTCCCTCGACCCTTACTCCATGTTCCTCGACGAGGATCAGTTCAGGAATTTCCAGGTGGCGACGGAGGGCGAGTTCGGGGGGCTTGGGATCCAGATAACCGTTCGCGACGGCGTCCTGACCGTGGTCAGTCCCGTTGAGGGCACTCCCGCGTACGATCTCGGTATCCAGTCAGGCGACCGCATCGTGGGCATCGAGGGTGAATCGACTCGCGGCATCACGGTCGACCAGGCCATCATGAAGCTCCGGGGCGAGCCCGGGACGAAGGTCGATATAACCATCCGCAGAGAAGGTGTCGAGGAGCTCCTCGAGTACACCGTCACCCGCGACATCATCAAGATCGATAGCGTTCCGTACTCCATGATGCTCGACGGCGACGTGGGTTACGTTCGCGTTGCCAGGTTCTCGCGCACGTCTACCGACGAGCTGTCGGCCAGGCTGGACGAGCTTGAGGACGGCGGCATGACGAGCCTGATCCTCGATCTTCGCAGCAATCCGGGCGGCCTTCTTACGCAGGCGGTTGACGTCAGCGATATCTTCCTGGACACCGGCGAACTCATCGTAAGCACCAGGGGGCGCATGCAGGGACAGGACCAGAGCTTCCACGCGCGGACTCCCGCCCGGTTCGATCGCGACTTCCCGATCGTGGTCCTGGTGAACGGCGGCAGCGCCAGCGCCTCTGAGATTCTCGCGGGAGCGATCCAGGACTGGGACCGAGGGATCGTTGTGGGGACCACCAGCTTCGGCAAGGGCTCCGTGCAGACCCTGATGAGGCTCAGGCCTCTGACCAAGGAATGCGCGATGAAGCTGACGACCGCCAAGTGGTACATGGCGAGCGGAAGGGCCATCGAGAAACCCGAGCGGTGGACGGGTATTGCGGACAGTGGTGAGGAGGAAGAGGGCGAGGAGGGCGAGGAGGCCCGCCCCGAGTACCGCACCGCGGCCGGCCGGATCGTCTACGGCGGCGGTGGAGTAACGCCGGACATCGAGATCGAACCCCGTCTGCGTTCGGACATCGTCGTGGATCTGGAGCGGCGCGGGGAGTTCTTCGAGTTCGCAATCGAGTACGCCGCCATGCACGAGCTTCCGGAGGGTAGTATCAGCGTCGACGACGGCATGTGGTCGGAGTTCGTGGAGTTCCTCGGCCGCGACGAGTTCGAGTTCGACGCGGCCGAACTGGATGAGCACCGCGAGGATATCGTGCTCGCGGTCCGCCGAGATATGACCAGAAGGCTGCGCGGACGCGACGAGGCCTACGTTGTCGCTCTCGAGGGGGACACCCAGGTGACCGAAGCGAGCGGGCTGGCCGCGGATGCGTCGAGCCTGGATGACCTGTTCGAGACGGCCGAGGCGTACGTCGAGTCCGAGGAGGAGTAGCCGGGCGCTGCCGTGCTTTGAGCATCGAGGGGGCGGTTCTTCGGAGCCGCCCCCTGTCATTTCGCCCTCGCCTTTGGTGCGTTCCTTGACGCCTGAGCGTCGGGGGCAATATACTGCATCCATGCAAATCGGTAACGTGGTCTGCGAGACACCGTTCGTGCTGGCCCCACTGGCCGGCCTGACAGACGGCCCCATGCGCAGGATATGCAGGCGGCGGGGTGCGTCCATGGTCTGGACGGAGATGGTCAGTGCCGAGGGGTTGGTTCGGGACGGCGGGAAGTCGTTCGAGCTCCTTGCCTTCGCCGAGGAGGAGCGCCCCATCGCGTTCCAGCTCTTCGGGGCGCGGCCTGAGGCGATGGCCGGAGCCGCCGCGAGTGTGTCCGCGCTCAATCCCGACGTCATCGACATCAACGCCGGTTGTCCCGCGAAGAAGGTGGTCCGCGGCGGCGCGGGCTCGGCGCTCATGCGCGAGCCTGCTCTTCTGAGGGAGATAGCGTTGGCCGTCGTCGAGGCATCCGGACGGCCCGTCACCGCCAAGATCCGGAGTGGTTGGGACGCGGACTCCGTCAACGCCGTCGAGGTCGCCGTCGCGCTCGAGGAGTGTGGTGTGTCCGCTGTTTCCATCCATCCACGGACGCGCGCGCAGGGATTCAAGGGGGTTGCGGACTGGAGTCTGATCCGGGATGTCGCGAGCAGTGTTTCCATTCCGGTCATTGGGAGCGGTGACATCAGGACGGCGGCGGACGCACTGCGGATGCTCGATGAGACCTCATGCGATGCCGTGATGATCGGACGGGGCGCCGTCGGGAACCCGTGGCTCTTTCAGAGCGCGGAGATGCTCCGGAGGACGGGCACCGCTGCCGGGCCGGCCACGTTCGCGGAAACGCTGGCGACCGCAATAGAGCAGCTGAACCTCATGGTGGAGGCGAAGGGCGAGCGCCGAGGCGTCCTGGAGATGCGCAAGCACCTCGTCGCCTACCTTCGGGGGTTCCGCGGCGCCTCGCACCTGCGGGCCGAACTCGTGAGGATCGATGGCCACGCGGCCGTTCTCGAGCGTCTGCGCGCCGCCATGGGTGAATACGTCCCGTAGCGTCCTGGTCCAACGCACGGAGGGAGGAATCGATCATGGATCACGCCATCCACGCCGGGGGAACCGGAACGGGGCGACCTGACCCGCGGGGGGTCGAGTTGCGGCGGCCGGGCGTCGCCGCCTGCGTCGCTCTTATCGTCGTGCTGCTCACTCTGAGCGGCTGCGCGCTTCTGCCGTCCAAGAGTGGCAGCGGCGCCGGCACCGTTGAGATCGTATCGCACACGGTGTCGTCGGGCGAGACGCTGGCCTCCATAGCCGACGACTACTACGGCACCGCGCGCGCGGCCGGTTATCTTGCGGACGTGAACGGCATGGACCCGGATCTCACTCCGCAGCTGGGAGAGCTCGTCGACGTGCCGGTTGGTGAGGAGGACATCGAGCGCTACCGGCGGCGGACCGAGGCCAAGATACTCTATAACCGTGGAACGATGCTCGCCGACGCCGGCAACTACGCGAAGGCGCAGGAGGAGTTCGCCGCCGCTCTGCGGGTCGACCCGCGCTTCGTAGACGCCGGGTACAATCTGGGGGTCGTACTGCTTGCGATGGGCGATCCCGAGCGCGCCATCGCCATACTGGAACAGGTGCTCAAGGCCAGACCCGCCGAGCCGCTGTCCGAGTTCGCGCTGGGGAAGGCACACTTCGACGCCGGACGTGTGTCGGACGCGCTCAGGCACTTCGATCGTGCAGTGGAGCTTGACCCCACGCTTGAGGATGCGCGGTTCGCCCGCGCGGTCGCCCTGCTCGAACTCGGAGAGCGGGAAGAGGGCATCTTCGCGCTCGACCTTTACCTTCGTGAGTTCCCGGACGGTACGTGGGTCGATTCTGCACGCGCGGAGTTGGAGAAGATGGCGCGTGCCGCGACGGAAACCGCGCCTTGAGCGCACCAGCTATCGTTCACAGACGGGGCCGCACTTGATACGATTTCGCGACGTTACTCTCACCTACGGTTCGTCTGCTAGACCTGCGCTCAGGGGCATCGATCTCGCTATCGAAGCCGGCGAGTCGGTGGCGGTGGTCGGACCGAGCGGTTCGGGTAAGACCAGCCTTCTTCGGTTGATGAACGCTCTGCTCGTTCCTACCGACGGCCGCGTAACGGTGGACGGACTCGTCACCGGCGACGAATCCAACGTTTGGGACGTGCGCCGGCGCGTGGGTCTCATCTTCCAGAACCCCGACAACCAGCTGGTCAGCACTACCGTAGAGCGGGAGCTTGCCTTCGGGCTGGAGAACCTCGGGCTCGCTTCGCAGACGATACGCGAGCGCGTGGAGGAAGCTCTTGTTCGGTTCCGTCTTCAGGGTCTCAGGGACCGTGCTCCCCATCGTTTGTCGGGTGGGGAGAAGCAGCGTGTGGCCATAGCGGCAGTGCTCGCGATGCGCCCGGCGTGTCTGCTTCTTGACGAACCGACCTCGCTTCTGGATGCGGCGGGACGGCGCGAGGTCTGGCGCATGCTGAAGGAACTCCGCGCCGACTCCTCCAGGACGGTCGTACACGTAACGCAGTTTCCCGATGAGATAGGGCTGTCGTCGAGAGTGCTCGTTGTGTTCGAGGGGCGAGTGGTCTTCGACTCCACACCCGCACGGCTGTTCGAGCTGGGCGAGGAGCTGAGCCGATGGTGCCTCAGGCGTCCGGCCGCCATGGACCTCGCGCGAGAGCTGCGGGACGCGGGCTACTCGATACCGGCGGGTGTCTCGACACTGGATGGGCTCGTGCACGCGCTTGCGCCCGGCCACGGAGGCTCCGCATGAGGATCGTGCTCCGGGACGTCACGCTCCGCTACGACGCCGGACTACCGTCCGCGACGACGGCACTGTCGGGCATCTGCCTTACGGTCGAGCAGGGGGAGTGCGTCGCCGTGATCGGGCCCACGGGGTCAGGGAAGACGACCCTGCTTGAGGTCATGGCCGGACTTACCGCGCCTACTTCGGGCGTGGCCACGATCGAGTCCGCCGGCGCCGTGCGCGGCCTCAGAGACGCCGTTGGGCTGGCCTATCAGTTCCCCGAGTCCCAGTTCTTCGAGGAGACGGTGTTCGCCGACGTCGGGTTCGGCCCAGCGAGGCAGGGGCTCGCGGAGCCCGAGATCCGCGTTCGTGTCGAGGAGGCCCTGTCTCGCGCCGGGCTTCCGGCCGACAAATTTGGCGGAAGGTCTCCGCTGTCGCTCTCGGCAGGCGAGAAGCGCAGGGCGGCGATAGCGGGTATTCTGGCCCTCTCGCGTCCGTTCCTTCTGCTTGATGAACCGACGGCGGGGCTCGATCCTTCCACCGCGGAGAGGATCGCCGATCTCGTCAGGAACGAGGTCCGGGCGGGGAGGGGCGTGGTCGTCGTGACTCACGACCTCGAGTTCGTCGAGGCGGTGGTTTCGCGCACGGTGGTCGTAGGCGGCGGGGCGGTCCTGGCTGACAGGACAACGGCGGATGCGCTCGCAGATGGGGTCCTTCTGGAAGGGATCGGGCTCGAGTCGCCGCCCTACTACGCGCTGATGGACCGGCTCAGAAGGCTCTCGCACCCCGAGCTGGACAGGATCGGGCTGGTCCTGGGGGGGGCGCGCGGCACGGGAGACGACCGGCAGAAGCCCTGAGGCGTGGTCCTTGCGGAGGGGCAGCGCAGGTGATAAGGTCTCTTTTCAATCAGGAGACGGTTGCGGCGGTTCACGGAGGAGCAGAATGAGGGTTCGCACGAAGGCCCGCGTCATGGATGCGGATGATGTCAGAAGGGCCATCACGAGGATCGCACACGAGATACTCGAGAGGAACGGGGGCGTAGACGGTCTTGCCGTGGTCGGGATCCAGACGCGAGGTGCTTTCCTTGCGAGGAGGATCGCGGAGGAGATAAGGGGCATTGAAGGTGTTGGCGTACCCGTGGGGATCCTCGATATCACCCTCTACCGAGATGACCTCCAGACCATTGCCGATCAGCCCGTCGTCAACGAGAGCGCCATCCCCTTCGACATCCAGGGCAAGGTGCTGATTCTGGTCGACGACGTGCTCTACACCGGGCGGACCGTGCGGGCCGCTCTGGACGAGATCATTGACTTCGGGCGGCCGAAATCCGTCCAGCTCGCCGTCGTCGTTGACCGCGGGCATCGGGAGCTGCCCATAAGGGCCGACTACGTGGGTAAGAACGTCCCGACGTCGGACAGCGAGGCCGTGGCCGTCTGCATTGCCGAGAAGGACGGCGCGGACGAGGTGCTGATCCAGACGGTGGAGCCGTCCTGAGATGCGCTGACTCGCCCCGGAGACGGATCGTGCTCCGTGCGGCGATGTCGGAAGGAGCTGTCGGAAGGGTGTGCAAGAGATACCTCACTGCCGTCCTGCTGGTTACTGCTCTGAGTTTCCTCGCGGGATGTGTGTACTACAACACGTTCTATCACGCGCGGTCCGCCGCGCGTGAGGCGGAGCTTCTGCGTGAGTCCAGTGCGCCGGATGCACCTCCCGGACCCGCGGAGAGGGAACTCCTGGAGCGCGCGGCCGAGAAGTGCGGCCGCGTACTCAAGTTTCACCCCGATTCGGACTGGGCCGACGACGCGCTTCTTCTGCTGGGTACCATCCGCTACTACCAGGAGCGGTACGACAGTGCCGAACGGCGTCTGACAGAGTTCGTGCTGCTTCATCCCAACAGTGAGCTCTTGCCGGAAGTCGAGTACATGCTTGCCTCCGTGCTGCTCGAGCGCGGCAACCCCACCTCTGCCGAGGCCTATCTGGAAGGGCTGGCGGATGCGTCGCCACCGCACCCGTTCTCCGACGACGCTCTGGTTCTCGTTGGGAGGGCGAGGAACGCCAGGCAGAACTACGCCGAGGCGACCGAAACTTACGAACAGGCTCTGGAACGCTTCCCCCGGAGCGATCGCCGCGCGGAGATACGATTCCTGAACGCCGAGAACTACGAGGACATCGGTGAGCTCGATGCCGCTGCCCGGCAGTACGCCCTCGTGCCAGGTGAGCGTGGACCCAGAGCTCTTGCGTTCGAGGCGAAGATGCGGCTCGCGGGCGTCGATCTCCTGCGAGGGCGTCTCGAGGGGGCCCTCGAGGTTCTCGCTGACCTCGAGAAACGGAGCGACGACCGCGACGAACTGGACCGCGTCCTCCTTCTCAGGGGGAGTGTGCTCGAGGCCACGGGCGCCGTGGAGGATGCGATAGCTACGTACGAGGGTATATCGGCGTCGAACAAGAGGTCCGAAGCCTCCGCGGAAGCCCACTATCGGATAGGGCTTCTGCAGCGCGACTACTACGAGCTTCCGGAGGAGGCAGTCGCATCCTTCGGGAGGGCGAAGGATGAAGCCCCCCGGAGTGACGTGGCGAAACTCGCGAAGAGAGCCGTGAGTGATATCGATGAGCTGACGGGTTTCCTCGCGACAATCGCACAGGCCGATGGGGAGAGCGAGGAGGTGCGCGTCGAGGGAGAGGACGAGCATGCGCCGGATCAGGCGGACACGTTGGAGCAGGTCACGGCGCCGACGGGGGCCACGGACGATACGACTCTGCACGTTACATTGCTCCCGCCGTTCGACGAGAGCCCCGGTGGGGCGGACTTCCCCGGTTCGCCGTCCACAGCGTTAGACACGACCGGCATCGAACTTGCCGCGAGCAGCGCAGACCCGATCGGCATTGGACCTCCCGCCGTCGCCGCGGACACGACCGGCATTGCACCTGCCACGGTCGCCGCGGACACGGTCGCCATCGAGGAACCGGAGGACAAGGTCGCCGTCGCCAGATTCCGGGCCGCCGAGCTCTACCTGTTTCGCTTCGACGACACCAGGCGGGCGCGGGACTACTACGAGTCCGTGATCGAGCATCATCCCGAGAGCTCGCTCGCACCCAAGGCGGCTCTTGCCATCGCATGGATCCTGGAGACAAGGTCGGACGATCTTGAGGCCGCGCGAGCGGCGTACGAGTCGCTCCTCATCGACTACCCCGATTCGGACTTCGCCACGGCCGCGGCCGTGGCCCTTGAGCGGCTGGTCTGGGTCGGCTCTGACTGACGCCGGCTCTCCCGGCCGGCCGATTCTCGAATGGAATCTACGGTTGAACAGCCAGGGAGACTGCACGTGCTGATTCGAAGTGTGTCCGGAGTCCGTGGACTGACCGCCGGAGAAGTCACGCCAGACGTTGTACGCCGGTACGGCGGAGCGTTCGCGGCCCGGACTCCCGGCGACATCGCCGTGGGCTGGGACTCCAGGTCCGGGGGAGACGTCCTGAAAGACGCCGTCGCCGCCGGGATCATCGAGGCGGGAGGGCGTGTAGTCGATGTCGGTGTGGTCCCCACACCGACGGTGGGCGTCGTCGTCAAGCGACACGCGCTCGCCGGCGGCGTCATGATCACCGCCAGTCACAACCCTGAGGAGTACAACGGGCTGAAGTTCTTCTCGCGGCGCGGGGTCTTTCTCGACAGCGAGGAGGTCGCCAGGTTCTTCTCCGCCGTCGACGCCGCGGGGGAGACGCCGGTCGACACCCCACGGGGTGCGCGCGCGCCCGGCGCTTCCGACGTGCGCCGAATGGACGATGCCGTGGGGGAGCACGTGGCCCTCGTTCTCGCCTCACCGTTCGTGAACGCCTCCGCGGTATCAGCAGCCCATCCGCGCATCGTCATGGACTGCGTTAACGCCGCCGGATCAGTGATCTTGCCGAGGCTGCTCCGCGAGCTCGGCTGCGAGGTCGTCGAGCTCTATACAGATATGGATTCGGGTTTCCCCCGGGGGGCGGAGCCGACGCAAGAGCACCTCAAGGAACTCTGCCGCACCGTCGTTGCAGAGAACGCTGTCGCCGGCTTTGCCTGCGATCCCGACGCGGACCGTCTGGCCGTGGTAGATGAGCGAGGTGTGGCCATTGGCGAGGAGTTCACGCTGGCCATCGCCTCGCGCGTCGTTCTCAAGGCCCGACGGGGGCCCATCGTGGCGAACATGTCCACCAGCCGGATGATGGACGATCTTGCGGAGGAATTCGAAGTGCCCGTGTACCGGACACCGATCGGCGAGATAAACGTCGTCGCGAAAATGGAAGAGGTAGGCGCTGTCATAGGTGGTGAGGGAAACGGGGGCGTCATACTGCCGGACGTACACATGGGGCGGGACTCCGCCACTGCGGCGGCTCTGATCGCCTCGGGTCTGTCGACGGGAGAGCCTGGAACGGTGTCCGGTCTCGCCGCGCGCTTCACGCACTACTCAAGCGTGAAAAGGAAGCTCAGACTGGACTCGGTCACCCGCGAGGGCATCATCGAGGCGATGAGAGCGGCGTTTCGCGAGGGGGAGCTCGACCTCACGGACGGGGCAAAGATAGCTTGGCCCGACCGTTGGATTCACGCTAGGATGTCCGGTACTGAACCCGTCGTTCGCGTGATAGCCGAGGCTGCACGCGAGGACGACGCCAACGGACTTGTCGAAGAAGCCATCTCCGCCATTACCAGAACGGCGGGAGGGGCCTGATTATGTGTGGGATCATTGGATGTGTTGCCAGAGGTAAGGACGTCATCCCGGTTCTCGTGGAGGGCCTCAAGCGCGTGGAGTACCGGGGGTACGACTCCGCCGGCATCGCGGTTGTGAGCGATGGTGCTCTCAGTGTCAGGAAGGTGAAGGGGAAGATGGACGGACTGGTCGCTCTTCTCGAGCAGAGTCCGATGAGCGGGTCGACCGGCATCGCGCACACGCGCTGGGCGACCCACGGTGAGCCCTCGGAGGTGAACGCCCATCCTCAGACCGACGCCACGGGCAAGCTGGCGATCGTGCACAACGGCATCGTCGAGAACTACCGCTCTCTTCGCAGATCGCTCGAGGCAGACGGCCACGTTTTTGAATCGGAGACCGATACGGAGGTCTTGGCGCACCTCATCGGCAGCTACTACCAGGGCAATCTTGAGGCCGCGGTGCGAGCGGCTCTTACGAGAGTGCGCGGGGCGTACGGCATGGCCGTGATCCACGCGGATGAGCCCGGCGTCCTGGTCGGCGCCAGAAACGGCAGCCCTCTGGTGCTCGGCATCGGCAGAGAAACGTACTACGTCGCCTCGGACGTCGCCGCCATCGTGAGGCACACCAGGGACGTCGTCTATCTCGACGATCTCGAGGTGGTCGTGGCAACGCCGGATGGATTCTCGACGACCACCCTTGAAGACGAGCTGGTGACCAAGGATATCGAGAAGGTCACCTGGAACATCGACACGATAGAGAAGAACGGGTTCCCTCACTTCATGCTCAAGGAGATCTTCGAGCAGGAGCGGACCGTCCGGGATGCTGTCAGGGGGCGCGTGATCGAGGTCGCGGGCGACGCCTTCCTGGGAGGGCTCCGGGAACACCGCCGCAGTCTGACCGCGGCGAGCCGCATCATCATCATTGCGTGTGGGACGTCCTGGCACGCGGGGCTGATCGGTGAGTACATGCTCGAGGATCTCGCCAGGATCTCGGCGGAGGTTGAGTACGCGTCCGAGTTCCGCTACAGAAACCCCGTCATCGGCCCCGGTGACGTTGTGATCGTCATGAGCCAGTCGGGAGAGACCATCGACACGCTGGCGGCGATGAACGAGGCGCAGCGCAGGGGCGCCATCGTCCTCGGTGTAGTCAACGTCGTGGGGTCGACGATAGCGCGGCAGAGCGACGGAGGCGTTTACACGCACGCTGGACTTGAGATAGGTGTGGCGTCGACCAAAGCGTTCACCTCGCAGTTGATGGTCCTGGCCGCCGTTGCACTGACCGTTGGTCGCGCGCGAAGCCTATCGCTGATCGAGGGACGACGGATCGTCCGCGCGATGCAGGCGATACCCAAACAGATCGGGGAGATACTCGAGGGGCACGAGGCCATCAAGGAGATCGCATCGAGGTACGCGAAGCACTCGAACTTCCTCTATCTCGGCCGTGGGTACAACTTCCCTGTTGCTCTGGAGGGTGCTCTCAAACTCAAGGAGATCTCCTACATCCACGCGGAGGGCTACCCCGCCGCCGAGATGAAGCATGGTCCCATCGCGCTCATAGACGAGAGTATGCCCGTGGTTGTCATCGCGCCCCAGGACGCCTTCTATGAGAAGATCCTCTCGAACATGCAGGAGGTGAAGGCCAGGGGCGGGAGGATCATAGCCATCACGACGCAGGGCGACGACCAGGTGGAGAAGCTGGCGGACGACATCATAGAAATTCCCAGAACGCTGCCGCACCTGACGCCGATTCTGTCGGTGGTGCCGTTGCAGCTGCTGGCGTACTACATCGCGGTCGAACGAGGCTGCCACGTTGATCAGCCGAGGAATCTCGCGAAAAGCGTGACGGTGGAGTGATGCCGCGAAGGTCTGCCGCGACATGTGCGCGGCTACTGCTGCGGCCAACGTGGGCGAACGAGCCCCGGGTTCTTGGAGACAGCTCTTGTCCAGGGAAGAGATACACAAGCTGACGCAGAAGGTACGTTGCTCCGGCTGAGCATCGAAACTGGGTCCGGAGGACCTGGCCGAAGTGCTGTCGAAGCTCCCGCCCATCGTCGACCCGCGGGCACTCATCTCGTCGGGTACCGCCGATGACGCGGGCGTGTACCTCCTGAACGACGACACCGCGCTCGTGGTCACGTTGGATTTCTTCACACCCGTCGTGAACGACGCGCGGGACTACGGGCGGATCGCGGCCGCGAACTCGCTCTCCGACGTCTATGCGATGGGAGGGACACCACTTGTCGCTCTCAACATCGTGTGTTTCCCGGATGGAGAGCTGCCGCTGTCGGTGATGACGGACGTGCTCCTGGGGGGTAACGAGAAGGTCACGGAGGCGGGTGCCCTGGTGCTGGGCGGTCATTCGGTCAGCGACCGTGAGTTCAAGTTCGGGCTCGCGGTAGTGGGCATGGTGAACCCCAAGAGGATCGTGTCGAACGCCGGCGCCGGCGTCGGCGATGTTCTGGTTCTTACGAAGCCGGTCGGAGTCGGCGTGCTCGCCACCGCGCTCAAGGAGGACGAGCTCTCCCCCGAGGGCGTCGCGATCATCACCGAGCTCATGGCTACGCTGAACAGGGCGGCTTCCGAGGCCATGCTTTCGGCTGGCGCCCACGCGGCGACCGATGTCACAGGATTCGGCTTGGTCGGACACGCCAGCGAGATGGCGGACGCGAGCGCGGTAACGCTCGAGATCGCTGTTCCGGACGTACCGCTCGTCGAGGGCGCCAGGCAGGCCATCGAGAAGGGGCTGGCGCCCGGAGGTCTGTTCTTGAACCAGCACTACTACAGCGCGTTCGTCGAGTCCCGGACTCGGGCCGACGGACGCACGGTGGAGTTGATGTATGACCCGCAGACTTCCGGTGGGCTCCTGGTCGCTCTCCCCGAGGGCAGCCTCGGTGCGTTCGACGGCGCTCTGAATGCGAGAGGTGGCGAGAGCTGGGTCATCGGGCGTGTTGTCGAAAGGCGTGACCGCGCCATAGTCCTGACGTAGACAGGTCCGAACCGGGCTCGCCCGCTGCACGCGTCCCGCTGCCGTTCACGTGGGAATGGATAGGTCCTGGTGGGCCTCGAGGGTTTCAAACCCTTTGTCTGGCGGCTGATCCCGTCCGGGGTGGGTTCGATTCCCACACATTCCCGCCAACGTTTGTTCGACGGTCGCAGTCTAATTCATCTGGAAGGAACACGTATCGTGCGAGCTCTTGTGCTCCTGTCCGGAGGGCTTGACAGCATCCTGGCGGCGGCTCTTCTGCTGGAGCAGGGCATCGAGGTTATCGCCATCAGCTTCGTGTCCTCGTTCTTCGACGCCGAGAAGGCCAGGACGAGCGCCGAGGAGATGGGCATCGAGCTCATAGCGATCGACATCAGCGAGGACATTCTCCGGCTGATCGAGGCGCCCAAGTACGGGTTCGGGAGGAACATGAACCCGTGCATAGACTGCCACGCGCTCATGGTCACACGCGCGGCAGAGCGCATGGAAGAGCTGGGAGCGTCGTTCATCGCCACGGGTGAAGTGGTGGGCCAGCGGCCAAAGTCCCAGATGCGCTACGGCCTCGAGGCCGTCGAACGGGAGGCGGGTGTCAAGGGCTACCTGCTCCGCCCGCTCTCCGCCAAGCTGCTTCAGCCGACAATCCCGGAGAAAGAAGGGTGGGTCGACCGGGAGAAACTGCTTGGGCTGCACGGGCGGACGAGGAAGCCGCAGATGGACCTGGCGGAACGCTTCGGGATCAAGGAATACGAGTCGCCCGCCGGCGGGTGTCTTCTCACCGACGAGAACTTCGCCCGCGCCATGCGCGATCTCAAGGAGCATGAGGGGCTGAGCGATCCGGGGGTCAGGCTCCTTTCGATCGGCAGGCAGTTCAGATTGTCCAAGCGGGCCAAGCTCGCGGTTGGGCGGAATCACGCTGAGAACGAGAAGCTGTTCTCGCTCGATCTGCCGGAAGCGCTCTACGTCAAGGCGGTCGGATGCAGGGGCCCCGTGGGTGTCATCACCGGCGCGCCGGAGCCCGCGGACGAGCAGCTGGCCGGTGCGGTGGTGGCGAGGTACGCCGACACGGGTGAAGCCGAGAGCATCACAATTGAGATCAGGGGCAGCACCGGGTCGCGCACGATCGAGGTCGTGCCTCTCACATCAAGGGAAGTCAGAGGGCTGGCCGTCAAATGATGAGACGCGCAGGAGTTGGGGTGGTCGTCTTCGCGTGGATCCTGGCCGCGCTGTCTCCGGCGGCCTCGGGAGCCGGAACCGTGAGTGGGAGCACTCCGCGGACGGAGGACGGCGCGAACCGGCCCCGCGGTACTACTGCGATGGTGGCGTCGGCGGCGCATCCGGGCCTCGGACAGCTGCTGAACGGGGCGGAGTGCAAGGCCGCGGTCGTCTGCGCGGTGGAGACCTTCCTCGTGGCCGGCCTCGTCGTCGAGGATCGGCGCGCGCGCAACTCGCTCAGGTTGTACAAGCAGACGGCCGACGACCGGTACTACGACGAGTACTCGGAGCACTTCGACAAGAGGCAGACGCTGGTCTGGTGGGCCGCCGTCGCGGCGCTGTACGGTCTGGCGGACGCCTACGTGGACGCGCACCTGGTGGGCTTCGATGATCCCCCCGCTCCTCGCGTGGAGAGTTCCTTCGGGGGGGATGGCACCGGCGGCGGGGAGTTCCGCGTCGCCCTGACATTCAGATTCTAGCTTGAGAGACCTAGAAAGTTCGCACTCCGAGCGGACGGGGAGGTAGGCAGGATGGGGAAGAAGGCAGGCACACCAGCGAAAAAGGCCAAGCGGAAGGACGCCTTCCGTGACTTCGTTGAGACGGTCGTCACCGCGGTCGTGCTCGCCCTTATCCTCAGGGCCTTTGTCATCCAGACGTTCAGGATCCCATCGGGCTCGATGGAGGACACTCTGCTTGTTGGTGACTTCCTCGTCGTCAACAAGTTCATCTATGGCATCAAGGTCCCGTTCACCGACACTCGCCTGCCCGGTATTCGGGAGCCGCGCTATGGCGATGTCATCGTCTTCCAGTACCCGAACCCCGACCCGCGCGGCCGGAAAGAGAACTACGTCAAGCGCTGCATCGGGACCGAGGGAGACATCGTCGAGCTCAAGAACAACGTCCTCTACCTGAACGGCGAGCGGAAGGACGAGAGCTTCATCAAGCTGAAGCCGCCGACGCCGCGCTGGGCGGACTACGGTCCCATCAAGGTCCCCAAGGACTCCCTCTTCATGATGGGGGACAACAGGAACTGGAGCGCCGACAGTCGTGACTGGGGATTCATGGACAAGACCCTCATGAAGGGCAAGGCCGTCGGCATCTACTGGTCCTGGGACGGGAAAACCAAGCGGCCTCGCTTCGAGCGGCTCTTCGACGTCATTCGCTGACGCCGCAAGAGCTCCTATCCCTTGCCCCTTTCGGCTTGACACCCGACGCGCGTCGCGTTATCTTGCGCCTTAGCACTCTTACAAGGAGAGTGCTAAGGGCCTGTTCCAGGAGCCGGATGGCGTGCACGGAGTCGAACTCACCGAGAGAGAGAGCACCATACTGCAGTCGGTCATTGACGGCTACGTCCGCGAGGCGAAGCCGGTCAGTTCGAGCGCGGTCGTGCGCATGAGCGCCGTCAGCCTGAGTTCGGCCACGGTCAGGAACGTGATGCGCGCGTTGGAGGAGAAGGGGCTCATACTTCAGCCTCACACCTCCGCCGGTCGCGTTCCGACAGACCTGGGCTATCGCTACTACGTCGACAATCTGGTCAAGCCCGTCGGTCTGACGCCCAGTGAGCGGGAGACGATCGGCAGTGAGCTGGCCAAGCTCGTGCACTGTGACCTGGCGACAGTCCTCGCGGGTATCTCTCACATGGTCAGCGAGGCCTCCAGGCAGATGGCAGTCGCGGTCGCTCCCTCCGGAGGGGGACACCTCATCGAGCAGGTGGCGCTCGCCGCCATCGGTGCGGGTCGCATCATGGTAGTGGTGGCCACGGACATCGGGCCTACGCGGACCGCCGTTCTCACGACGGACGGCACGTTTCACAAAGCCGAGGTGTCGAGGGCGTCCGACCTTCTGAACAAGTGGCTGCGGGGCGTGATGCTCTCCGAGGCTTCCGCAACGATCGAGAGGCGGCTCGAGGAGCGGGACCCGGCGCCGGGCGACTGGCTGGCCGGACTGCTGGACGGGGTTCGCGTCTTCCTGAGTCCGCGTGGAGGTGAGCGCATCCACTACGAGGGCGCACGCTACATCTTCCGTAACCCGGAGTTCTCGGCCGATGTGGCCTCGCTGGGGGACATCTTCGACAGCGAGGAGACGCTCGCCGATGTCGTTCGTGGTTCGGCCGAGGCGGCCGAGGTGCGGGTGGTCATCGGGCGTGAGAACGACTGCCGCGGCATGAGCCGGATGTCCCTTGTCGCAGGCACATACAGGATCGGCGGCTCCGTGGCCCGCATGGGCATAATCGGGCCGACACGGATGAGATACCCGAAGCTGATGGGTCTTGTCGGGTATTTCTCGAAGGTGCTCGACGACCTGCTCGCGGAGTAGGCGTTGGCGGACAACACAGGGAGTTCGAGTCACAGACATGACGAAGAGGAAACGGAAAGAAGAGGACGGGCCAGACGGGTCGCGCGAGGCGCGCGACGCAGGCGAAGGGACGCTCACCGGGACACGCGGCGCTGACGCGCAGGACGTGGACGCTGAGACCGAGGATGTTACGTCCGAGCTGGACGAGCTGAACGGCAAGTGGCTCAGGGCTCTCGCGGACCTCGACAACTACAGGAAGCGCGTCGAGAGAGACAGGCACAGGTGGTCGGCGGCGGCGCGCGAGGAGATAATCCTCGACCTGCTCGACGTAGTGGACAACTTCGAGAGGGCGCTCGCCTGTGAAGACCCGGACGGCGATTCCGAGGGCGGTTCCCTGAGAGAGGGCGTCGAACTCATTCTCAAGCACATGACGGACATCCTCAGGAAGCACGGCGTAACGCCGATAGTAACTAGGGCGTGCGAGTTCGACCCCAATCTTCATGAGGCCGTGGGGCATGTGGAATCCACCGGGCACGACCCGGATCACATCGTTGAAGAGACCCAGAGAGGGTACCTCCTGGGAGATAGACTGCTTCGTTGTTCGAAGGTCATTGTATCGAAGTGACGTGGAGAGCCCCGGCGGTGCGCCGCATCAGGCGCGCATCCGGGCGGGCGTGAGGCCCGTCACCGGCGGCCCTTAAGGAGGATTGACAGATATGAGCAAGGTCATAGGAATCGATCTGGGTACGACGAATTCGTGTGTGGCCGTGATGGAGGGTGGCGAGGCCACCGTCATCCCGAGTCCGGAGGGCTCGCGCACTACGCCCTCGGTTGTCGCTTTCACCAAGAAGGGTGAGAGGCTGGTCGGACAGGTCGCGAAGCGTCAGGCGGTGACGAACCCCGAGAACACCATCTTCTCCATCAAGCGCTTCATGGGAAGGCGGTACGACGAGGTCACCGAGGAGATGGGACTTGTCCCCTACAAGGTCACGAAGAACGACGGTGGCAAGGTCAGGATCGAGGTTCTCGGCCAGTCGTATGCCCCGCCGGAGATCTCGGCGATGATCCTGACCGCCATGAAGAACACGGCCGAGGAACATCTGGGCGAGAAGGTTGAGAAGGCCGTCATTACGGTACCCGCCTACTTCAACGACTCGCAGAGACAGGCGACCAAGGACGCCGGGAAGATCGCCGGCCTCGAGGTCCTTCGCATCATCAACGAGCCGACCGCGGCGTCGCTTGCGTACGGCCTCGACAAGAAGGGGCAGGAGAAGATAGCCGTCTACGACTTCGGAGGCGGGACGTTCGACATCTCGATCCTCGAGCTCGACGAGGGACTCGTCAAGGTGCTGGCCACGAACGGTGATACGCACCTGGGTGGCGACAACCTCGACCATCGCGTGATGGACTGGATCGCTGACGAGTTCAAGCGCGAGAACGGCATTGATCTTCGCAACGACGCCATGGCCCTGCAGCGACTCAAGGAGTCGGCTGAGAAGGCCAAGTGCGAGCTGTCGACCACGCTGGAAACCGACATCAACCTTCCGTTCATCACGGCTGATTCCAGCGGTCCGAAGCACCTGACCATGAAGCTGACACGGGCGAAGCTCGAGTCGCTGGTCGAGGATCTGGTCGACAGGACGACCGCGCCGTGCAAGAAGGCGCTGGCGGACGCTGGTGTCTCGCCCTCCGATATCGACGAGGTCGTGCTGGTCGGTGGAACGACCCGCATGCCGGCGGTCCAGGAGAAGGTGAAGGCCATCTTCGGGAAGGACCCGCACAAGGGCGTGAATCCGGACGAGGTCGTCGCCGTGGGCGCCGCCATTCAGGGCGCCATACTCTCGGGGGAGGCCGACGTCAAGGACGTGCTGCTTCTGGACGTCACTCCTCTCTCGCTCGGGATCGAGACGCTAGGCGGTGTGATGACCCCGCTCATCGAGCGTAATACGACCATCCCGACCAAGAAGAGCCAGATCTTCTCGACGGCGGCGGACAGCCAGCCGGCGGTGTCGATCCACGTCATGCAGGGTGAGCGCCCCATGGCGAGTCAGAACAGGACGCTGGGGCGGTTCGATCTCGTGGGCATTCCGCCCGCGCCCCGCGGCATGCCTCAGATCGAGGTGACGTTCGATATCGACGCCAACGGCATCGTCCACGTGTCCGCGAAGGACCTGGGCACGGGCAAGGAGCAGAAGATACGCATCGAGGTGTCGAGCGGGTTCTCCGACGAGGAAATTGACAAGATGGTCCACGATGCCGAGTCGCACGCGGCCGAGGACTCCGCGAAGCGTGAGGAGATCGAGCTTCGGAACCAGGCGGATTCGCTGGTCTACACGACCGAGAAGACGGTGGCTGAGCACGGTGATACGCTCGATGCGGCGGAGAAGACGGCCATTGAGGACGCGATCAAGAAGCTGAACGAAACGCTGAAGGAAGGCGACGCAGAGGCCATCAAGCGCGACATGGAGGCGCTTCAGACCGCCTCCTACAAGCTTGCTGAGAAGATGTACGCCGGAGCCCAGACGGCCGCCGGCGAGACCGCTGGCGCCGGGGCGGCCGGCGGGGACGCAGGGGCCGCTGGCGGGGCCCAGGCGACGAATGATGACGGCGACGCCGTCGACGCGGACTTTGAGGTCGTCGACGAATAGCGTTGTGCTGACGCGAGGGGCGCGGCACCGCGCCCGAGAGGAGTGAGATTGGCCTCGTCCGACGATTACTACGAGGTTCTCGGTGTTGGTCGCGACGCGTCCCCCGAGGAGATCAAGAAGGCCTACCGCGGGCAGGCGTTCAAGTACCACCCCGACAAGAACGAGGGGGACGCAAGCGCGGAGGAGAAGTTCAAGAAGGCGACCGAAGCGTACGACATCCTGTCCGACGAGCAGAAGCGCGCCCAGTACGACCAGTTTGGCACGGCCGCGTTCGGGAGGGGACCGTCCGGGTTCCAGGGCGCCCAGGGCTTTGACATGGACGACGCGCTGCGTACGTTCATGGGCGCCTTCAACGGCGAGAACATCTTCGAGCAGCTGTTCCGCGGCGCAACGGGCGGTGGCCGGCCTGCCGTGCACCGAGGGCAAGATATCAGGGTGCGCCTGAAGCTCAGTCTCGAAGAGGTGTCCAGCGGGGTGACCAAGAAGCTCAAGATCTCGCGCAACATCTCCTGTGAGAAGTGCGGCGGGTCCGGGGCGAAGCCCGGAACGACGGCCACCACATGCCCGGAGTGTCATGGACAGGGACGGGTCGCTCGCCAGCAGAACCTCGGCATGTTCGGCGCCTTCCAGAGCGTGGGGCCCTGCGGGAGATGCGCCGGGTCGGGCCAGATCATCAAGGAGAAGTGCGGGAGCTGCGACGGTCTCGGCGTGACGAGAGGCCAGAGCACCATCGAGGTCGAGGTCCCGGCTGGCGTGGCGACCGGGAACTACATCCCCATAAGGGGGGCTGGCAACGCCGGGCCTCGCGGGGGCGTGCCCGGCGACCTGATCGTGCTGATCGAGGAGATCCCTCACGAGCTGTTCGATCGGCACGGCGATCATGTGCTGCTCGAACTGCCCGTGTCGCTCGATGTGGCCGTCCTCGGAGGCAGTATCGAGGTGCCCACTCTCGACGGCAAGGCGAAGCTGAAGATCCCGGCGGGGACTCCTTCGGGGACCACGCTGCGGATGAGAGGGAAGGGCGTTCCGCACGTGAGGGGGAGGGGTGTGGGTGACGAGCTCATCCGCGTCGTCGTGTGGGTGTCGAGGCGCCCTTCCTCAGAAGAGAAGAAACTGCTCAAGGAGCTCGGCAAGCAGCAGAGTTCCAAGGTCCCGGGGCCGTACAAGCCCAGCCGCGGGCGCTAGCTCGCTGATCTGCCGGAGGTGACCAGTTGGCGGAACGTTTGCTCGACGACTCGGGCACCTGGCGAATGGACACGTTCCGGGTGCCGCCGGGCTCTCTCGTGGGTCGGGCGGCCATCGTTGATGGTCCCGAGGGGCACCACGCCGTCGACGTCGTGCGTGTGCGTCCCGGCGACCTCGTCCGACTGATAGACGGGGAGGGCGTCGAGGCCATCGCGCGCGTCGATGCGGCGGCGCACTCTGAGGCCACCCTGTCGATCACCGAGTTGCGCTCTCATGAGAGGGGGGGCGGCGTGGAGCTGGTGGTCGTCCAGGGGCTCCTCAAGGGCAGGGCCTTCGATGAGGTGGTCAGGCGGTGCTCCGAACTGGGCGTCGCCGAGATAGTGCCCGCGTTCACCGCAAGGACCATCGGCAAGATATCCTCCGACACCGAGAAGTCCCGGCTGGCACGCTGGGAGGCAGTTGCACTCTCCGCGGTCAAGCAGTCGCGCGGTGTGTTCGTCCCGAGGATTGGAAGCGTCAGGGACGTCGCCGCGATCTGTCGCCTGGTGGGGGAGCACGACCGCGCCCTGGTTGCTTGGGAAGAGGAGGCGGAAACGGGTCTGAGGGACGCGCTTGGTGACCCAACGCCCGGGCGTGTTCTCCTCGTCGTGGGCCCGGAAGGTGGGTTGGCAGCCGATGAGGTCGAGGCGCTCGTGGCCGCCGGGGCCACGCCCGTGAGCGCCGGGAGACGTGTGCTCAGGGCCGATTGGGCCGCGGCGGCGGTAGCCGCGATGATATCGTACGAACTTGGAGGACTTCTGCCCTAGCTGCCTGCAGAAAGCGTTTGACATTACTCCTCCCCAGGTCATAGACTCTAAGCTCGCCCGGTCCAGCAGGGCTGGATCATCAAATTCAGATGTGCCATCATCTAATGCCGTCATCACATCCACACCCCGAAGACAAAGCCCCTCGGTAATCGCTAATGGTACATGGTGATCCATGTAAAGGGCAACGGCCACTA
>JAUVLG010000109.1 GCA_030595835.1 Candidatus Eiseniibacteriota bacterium | reverse complement strand
GGGGATTCGTCGAACAGATGGACAAGGATGCAGGACTCAAGGGCATCTTCATCGGCAAGCTCACCCATGAGAAGGGCCGCAAGCTCTTTGGGCTCCGTCTCCACCCCAACCAAACTCAGATCCGCATCCCTGACATCGGTGCCCTCCTCAAGCGCTGATCTGCCCAACCTTCGCCGTTAGGCTACTCCTTGGAATGCGCTGTTCCCTCCATTTCACAGCCTCGGCTGTGAAATTTGCACACACCCCTCAATCTCTAACATGGCGCCCGCTGCGCAGTTCCGCGGGCGAAATTTTTTTGTTCATGGCCTTCAGTGTTCTCCCCGAAATCCTCAGGTTGACTCCAGAGCAGTCACGGCGACAGGAGCGACAAAGGGGATGGTCACACCATGAAGGAAAGAGTACCTCGCAATCCACGAAGACGAGATGTCCTCTGCAAGGCCTGCAGCGCGCTTCTCGCGACGATCGACGACACCGGTCTGGTCTTGCGACGTGGCCGACTTGAGGCCACGGTGTGGGGCGATATCCACGTCTCGATCACCTGCTACAGGCCCTGGTGCCAGACCCGCAATGCACTGAATCTCAAGACAGACAGAGGCCCACCCAGCGAGGCGACGTAGCAGCCGCAACGTCGCTTGAGACACCGACCAGAGCGTACCACACCAATATCGGCCTCCAAGAGCGCAAGACGCCGGCCGGAAAGGCCAGGCGTCATGGCAAGCCCTCGGAGAGATGGCGATCGCGAAGAGCTGGAACAGGAGCTTCACACCAGCACGTACCAAGAGCTGCTCCGAGGGCTTCAGGCGACAGAGCCGTTCCTGCGGCAGTTCAGAACGTGGGCGGACGTGATCGCGTTCATGCGGGCCGGCACCTCGACCGACCCCCTGAAGGACGAGATCCTCCGCCCGATCTTCCGAGCCCACAACGACGACCGGGACCCGTGCAGGCGCACGGTTCTCCTCGTGATCTTCTGGCCGGGCATCGAGTCACTGTCCTACAAGAAGCGCCGCTGGGACGAGGATCCCGACGACCTCTGGCAAAACATCGTCCTGACGTTCCTCAGCGTGGTCTCCCGGCTGGATGTGAACCGTCGTCCGGCGCGGCTGGTTCAGAAAATCGTGAACGATACGATCCACAATCTCTACGAGGGGTACGGGCGCCGGTGGAAGCGCACGAACCGAGAGGTCCCGATTAATCCCCAGCACATGGAGGGGGTTACTACTGGGCGCGATGGCGTTGACATCGAGGCTATTGACCTTCGGGCGGCGTACCAGCAGCAGGTCAGCAAGCTACGAGAGCACCTCAGCGCGGGGCGGATCAGCGAGCCCGAGTTCTTCATGCTGCTCGGGACGCGCCTCCACGGCTCCTCGCTTGCCGAGTATGCCCGGGTGCTGGGCCTCGACTACGAGGTCGCGAAGAAGAGGCGTCTGCGGCTCGAAGCGCGGCTCAGGCGATTGGAGGACGCAGTGCGCTGATCCTGCGTGGGGCCTGTCCCCGTTTCGGGGCGCCGGACCCCCCTTTGTACTACAGAGGGGAGTGTCGACCGCCTCCCACCGACAGAGGGAACGGAACCTCCGTCCCCTCCCAACTCAAGCCTAGACTCAGGGAGAAGAACTCATGACGTGGACTCGAGACGCCTACCTTCACGCCGCGCTCGACGCCGAGCTCGGATCCCTCAGGAAAATCTCATCCGGTCGGGCCTGTGCAGCCTTCCGTGCCGCGGCCGCCATCGGCGGACTCGTCGGCGCCGGCGCCATCACCCGTGAAAAGGCCGAGGACCTCCTCCTCGACGCCGCTCTGGATACGGGTCTGCCGGAACACGAGGCTCGTGGCCACATTCGGCGCGGGCTCAGTTGCGGCGAGCGAACGCCCCGCGTCCTTCCTGCGAACCGCCCTCACGAACCCTGCCCCCGTCCCTCGTTTCACAGCCCGCTCAGGATCGGACAACATCCTGCCCGGCCTCCGAAGGCGGAAGTCGACACTCTCTGGTCCGCATCCGTCCCGGTCGGCTCGGATCACGAGGTAGTCCAGTGGTTCCAGCGGCGGTACGGCGGCCGGGTCTCGTCCTTCCTCGAGCAGACGGAGGTCCGGGACCTCGCCCGGGTAGCCCCACGCGACCTTCGGTTGCCACGCTGGGCGTGGTCGCGCACGGGCTCATGGGCCCAAACCGGGCACCGGCTCCTCTTCCGGCTCTGGGATCACACGGGGAATGCCGTCTCCCTCCGCGCGCGCTCCCTTGATGCCGCTACGACTCCCAAGTCCCTCGCGCCCTGCGGCTTCTCGGTGAGGGGCCTTGTTCTCGCCGACCCCGTCGGTGAGCGGCTTCTCAACGGCAATGCCCCGCCGGCGAGCGACACACAGGACGTGGTCGTCGCCGAAGGTGAACCGGATTGGCTGCTGTGGTCGGCCCGCCGGCTAGATACCGAGGCTCCGGGCCCGGCCTGCTTCGGCGTCGAAGCAGGTGCATGGTGCCAGCAAATAGCCGACCGCATCCCCGACGGAGCCAGGGTCGCAATCCGAACTCATCGCGACGAACCCGGCGAGCGGTACGCGCGCCAGATCGTCACGAGCCTTCACAGACGCTGTCAGGTCTTCCGCAGCAGGGCGGAGGAGGAGGGTGGGTCGAAGTGAAAGACGACAACGATCGTTATCTCGAAGGCACCCTCCCGCTGGACCCATTCGCGGATGCGGAGCGTCTCGATGAAGCCACGGAGGGCAGGACAGCCGTGGATAGTCCCACCTGGGACGAGCCGCTCCCGATCGGGCCGAAGGCCGACGTGCCTGCCTTTCCGGTGGAGGTACTCCCCGCCTGGCTCCGTGACTGGGTGACCGCTCTCGCCGACGCCCTCCAGTGCCCCGTGGACCTGCCCGCAATGCTCGCCCTCGCTGTCCTGTCCCTCTGCTGTGCGAAGAAGTACGTGGTCCGTGTCCGCCCGGACTGGGAAGAGCCGATCAACCTCTACGTCGCGGTCGCGCTCAAGCCCGGGGAGTCCAAGAGCCCGGCCTTCGCGGCCGCCACCAGACCCATCGCCCGGTTCGTGGCCGAGGAACGAACGCACTCCGCCCCCGAGATCAGGTCCGCGACGGCGCGGGCCGACATCGCTTCCAAGCACATCGACCAGCTCAAGACACGGGCGGCCAAGACGACCGAACCGGCGGAGCATGCCAAGCTTCTGGCGCTGGTTGAAGAAGCCGTGTTCGAGCAGGGCGCTGCCGAGATCCCGGTCCCCCTTCGGCTCGTTCTCGACGATGTGACGGCCGAGTCGCTCGAGGTGGTTCTGCGCCAGCAGGGTGGGCGCATCGGCATTCTGTCCGATGAAGGCGGCCCCTTCGAGCTCATGGGCGGCCGCTACTCGGACAGGATCCCGAACATCGACATCTACCTTAAGGGGCACAGCGGGAGCCCGATCACCACCGACCGCATCGGGCGCGAGGGTGGATCGGTGCAGAACCCGGCCATCACGATCGGCCTGGCGATCCAGCCTGACGTCATCACCTCCCTCAAGGGCAAGAAGGGCTTCCGCGGGCGTGGCCTCCTCGCGAGGTTCCTGTGGTCGATCCCCCGGAGCTGCGTGGGTAGCCGCGTCGCCGACTCGCCACCCGTGCCGGAGGACGTCCGGCGGGCCTACGAAGAAGCCGTGTCCTTGCTGCTCCAGATCCCGGCCGAGAAGGACGACTCGGGGGAGATCCGCTCCGAGGCGATCGACCTCACCCGGGAAGCGTACGCCCTCCTCGTCGAGTTCAAGGACAGGATCGAACCGAGCCTCGGCCCTTCCGGCGAGCTCGAGAGCATCGCCGACTGGGGAAACAAGCTCGCGGGCACGGCCGTCCGCCTCGCTGGGCTGCTCCACCTGGCCGACCGGGCCATGGAACCCCCGGAGCGTCGGCTCGACCCAATCGGGGAAAGGGAGATGCGCCGGGCCATGCGCATCGCCGACTTCCTCACCGCTCACGCTAGAATCGCCTTCGACTTGATGGAGTCCGACCACGTCGCCCGCGGGGCGCGGCATATCCTCGCGTGGCTCGAGCGCACCGGTGCCGAGAGCTTCGCGGCGCGTGACGCCTATCGTGCGAGCCGGATCCGGTTCCGCGCACCGGCGGAGATGGACCCAGCCCTGGACCTTCTCGTCGACCACGAGGTGATCCGCCGCCGGCCGGCTCCGCCCCGGTTAGGTCCCGGGCGTCCGCCGAGCCCGATGTTCGATGTGAACCCCGCAATCCACGGACAGAATACACAGAATTCGGTGGCCGGACCCTGGGACAGGGGTTCTGTCAATTCTGTCCAGGGTTCGGGGCCCTGTCAGACCGATTCTTCCCTTCTACCGCAGGTTCTCCAAGAGGACGAAACAGGAGGCTTCTGACGATGGCCAAGACCCCCAAAGGCATGCACGGAATGCACACAATCACCGAGGTCCGGATCCGGCCGGTTCCGAACGGCAGGGACGGCCTCGTCGCCTTCGCGTCCTGCCGGTACGGAGGAGTGCTCTTGAACGACATCGCGATACGCCGGGACGACTCGGGCCATCTCTATCTGACTTACCCGCGGAAGCTCGCGTCCACGGGGCGCCCGCATCCGCTCCACCACCCGATCGACCGCGAGACCGCCGACCAGTTCGAGGCGGCAGTCCTCGGAGAGATCCGGAGGCTCCTCGGAGGCGCGGAAAGGTCCAGTGAGCGATGAAGCCAAGCCGCGCGTCCACCAACCGCGACGGCTGTCGGGCCCGCCGCACGCGCGAGGAGAGTGGCCGTGGAGCGCGCCGGACGCCCCGCGTCCTTGTGGTCGATCCGGACATCATCGTGGTGGAGAGCCCGGAGGCGGCCGATCCCACCGCTCTCGACGACGCGCTCGAGCTCTTTGTGAGGTGGGCAGTCAGGGCACACAAACACGGCCGCCCCGCCGCCACCGAGACCCCAACTGACGAGAACAGCGCCACTTACGGCTCGGAGAAATGACTTGATGCCGGCGCGCTTTCCGAGGACTGATGGTGCTATGGACCTGGATATGAACACGAACGCGAACGGGAAGACATCCGCTGCAATCTACCTGCGGCGGTCAACCGACCGCCAGGAGAAGTCGCTCGAGGACCAGCGGCGGGAGATCCTCCGCTACGCCTCCGAGCATGGCTTCGGCATAGCGGCCGAGTTCGTGGACGACGGCGTCTCCGGGACGTCGGGGGAGACGCGCAAGGGCTTCCTCGCCATGCTCGACGAGGCGAAGTCGCCCGGGCGCGCGTGGCAGAGCATACTGGTCTGGGACATCAAGCGCTTCGGCCGCATGTCGAGCGACGAGGTCGGGTACTACCGCTGGCTCTTCAAACAGGCCGGAGTCGAAATCATCTACACTTCGGAGGGGTTCACCGGGACGAGCGCCGACAAGTTCCTGCGGTTCTTCAAGCAGGAGGCGGCGCGCGACGAGTCCGCGACGCTCTCCAAGGCGGTCATCCGGGGACTCGTCTCCCTGGCCGATCAGGGTTGGTGGCCGGGCGGAATGGCGCCGTACGGATACGACCTCGGCCATTTCGACCAGGCCGGACGGCTCTTCCAGATCGTTCGCTACACGGGCGCGCGCGACAAGCTGATTCTCGATCCGGAGGGAAGACCGATCCGGACGGTGCGACGCGGTCAGAAGGTGAAGGGCTCTCACGCCGAGCACACCCGACTTCTCCCGAGTCTCCCGGAGCGGGTCGAGGTGGTCCGCCGGATCTTCGACTGGTACGCGGGAGGCTCCAGCCTGGGGTTCAAGTCGATCGCCGATCGGTTGAACCGGGAAGGCGTGGTCTCCCCGAAGGGGAAGGGCTGGGCTCTCTCCTCGATCCGCGTGATTCTCATGAACCCGGTCTACATCGGGCGTGTGGTCTGGAACCGCCGGAGCATGGGGAAGTTCCACCGCATCGCCGACCGCCGGGAGGTCGAACGGGACGGCTGCGGGAAGCGGCGGGTGGACTGGAACGCGCCCGAGGACTGGCTCGTCTACGAGAACGCGCACGAGCCTCTCGTCGCCCGCGCGATCTTCGAACGGGCACAGCGCATCATGAAGGAGCGGGCCGATCGCGCCCGGGCGACAGGGTTCCTCACCGGGAAGGCAAAGGTCTCGCCCTATCTCCTGTCCGGCCTCATGAAGTGCGGTGCTTGCGGAGGCTCGATGCACGGCCGCACGACCTGGAAGGGCAAGCGCCGCAAGGACGGCACGCGGGTCGGCACGCGGTACTACGTCTGCGGCGCAGCCATCACCAAGGGCAAGGCCGTCTGCCAGCCGATCCAGTTCGCGCAGGAGCCGCTGGACGAGTTCGTAGTAGACCTTGTCGGGAAGCGGATGGCCGCGTTCCTCGGGGAGAACGGCCGGGCCATGCTCCGTGGCCTAGTCGAGCGGGAACTCGAGACGGAGGTCGAGGATCCCGGGCCTGAGATGCGCGAGCTCAGAGCTCACCTCGCCGCGCTCAGCACGAAGATCGACTCCGTGATCGACCTGGCCGTATCGTCGCCTGAGAACAAAGACCTTCTGACCGATCGCCTCGGCCGGCTCCGCCGGGACAAGCAGCAGATCGAGAGCCGCCTGAGCGAGCTGGCCGAAGCCCCCACACGGGCCTTCGACCCCGAGGCCGCTGTAGACATAATCCTCGAGGGCCTCGCGGACGCCAGCCGCCTCTTCAAGCACGGGACGATGGAGGAGCGCAAGCGGGTGGTGCGGGCGTTCGTGGAGGGCCTGACGATCGACGGCCTGTCCGGGAGTGGGGAAGTCCGGATGAAGAAACTCCCAGCGCCGGAGTTGCC
>JAUVLG010000077.1 GCA_030595835.1 Candidatus Eiseniibacteriota bacterium | reverse complement strand
GTGTCCTCCTGCGAGATGGTCTCCGACGGGGATTCGGCCAGCTCGGCCGCGCGTGCCCGCTGACACGCGAAATCGGTCGCGCGCGCCTTGATCTCGACGTTGCGTCCCATGCCCTGCCTCCGGGCTGACTGAACAGTCATTCGTGCGGTGAGCCGCTCTGCGACGCTACGGCTTCAGGTGTGTCACGAAGAAATCGGTGATGGCATTGTAGCACGTCACCCGGTTCTCGAACTTGAGAACGTCGTGACCCTCATCTTCGAACATCAGGTAGTCGACGTCCTTGCCCATACTCCTGAGCTTGTCGACGAGTTCTCGCGACTCCACCTCGACCACGCGCGGGTCGTTCTTCCCCTGGATGACCAGAAGCGGGCATGCGATGTCCTCGACGTAGGTGCCAGGCGAGCGCTCTGTGAGGAAGTCCTTCTCCGTCTCCGGGTCGCCCATAAGGAACGCCATGAAGGGCTTCCAGGTCTCCGGCACGCGGCCCGCGAACCCGATGAGATCGTAGGGCCCGAACATATCGACCGCCGCGGCCCAGAGCTCCGGGTGACGGGCGGCCATCGTCAAGGTCATGTACCCGCCGTACGACCTACCCACGACGCCCGCACGCCCCACGTCCAGACGCGCGTCCTTCGGCAGGATCTCGGTCATTGCGTGGACGTGGTCGAGCCTGTCAGCACCTCCCCAGTCGCGCACGACCCTGCTCATGTAATCGAAGCCGTAGCCGCTGCTGCCGCGCACGTTAGGCACGAAGACGGCGAAGCCCCGAAGCGTCAGGAACTGGATGAGCGGCATGGAGAACCACGCGAAGTCTGGCCTCTCCTGAGCCTGAGGACCGCCGTGCAGATAGTACACAAGCGGGCGGGGTCCCGCAAACCCCAGCGACTCGTGCGGCAGATAGAGACGCGCGGAGACGCGAAGTCCGTCGTACGAGGTGAACGACGCGTCCTCTCCCGGCGAGAGCACGTCGGACGGTATCCCGAGGACACGTTCGCGCGTCTGTTGAGTCACGCGGTCTCTTGCGACGCCCTCGATGATGTAGAGCTGAGTCGGAGACGTTGCCGTCGAGAAAGACAGCGTGTAGCGGTCCCCCTCCCTGTCGTAGCGGAAGTGCTCCAGCACTCCATCCGACAGCTCACGCCGCCCGCACAGTACGTGCTCTAGCTTCATCGTCAGGGCGCGCTCGTCAAACCGCCCCTCGTACAACCATGAACAGCCGTCGATGTTGTAGCTCATCAGGTAGAGGTCGTCGCGCACGTGGTCGATCGCCTCGAGCTCACCTACGCCCTTGTGAACCGCACCCTCGACCGGAACCTCCACGGGGTTCGACGGATCGGCCAGGTCCATGAAGCCGAGGCCGTAGGTGTCGCTGAAGAGCGACGTGTAGAACAGCAATCCCGAGTCGTCGCGCACGAACGAGCAGTCCGAGATGCTGTTCGGAGGCGGCTTCTCCCCCTCCTTGCGGGACTCCAGCGGCACACCGAAGAGAAGCTTGAGCTCGTCGGACCCGTCCTCCTTGAGATACGCGACGTGGTCTCCGGAGCCGTAGGCGTCTATGATGACCGCCTTGTCATGTGAGTCATTGACGCCGGCGGGGAACGCTCCGTAGACGCTGCCGGCGAGCTTCGTTATCTCGCCGGTCGAGAGGTTGCAGCGGTACGACGTGTGCATCGACTCGCTCTGCGACTCTCCCAGCAGGTAGACCAGCGCGTCTTCCATGTCGTAGTCGACGCAGTGGACGGCCTCTCGGTCGAACCCGCCCGGGAAGGCCGGCTCGGGGAATCCCCCGTCAAGGGGCACCAGCAGCGGCTTGTAGGCCTCATCGCCATCGCTGTCGATCATGACCAGGATACGCCCGAGCGACGGAAAGACGACGAACGACGCGCCGCTCATGAGGTGCGGGTTCTGCAGGGCGATGTGCGGCGGGAGCAGCGGCTCCGGCACGCTGCCGCCCACGTCCATCGCGTAGAGGCTCAGGTGCCCGGACAGGTTGCTGATGAAAAAGAGCCTGTCACCCACGACCTGCGGGACCAGGAAGAGCCGCGCCGACAGCAGTGATTCGATGCGTGCCATGTGTATCCTCCGATGAAGCCGTCACGCTCCGTCGCGCGCGACCACCATGATCGTTATGTCGTCTTCCTGTTCAGCCTGTCCCACGAAGGTCTTGATCTCGTCGAAGACAGCGGTCCTCATCTCGATCGGAGTTGCCTTGACGTTCGCCTTGGCTACCTCGAGCAGGCGCCCTTCTCCGAAGGGTTCGTCGTCGGGGTTCTGCGCATCGGTGACGCCGTCAGTGTAAGCCAGTAGCCGGTCGCCTGGAAGCATCGTGACCTCGCCGCCCTCCCAGACCGCATCCTCCAGCATGCCGAGCGGGATCCCCGTCCCCCGCAGTTCCTCGACAACACCGCCGTTCTGCGTGCGGAAGAGGTAAGGGGGGTTGTGACCCGCGTTGCAGTACTGAAGCACGCCCGTCACCGGATCGAGCACCGCGTAGAAGACCGTCACGAACGAGTCGTCGTTGGTGTCCGAGAGGATCCGATGGTTCACGGCAGAGGTCACGGTTGCGGGCGCAGACTCATGCTCGAAGGCGTACGTGCGGATGAGCGTGCGCACCATCGCCATGTACAGTGCAGCGGCCACGCCCTTGCCCGACACGTCGGCGACCAGGATCCCCCACCGGCCCCCGGACAACGGAATGAGGTCGATGAAGTCCCCCGATGCCTCGCGAGCGGAATCTATGATGGCTTTGAACTCCCAGCCGGGGACGTGCGGGGCGCTCGACGGCATGAGGCTGGCCTGCATGTCCGCCGCAACGGCAAGCTCCTTCTCGGCTCGCATGGCGCGGAGCGTCTGATCGTAGACCTCGGCCCCGTGGAGCACCGAAGCGATCTGAGCTGCGAGCGACTGAGCCGCCGGGATGACGTCGGATACCGTATCGGGATCTACGCGTTTCCGCAGGTAGATGCCACCGATCGTGGCGCCTGTCTCGCTGTGCACGACGGGCACAAGCACCGTCCCGTGGCTTCTGGGCGTGACGCCCCACGGCAACTCGCGGCCGACGGGGGAACCGAGTGTCTCACCGGTCGCCTGCAACCACTCCCACACAACCGCGTCCGGTCGGTCCATGTAATCGGGCTCGTGCAAGAGATCCCGCTGCGGGAACAGGCGAACATCGATGGTGCACATCGCGAACATCCCGCCCACGTGCTCCCGGAGGAACTCGGGGAGCTTCGACCCGTCGCGCGGTCCGCCGACTATCGCCCTGCCCAGACCCTCCAGGCTCCGAAGCTCGCGCGTCCTCTCCCGGCTCTGCTCCACGGCACTGCTCATTCTGTGCGCCAGCGCGCTCGCCATCAGTGCGCCGACGACGACAAAGAGAGGGGCAGTGAATCCCTTCTCCGCGTAGAGCCCCACTGCAAACACGGTGAACGGAGCGATGAGCAGCGGCCAACCCACTGACATCCATGTGAGCTTCCTGACAGCACGGCGCGACTTGGCGGCGAAACCGAGCACGGGCGACCGCTCGATGGACAACATGTACGGGCTCGACACAACCATGGGAAGCAGGAACCTCACGAGCGTTGCGTAGATCGCCGGCATGAGCGCCGGCAGACTGAGAGCCGTGGGTGGATGCACACCGCCTATCCTCACGTAGAGCGCCAGGGCCACAAGCCCGGCCAGCGTGTCTCCGCCCGCGTCTATCGCGCAGCTGCGGGCGGCGCTCCAGCGAAGCGCGGTGGTGTCCGACCTGCGCAGGTCCTGTACGAGGCTCACCGAGCGCCATACGAGAAACAGCCACAGGGCCGTCGGGCCGAACAGGAGCACGGTGGGCCATCTCACGATGTCGTCGAGCGAACCACCGACGCTACCGAAGAGCCCGCGATCGATCTCGATGTAGAAGTTGAAGTCAAGCCGTCTGAACGCGTAGATGAGAAGCATGGCGACAGCGAAGGGCAACCAGGCGGTCCGAAGGACCGACAGGTCCGTGGCTCGAACAAGCCACACGAGCATAACAACCGACAGCGGTCCGGCGTAGAGAACCGCCAGAATGTCACTGAGACCGACGGCCCGGTCGCGACCGGCGGCCTCAAGAAGCTGGGGCCAGAAGCGCCTGGCTATCAAGTTCAGCAACTTCTCCATGACCGAACCTCCATGACCGAACCTCCGTGCCCGCAGCCGCTCAGGCGGCCTCGCGAGCAACTATCGCCAGAAGCTCATGGAAAGCGTCTTCGGGAGTCCCGGGCAGTGAGTCGAGGAAGTCGCCGCCTCGAACCCGCATTCAGCGAGCAGGCGGCCGTAGTCCTTGTTCGTGTAGGCCTGGACCGTCATCGCGTGACGGTCGCCCTCGTCCCACGGAGCGGGAACCGGTGCCCGCTGCACGATCTCAGACAGCTTCATCGCGTTCCCATTCCCTCTGCCCACATCATAGCGACGTGCCAGGGGAACCGACGCGCTCGAGCCTGCCCGACCCGCTCACGTCCTCCGTGACCCTGGGCTCCCCGGAGTAGCGAACCGTGCCGCTCCCGCTGATCCCCACGTCCAGACGCTCTGTAACGTTCAGGACAACCAGTCCGGACCCCGAGACGCTCACGTCACCGTCCTGGGTAACAAGATCCTGAGCGCGGTAGCGCCCGGACCCGCTGACGCTGACCGTCTGCACACGTGCTTCGCCGGCGACGCTCACCTGACCGGAACCGGAGATGGCCGCATTCACCTCGCCGGCCACCAGATCGCCAATGCTGATGTCCCCGGAACCGCTGACGGCTATGCTGAGAAAGTCGGTCACGAGGCGTCCGATCTCGAGCGACCCTGATCCGGACACAGAGAGACCCGAGAGCTCTCGGACGGAGACCTCGAAAACGATCGGCTCGGTGGGTCTGAGCGAACCCAACGAGGCCTTCTGTGTCAGGCCGATCCAGAGCGTGCCATCACGGACCTCCGTGACGATGTACTCCATCAGGTTGTCATCGGCGCGAACGATCAGACCCTCCGTTTCACCCTGCGTAAGAACGACGATGCCGATGCCCGAGAGTCCGACGCGCTCGAATCCGCTGGCTTCCCGAGTCTCGGTCGTGATGTTGCCCGACCCCTCTATGGTGCGCGTGACGCACGAGCCCGTGAACAGGGCCATGAACATCAAACCGACGACGATCTTCCGTCTCATTCTCTCCTCGCCTCCTTCACACCCACGTGGTAGTGCCCGCCGGCTACTCACAGCCCGTGCACGTGACAGTGCCAATACCGGTGACTCTCTGGCGAACGGTCGGCGCTCCCTGGTATCTTATGTTGCCGGTCCCGGAGATCTTCGCATCGAGTGTCTCTCGCACGTGTATGGTGATGTTCCCCGCCCCACTCACAACGGCGTTCGCCGTCGTGCACTCGAGATCGGGCGCCGTGTAGCTGCCGGCGCCGCTCAGCTTGATGCTCTGAGACGTGGTCCTTCCTTCGACCTCGCAACTGCCGGCGCCGCTGAGAACGACGTTTAGAGACTCCGCACTCAGTGAGCCGACGTCGATGGCCCCCGTGCCACTCACGACCAGCGAGAGCGCGTCCGAGTCGACACGCGGTGCGTCGATGCGCCCGACTCCCGCGAGGACCAGCTTCCTGATCCTGTCCGTGGTGACGCTGAAGTGAATCGACAGCTTCTTCCGCCTGAGACCGACGAGCCACCCGCCCTTCCTGAGACCCAGGACGAGCACGCCGTCCTTCACCTTCGCCGTCACCCTCGGCATCACATCCTCAGCGGCCTCGATGGTCAGCTCGGTGCGGTCGCCCTGTGTGACCGTGACGCTGCCGAAGCCCTCGAGTCTGACTCCATCGAATCCACTCACGTCTCTGGTCTCGGTAACCGTCCTCTCGTCGGACATGATCCGGCCTCCTCTCAACGTGACCTCAAAGGTTCAATATGCGTTGGCCCCTTCACTCGCACCCCCCCCTATTCGTCGTCCGCGGCGCCGATGTGGAACCCACACGCGGCCATCTGCCCGAGCAACTGCGCGGGCGATCCCAACCACTGACCCCACTTGCGCCCCATGTGCTCGGTCCAACTGTAGTCGTCGTAGGAGAACGTCTCTTCGCGACCATCCTCAAGCGCCACCATGTAGTTCGCGTTGCGGTAGTAATCCTGCGAAAGATAGCCCTCGTCCATCACGCGCATCGCCCGCTCTATGTCCTCGTCGTTAAACTCTCTGTATGTATCCTCGTGCAGATGGGCATCGACGGGAAATCGCGGCCTCGTCGGCGGGTTCTCATCCGGGTAGCCCATGGCCAACTCCACAAGCGGGAAGACTCGAGGCGGCAGCACGTACCGCTCGGCGACTTTGCCAGCCTTGTATGGCGTCATGCCCAGGAAGCAGCTGCCCAACCCCAGGCTCTCGGCCGCCATGACCATGTTCTCGGCCATGTAGCACGCGTCCTGGATCCCGAACAGGAGCAGCGAGAGATCGTTCGTCCGAATCCGCCACCCTCGCTTCGCCATGATGAGCTCCAGCCGGTGAGCGTCCACGCAGACGGTGAAGAGGAGCGGCGCGTGAAACGGAGCGCTCTCGCGGTCGCGCTTCAGGAGTACGCTTCCAAGCTGTGCGGCGAAGGGCGCCTGCTGTCCGGCCCGGACGATCGCCTCGATGATCTCATCGGAGGGCTCTCTGTCCGTGTACTTGCGGATCGACTTCCGCGCCAGCATCTGTTCTACAACGGTGTTCGGGTTCATCGTTGTCCTCGGATTGTGCGTTTCCATTCCAGGCCCGGGTTCGCCGGCTCATCGTTGAACACGACGGCGTCGGCGTACTCACGGGGGCGGCACCGTTCAAGATAGAGCCGCTCCCCCGGGATGTAGCGGCTTTCGTAGCGCTCGCGCACGGCCCGTTCGCTCCCGAAGAGCGAGAGGTCCCGCTCCAGCGCTCTAGCAAGCGTGACTTCGAATCCCGCGTCCACGAAGATGCTGAAATCCCAGGAGCCCCTCAGCTCCTCGCGCAGGATGAACACACCGTCGAACAGCAGCACAGCATCTGGATCCGCGGTTCGCGTCTGCGAGTCAACCGCGGACTCGGTCCTGAAATCGAAGACGGCGGTCCGGTAGCGCAGGCTGCCTCCCGGACCCAGTGGGACAAGCAGACGGGACCTCACGGCGTCGTAGTCGAATGAATCGTCGAGATACCCCTCGGGCGAGGTGTTCCCTCTCTCGTAGCGCTGGTGGCGCGGACGGTGAAAGCCGTCAATCGAGGCGCGGATGACCGTCCGCCCGAGCCCGGCCAGAGAGTCCGCCAGCTCATCCGCCAGCACGGTCTTCCCGGAGGCACCGACACCGTCGATGGCCACTCGAATCGGGTAGCTCCGCGCCGTCGCCGCGATAGCGTGTGCCAGCTCTGCGAGCAGACTGTCTCTGGTCAAGGGTCCTCCACTTGCCAGGCGTGGCCTCGGACTCCGTCGAGCGCGGCGCGCCGCTGCAGCACGCCGCCGGGCCGGCGCGGGCCGCCTCCTAGAAACGCGCCGACAGTCCGACCCGCACGCCGTCCGAGTCGAATTCCGGTGATCTGGTGGTAGTATCGATCCTCCGGTTCATGCCGGCGTCGCGCTCGTAGATGCGCTGCTCGATGCTGTCCTCGAACTTGTACATGCCCGCCACGGCATACTCACCGTGAAGCGAGAACATCTCGTTCATGAACCACTCCACTCCGGCGAACCCCTGGAGCCCGAGTTCCCATCTGTCGGTATCGTGCGTGTAGTAGGAGAAGAACAACTCATCGTCGTAAACGGAGTAGTGGACCGACTCGCTGTGACTGTCGCTGTAGGTCACCTTGGGACCGGCGCCCCAGAAGAAACGAAGAGGCCCATCCCCCTGGTAGAACAGCATCTGCACCTTCAACGTCCCGCTGTGATACCAGCTCGATGGCTCAGCAGAACCGGTCTGCCCCCCGCTGTAGTACTCAACATCCATGTCGCCGTCATTGAGGTCGAGGAAGAGCCCGCCGGCCACGCGTACCGCACGGTTGTCGGTCAGGAACCTCTGATAGGAGAACATCTGCCCCTGGAACTCCGAGAGCGACAGATGGCTCCCGACGGAGAACTGCACGGCCTGCATTCCTGCGAGCCCGCCGGTCCCCGGTGAGTACCGTCCCGCCCCAGGAGCGGCCGCCGGAACAGACAGAAACACCGCAACAACCATTAGCACGCACAGTACCTTCATGTCTTGCTCCTTTCTAGTCGTGTCTCAGTGCTTGAACCGGGTCCACTCGAGCCGCCCGTGAGGCCGGGTAGAGCCCGGCCAGTAGACTCAGAGCCACGGAGAACGCCATCGCGCCCGCTATCAGCCAGATCGGCATGGAGAACAGATCGACCTCGGGCACGCCCTGAGGACGCAGATAGTGGTTGGCCACGGCGTTGGCCACCCCGGTCACCACCCAACCGAGCGCGAGCCCGAACACGCCTCCGACGAATCCTATCGTCGCCGCCTCCGAGAAGAATATCCATCTGATGTCGGTCTCACTTCCACCTATGGCCTTCATCACACCGATCTCACGCGTGCGCTCGAGGATCGACGTCACCATCGTGTTGATGATCCCAAGCGCCGCAACGATGAGAGCGATGGTACCTACCGCCCCGAGGAGCGCGTCCATGATGAGGAAGCTCTGCTTGATCTCCTCGAGTTCGTCGATGACGGCGAGAACTCCAAAACCCATCTCCTCGACGGCCTCTCTCACCGACGCGATGTCATCCATTCCGCTAGTGCGCACGTAGACGGACCCGTAACCTCGCGCCTCTGACGAGCTGTCCAGCAGATCCCAGACGTCGGAGAACCCCAGCCGGGGCATGGCGGCGCCCGTCTCGATCGGAACAATGATGCCGCCGCGGAAGCGCGCCGCCCCGAAACCCGAGATGCGGCCTCGCACGCCGACCACCCTCAGGCGCACGACCTCCTGCCTGAGCGGGACCTTCGACGGAGCAGTGAAGCTCCGCATGAAGGACGCGGCGGCGCTTCTCAGGTCGAGCGTCGAACTGACGACCTCGACCTCGCGCCCGATGAGGGAGTCCGCGGATATCGGTACGAGTTCGCTCGCACCGGACTCGCCGGTGGCGCGCGCGTCCACCGATTCCTCCTCCACCAGCCGGAACCCGAGCTCGCCCAGGAGGCGCCCGGTGAGCACAACAACGGAGTCGGCGTCCCCCTCGTAGAAGCTCCCGTACGGAATCTCGCTCAAGGGCTTGTAGCGCCCCATCGCTGCCGGGACCGCCTGGAGACTGGTTCGCGCTTCCTTCCCCATCATGCGCACGGTCACGGGGAAGCGAATCTCGGGGAACGCGAGCTCGACGGCCGGGATGGCACGGATGGCCTCGACGGCGGAGTCGTTCAACGCTCTCACGGTCTCAGGAGGCTCGAAGCTCCCGGCCAGGACCTCGCCTACGTCTATCTTCGCGGGCAACACCTGCATGCTCGTGAAGAGGTCGTTCTCGCGGAACTCACTGGTGACGTTCTCCTGCATACCGATGCCGAAACTGACCATGGAGACGAGCGCGCCGATGCCGATGACGACTCCGAGCGTCGTCAGCACGCTTCGGAGTTTCGTCCTCCACAGGTTCTCCAGGGACAGCCGCCACAGATCGTGAGGGGTCATCCGCCGGCCCCCCCGCTCAGTTCGTCGATCACGCGACCGTCCAGAAGTCTGAAGACGCGGTGCGATGCGTCGCGCGCCGCCTCCTCATCGTGGCTGACCATGACCACCGTCAGGCCCTGCTCCCGATTGAGCGTTTTCATGAATCCGACTATCTCCTCGGCCGTTCTGCTGTCGAGATTGCCGGTCGGCTCGTCTGCAAGAAGGACGTCCGGGTCGTTCGCGAGCGCGCGCGCCATGGCGACGCGCTGCGCCTCACCGCCCGACAGCTCGCCGGGGGTGTGATCCATGCGGTGCGCGAGACCCACCGAGGAGAGAAGCTCGGC
>JAUVLG010000193.1 GCA_030595835.1 Candidatus Eiseniibacteriota bacterium | reverse complement strand
CCGTTTCTACAATCCGGACAACGAGGTCGGTCTCAGCCGGTCCGATACCGACAACAGAAGTACGGCCGCGGGAGTGAATCTCCTCGGCACCCTGCACTGGTACCGCGGTCACCAGGTGATGCGTCTGTTCAGCGAGCTTCGTCACGAGCGGTATGTCCCGGAGGACACGAACACCGGAGTCGGGTTCACGCGCAAGCGTCGGGTGTCGACGCTGAACGCCGAGGATCGGGTTCTTCTCTGGGGCGGAAGCCTGGCGCTGGTGGTGGGGTACCACTATCAGGAGGCCGTGGACAACTACGCGGGACCCGTTCCCTTCGGCGGGCCGCCGACCGCGCTGGACGAACCGCACTGGTCGGTCGCTCACGGACCGAGCCTCGGACTGCGTTGGTCGCCTGCTCCGTCGGTCGTCGTAAGAGCGAACAGGGGCAGGTACGGTCGCTTCCCGACAATGCTGGAGCTCTTCGGCGCGAACGGAAACGTCGTCGGGAATGCCGAGCTCCGGCCCGAGGAGGGGACCACAACCGATGTGGGGGTCGTATTCCGGATGGAGCGGCCGGGTGTGGTCTCGTCCGTCCTCGAGGCGGCGGTCTTTCTGTCGGAGAGAGACGATCTGATCACGTTCCTTCCGAACTCACAGAGCGTCAAGGCGTTCAACCTCGAGTCCGCACGCATCGTCGGGCTGGAGCTTTCCGCGCGCTGCGCGTGGGAACGGGGGTTGGAGTTTTCCGTGTCGTACACGCGGGAGGAGGCGAGGAACATCGGGCCGTCGCCCATCTACCACGACAAGCGCATCCCGTACGTTCCGCAAGACAAGCTGTTCGTACGGACGCAGCTTGCGGCCGGTCGCATCACGTTCAGATACGACTACCACTTCGAGAGCGACACCTACCGTGACCGCGCGAATCTCCCGGAGAACCTGAGTCCGGCCAGACATCTCCATGGCGTCGGCGCGCGCGTTGAGCTCACTCATGATCTCGCTCTGGACGCACAGGTGCAGAACGTATTCGATGCGGCCGTCGCCGACGTCGAAGGGTATCCGCTGCCTGGAAGAACGTTCTACGTGACACTGAAATTCACAGTTGGCCCCAGCTGAAAGGAGTGACAACCATGCGCGTCCGCCCGTGTTCTCGTGCCGGATCTCGCCTGTCGCTCATCGTTGCCGTAGTTCTGGTTCTCTCGTCTCCGGCACAGGGGACGCCGCCGTGGGACTACGTCTTTGCCGTTACCACCGACTACGGACCGAGCGGCACGTTCTCCGTCGCCGATGTTGTTCCGCCGTGGAGCGTCGATGCGAATCTCGGGAGCATCCACAGTGACGCCGTGGCCCGGCATCACGGCGGTCTCATCTACATCGTCAATCGTCTCTACGCCGACAACATCCAGGTTCTCGATCCTCAACAGAACTTCGCCACCGTCATTCAGTTCTCCGTCGGCCCGGGGAGCAATCCCCAGGACATCGCGGTCGTTTCCCCGGACCGCGCCTACGTCTCGCGGTACGAGACAGTGTGGCTCTACGAGGTAGATCCCACGGTGGGCGCCATCTTGGACTCGATCGATCTCTCGGGCTTCGCGGACGCGGATGGGATTCCGGACATGGCGCAGATGGCGCTCGTGGGCGACCTGCTCTTCGTTGCGATTCAGCGGCTCGACCGCGACAACTACTGGTTGCCGGTCTCTCCCTCGTACCTCGCCGTCATCGACACGAACACGAACACGCTCGTCGATGCCGATCCCGTGGCGCCCGGCATCCAGGGGATCGAACTCACCGGCCTCAATCCGACGTCGGAGATACAGGTCGATGAGGAGGCGGGCATCATGTACGTCGGGGAGAGCGGCCGGTGGAACGTGTCCGACGGTGGGGTCGACGCCGTCGACGCGGTCGGTCTGACGGCGCTCGGGTTCGTTACAACCGAGGACCAGCTCGGCGGCGATCTCGATGACTTCACGCTTCCCGTGAACGGTCGGGCCCACGCCGTCGTCTCGGTCTCAACGCCCGGATGGGAGGCGTACTGCGTCTCCTTCGACTGGGCCGGCGGAGATCTCATCGACGAAGTGTGGAGGCCGGGCGGCTTCTCGGTTGAGGACGTCGAGGTTCATCCCGGCACCGGGCAGCTCTTCCTGTGTGACAGGACATACACCAACCCCGGCGTGCGCGTATTCAACGTCGCCGACGGTTCTCAGCTGACGACCGGCCCTCTCAACGTTGGTCTCCCACCGTTCGACCTCG
>JAUVLG010000250.1 GCA_030595835.1 Candidatus Eiseniibacteriota bacterium | reverse complement strand
CGCGCCGTGCTTCACTACATCCAAACGTCAAAGATCTCCAACCAATCAGCAGGGCGCGTGACGGCGTGGTTGCGGTGTCAGCTGCATACGCAAGTTAGCCCGCTGTCACTATGCGTTCATACCTAGGATACTACCCCGGCGATCCGCTGAACACATGGTCGACCTACAACGAGATTCCCATCTGCCCTCATCGCGGCCCTACTACTATCTCTCAAGACTCAGCGGTGGGCCGCAGCAGCCGGCAACGCAACGAAGAAGCGTTTCCACCGGACCGCGCTTGCTTCCCGCTACCTCCCAACTCACTTACGGACAAACACAAACGTCGTCGCTCAAGCTGCCACACGCCGTCCTGACACCTTCAGGCGTCCGCTGTACCGCCGGTCTGCGGCGGACCGACCGAAAGAACGTTCTTACTGGCACCCCCGCGACCGACGCCAGAACAACGCTACTCGCTCTTCCCGGACATCGGCAGTGAAACCCCTAACAAGTTCTTACCTTCCTCTGACAGCCGGGCTAACGGACCGCGTATCAGCCGCGAGCGTTAAGGCTGGCGCGGCGGGTGCGTCGGGCGCGTCAGCGCCCGGTGCAGTCGGCGTGACAGCCAAGCTCGTCGGCTGCATACGCTAGTTAGGGGGCGGTGCTCATTCCTCCCGCTTGCGTCGAGCCCCAGCCAGCGATGTCAGGAACAGCCCAGCGAACAGCACACCCAGAATCGCCTCGAGTGCGATCAGTACACGAGCCAGAGTATCAGCCGGAACGATGTCACCGAACCCTAGGGTCGTAATCGTAACGGCACTGAGGTAGAACATCCGGAACCACCGCCCGGTCCCGGTTCTCGGATCGCCCTTACGTGCATCGAGGTAGAACAGAAGGTCGTCGTGAAGGTCACCGGACAAACTGACCATCGCTGCATCACCCGGCCAGCCTGCGGAATCCTCGAAAGGGAAGAGCTCCGCCACCGGTATTGGGAACTCATTCCGCTGCTCAAGCAGCACCACTACGTTCTTGTGACCTGGGCTCCCGGCAGTTGTGGTCATGAAATACGTCGGAATGCGCGCGACACCGAACCCCATGATATTGCCACTGTGCTCCCCAGATGCATCGAACTCCTTGGCGTGAAGAGTCATCTCGAACACGACCCAATCCCCGGGTTCAACCC
>JAUVLG010000046.1 GCA_030595835.1 Candidatus Eiseniibacteriota bacterium | reverse complement strand
GCACGACTGCGACTTCTGCAGTGTCACCCAGCTCTTCGGCCATCGACCTCGCACGAAAAGCGCCGAGCAGGTCGTGGCCGAACTCGACAGTCTCTATGAGCTGGGCTGGAGGGGAACCGTCAGTTTTGTCGACGACAACCTAATTGGCAACAGGAAGAAGCTCCGGACCGAGCTGCTGCCGGCTCTCATCGAGTGGCGCAGAGGCAAGTGGGGAACGACCTTCAGTACTCAGGTGACCGTGAATCTCGCCGACGACAAGGAGCTGATGGACCTCATGGTCCGGGCCGGCTTCGACACGGTGTTCGTCGGGATCGAGAGCGTTGACGAAGCGAGCCTGAGCGAGTGCGGCAAGAAGCAGAACGCGCACCGGGATCTTCTCGAGGACGTGCGGCGCATCCAGCGCGCCGGCATGCAGGTTCAAGGCGGGTTCATCGTCGGTTTCGACCACGACGGGCCCACGGTCTTCCAGCACCTGACTGCGTTCATACAGCAGAGCGGCATCGCAACAGCAATGGTCGGGATGCTTCAGGCCCCGGCGGGAACCAGGCTCTACGAACGTCTGTGCCGTGAGGGGCGCATCCGGGGCGAGATGTCGGGCGACAACGTGGACGGAACGACCAACATCGTCCCTGCGATGGGCATTGAGTCGCTGGAGCGAGGCTACAGAGATATGATAACCGAACTCTACTTGCCCAGGAACTACTACGCTCGACTCAGGACCTTCCTGCGGCAGTACAGACCTCGTCCCGTCAGGTCGCGCCTGCGCGGCTGGCACATCGCGGCGTTCTTCCGCTCCATCTACTACCTGAGCATCGTTGGCCACGAGCGCTTCCGTTACCCCGGCCTTCTGCTCTGGACCATCTGCCACAATCCCAGGGCGTTCCCCGCCGCGATCGTCCTCGCCATCTCAGGTTACCACCTTAGGCTTTGCCTCCGTCCTCAGTGACCCGGTGAGCCCGCTGAGTACAGGCCAGATGACGCAACCGTGCACTGGAAGAGCCCGGTCCGAATGGACCGGGCTCTTCGATGATGGCGGGGCCGACGAGACTCGAACTCGCGACCTCCGGCGTGACAGGCCGGCGTTCTAACCAAACTGAACTACGACCCCGCGTATCTGGCTAGACAGGTTAATATAGCAACGGTTGATGCCTGTGTCAATCCGATTCTAGCGACCCTCAGAGCCGGAAGACCCGGGCCGGGCCGCCGACGGAGCGAGCTTGACGGCGTCCTCCGGACGAATTCTGCAGCCCCTCAATCGCCTTCCCCGTAGGCCTTCTCAAGCCTGATACCCGCGTAGTAGTGCTTCAGGATTTCATCGTAGCGGTAGCCTTGCCGGGCCATTCCCAGGGCGCCGTGCTGGCACATACCGATGCCGTGGCCATTGCCCCTACCCTTGGCCGTGACGCCGATCACCCTGCCACGTCCTCTCTTCACGTCCAGTTCGAACCACGCGCTCCGGAGAATCCTGCTGGTCCCCGGGCGTCTGAGAAGCCACCGCACACGGTCGGCAAAGACGCGGTACGTGCCGGTGCTTGTCTCTATCTCCAGCCACCGCACTCGCCCCGAAGGCGTCCGCACCGTGACACGAAGGTCCTTCACGTCCCCGACAGGCTGTCTCACGGGCGTCGATGCGGTGGCGGGAAGATGCTCCCGAACGAGCCGGGCAATCTCCTCCCCATCCCAGGATTCGGTCCACCGGAAGTTCGCGCCCGCGCTGCAGAAGGCGTCATTGAACTGGTCTTCCTCGGGGCTGTCCCAGACCTGCCTCAGGTACGGGACTCGCGGCAGCTCCCACACCTCATGGCGCGCATCCGTACGTCCTCCGCAGTTGGCATGGAAGTAGGCATGGATAGGCTCGTCCGAGTAACTCATGAAGACCCCGGCCGTCGCCCGTATGGCACGGTCGCAGACCGGGTCCTCTCCGTTGACACCCGTGTAGACCTGGTCGTCGACGGTCGCGTATACGTCGAAGCCGCCGGCCGCTCTCCGACCGCCCGACGCCAGCGCGTACGTGCGGGCCGCCACTGCCTGCGCCTTCACCGCCTCTATCTCGCTCTCCGGCCGCGGCCCTATCTCGCTCGGCACAACACCCCGGAGGTAGGACTCGACGTCAACCACGTTGACGACCGTGAGCGAACGCCCTCCCGACGGGAAGAGTTCTATCTCACCCCTGTAGGCCACGCCGTCGAAGACCAACGGTCGGGCTTCGCCAGACCCGCCGGCCTCGGGACGTATCCGTATCATGCCGGCATCCATGTGGAATCCGCCGCCGGGTCCTGCGCCGGTTATCCCACCGTCCGCGGCCCCAAACAGCCACCTGGCGCCCCCCCGCGCGTACCAGCTTTCGAGGGAGTCCGCGTAGAGCCCCACGGTGAACCCGCTTCCACACGATATGGCCGCGTCCGAAACGCCGTGCGCCAACCCCACGCGAATGAAGCTGACATCGGCTGGAAGCTCGCCCTGCTCGAAGCCGGAGCCGCCGTCAGCCTCTTCAGCAAGGTCGTAGTAATCGCCCCGCTCCCCTCTCTCGCGAGGCTCTCCGGCACCCGGCAACGGCCATCCGCCGGCGCACCCTGTCACGAGCGCGGCCAGCAGCGTCAGCAGAACGCAAGAAAGAAGGGCGCCGCAAATGAACTGCGGCGCCCGCTTGGATCTCATCATGAGCTGTGCTGGAAGCGACCGGGACACGATCAGTCTTCCTTCTTCTCCGGTTCGTCGTCCGCCGGTGCTTCGGGCTCGGCCGTATCGGCCTTGGCCTCATCGGTGGTGTCATCCGCCGCCGGAGCCTCGTCCACGTCCGTAGCCTCTCCCTCGACGGCCTCGACCTCTTCAGGCGTCTCGACCGGCTCTTCCTCGACCTTGCGCTCAGACTCCGTCCTGAGCTTGGCCTCTTCCTCAAGCATAGCGCGCTTGTGCTTCATGTCTTTGAACGTAACGGGCTCCTTGACCATCGCCAGGATGGACAGATGGGCCCCGTCACCGCGTCTGTTCTCGACCTTGACAATGCGCGTGTACCCGCCCGGGCGGTCCGCATAGCGCGGACCCAGCTCATCGAAGAGCTTCGCCACGACCCTCTTGCTCCGGATGACCCTGAGGGCCTGCCGCCTCGCCGACAGATCGTCCCCTCCCCGCTTCCCCAGTGTGATCATCTTCTCTGCCAGCGATCGGGCTTCCTTGGCCTTCGCGTCGGTCGTCTCGATCTGCTCGAGATCAAGTAACGTGGTCACCATGTTCCGGAGCATCGCCTTCCTGTGGCTCCACGTTCGGTTGAGCTTTCGACCCTTGTGCCTGTGTCGCATCTCCCGTCCTGCCTTTCTACCCCGTCTCAGTCTCGAGCATGCAGCGGCGCCGCAAACTCCGGGCGCCGCGCGCCCTTCTACAGCGTATCGTCGTCGATGTCGTCCTCGTCCACGACTTCCTCAGAACTCTCTTCGGAGCCTTCGTCCGAGTCCTCCTGCGAGCCCTCGCCCGTGGGCTCCCCAAGACTGACACCGGCGCCCTCGACGGTCTCGTCTGCAGGCTCAGGTTCGTCGCAGGGTTCTGCACCTACGGGCAACACGATCGCGTCGACGTCCATGCCGAAGTGAAGTTCCATGTCCGAGAGGATGTCCACGAGCTCCTGGAGCGACTTGCGCCCGAAGTTCCTGTACTTGAGCATCTCGGCCTCGGACTTCCGAACCAGATCTCCGAGTGTCCGTAGTTCCGCATCACGCAGACAATTGGACGATCTCACGGACAGCTCGAGTTCCTCGACACTGTGACTCAGGACCTCGATGAGACGCATCTGGTCTTCATCGATGACCTCTTCCTCCTCCTCCTCGGGTTCCACGTCGAACGACATCCAGAGAAGAAGGTGGTCCTTCAGTATCTTCGCAGCAAACGAGACCGCGTCCTCCGGCGTGACCGTCCCGTCGGTCCACACCTCAAGCATCAGCTTGTCGAAATCGATGTGCTGACCGACTCGTGTGTTCTCGACCTCGTAGTGAACACGCGTGACCGGCGAGAAGACGGAATCGATCGGAATGAAACCGATGGGCTTCTCGTCGAACTCGTGCTCCTCGGCCTGGACGTAGCCCCTCCCCGCATCAATGATGATTTCCATGCGAAGCGTAGAGTCCGCACCAAGTGTTGCGATGTGCAGGTCCGGGTTCGAGATCTCGACGTTCGGGTTCGGAGCGAAGTCGGACGCGGCTATGTCACCCTCCGAGTTCACCTCAAGGACCAGTGTCTCCGGGCCGTCGCTCAGGAGCTTGACGTTAATCTGCTTGAGATTCAGGATCAGTTCGGTGACATCCTCCGCCACGCCCGCAACCGCCGAAAACTCATGCAGCACGCCGTCGATACTGACGCCGATCACGGCCGCGCCCTGAAGCGACGAAAGCAGCGCCCGCCTCAGAGAATTGCCGATCGTGATCCCGTATCCCCGCTCCAGAGGCTCGGCTGTCAGCCTCCCGTACGACTCCGTTATCGTCTCACGGTCCCAGACAACGGCGTCCGGCATTCTAAGATTCTTCCACTTCATTCTGCTCTGGCCTCCTTGCAGCTGGGCCACCAGCGGCCGAAGCCGAGGACTATCTCGAGTAGAAGTTGACGATCAGCTGCTCGTTCACGGGCGACGGAATCTGGTCTCGCGACGGCAGTTCCAACACACGCCCCATGAACCTCTTCGGATCAAGTTCGAGCCAATCGACAGTCCCGACTCCACTCTTCGCATCGACCGACATCCTCACCTCGTGCAGCTTCTGGCTCTTCTCCCGCACGACCACTTCGTCCCCAACCTTGACTGAAAACGAGGGGATATCGACCTTCCGCCCATTCACTACTACGTGTCCGTGCACAACGAGCTCTCTCGCCGCAGACCTGGAGTAGGCGAAGCCCAGTCGATACACGATGTTGTCCAGCCGCCTCTCCAAAAGCCTCATCAGGTTCTCACCTGTGATGCCCCTCTGGCGATCGGCTTCCGCATAGTAGTTCCGGAATTGCTTCTCCAGAACTCCGTAGATGCGCTTGACCTTCTGCTTCTCCTTGAGCTGGATGCCGTAGTCAGACGGCTTCCTGCGACGCCTCTGGCCGTGCTGTCCCGGACCGTATGCGCGTCTCTCGAACGCACACTTGTCGGTGTAACAGCGTGTGCCCTTGAGAAAGAGCTTCACACCGTGCCGGCGGCAGATCCTGCAGCGCGGACCGTGATAAGTCGCCATCTAGTGATCCTCCGTTCTCAGACTCTTCTCTTCTTCGGAGGACGGCACCCGTTATGCGGAATGGGTGTCACGTCCCTTATTGCGGTGATCTTGAGCCCGGCCGCCTGGAGCGCGCGAACTGCCGCCTCACGCCCCGGCCCCGGTCCCCACACCAGTGCTTCCACTCTTCGAAGCCCCATCGGAATCGCCTGCTCGGCCGCGTTGCTCGCTACGAGCTGCGCGACGAACCCCGTGCTCTTCTTCGACCCCTGAAACCCCACCCTGCCGGCACTCGACCATGAGATCGTGTTGCCTTTCGTGTCGGTCAGGGTAACGATCGTGTTGTTGAAGCTCGCTCGGATGTGCGCGACTCCATCGGGCTCAACTGTCTTCTTCTTCTTGCGCTGAGCCAAGACTACCTCCAGTCACCGGCTAGCCCTTCTTGCCGGCCTTCTTCCTCTTACCCGCTACTGTCTTCTTAGGTCCCTTCCTGGTGCGCGCGTTCGTCTTCGTCCTCTGACCGCGGCACGGCAGACCCCGCCTATGACGCCAGCCCCGATAGCAACCAATGTCTTTGAGGCGCTTGATGGAGAGGGCGATCTCGGTCCTGAGGGTGCCCTCCACGCGATAACTGTTCTCGATCACCTGTCTGATACGCCCGAGTTCCTCAGCCGAGAGATCCTTGACCCGTGCAGACCCGTCCACCCCAGCCTCTTTGAGGATCTTCTCCGAGGACGTGCGACCCACTCCGTAAATATACGTGAGCGCGACGACTGCCCGTTTGTTGTCAGGAACATCAACTCCGACAATACGCGCCAACGCGATTACCTCCCTTTCGCGGCGTTATCCCTGCCGCTGATTGTGCCTTCTGTTCTTACAGATGACTCTAACTCGCCCGTGTCTCTTTATGAGCTTGCAGTGCTCACATATCTTCTTGACCGAAGAACGTACCTTCATGTTGCCTCCCGACCTGCGAGGGATGACCCTGGTGTCCGTATCACTTGTAGCGGTATGTGATGCGTCCCCGCGACCAGTCGTACGGAGAGACCTCTACCGTCACTCTGTCACCGGGGAGGATCTTAATGTAGTGCATCCTCATCTTCCCGGAGATGTGCGCCAGGACCTTGTGCCCGTTATCGAGCTCGACCCTGAACATGGCGTTCGGTAGCGCCTCAACCACAACTCCCTCAACTGTGATACCCTTCTGCTTCGCCATCAACCCCCCTGAGTGCCGTCCGGCTCCGATGCGCGCCTCCGCTCGGGAACGACCGGCGTTCTCACTGCGTCAGGATGTCCGCCCCTGTCGCCGTCACGGCCATCGTGTGCTCGAAGTGCGCCGACCTGTGGCGGTCAGCTGTGACGACGGTCCAGTTGTCGGCCAGCGTCTCGACTCCGGGCCCTCCGGCGTTGAGCATCGGCTCTATCGCCAGGATCATCCCCGCCTTAAGGACCGGTCCCAGACCGGGATTGCCGTAGTTCGGGATCTCCGGCTCCTCGTGCAGCTCGGTCCCGACTCCGTGCCCGGTCAACTCCCTGACGACCGAGAAACCCGCGTCCTCGGCCATCTGCTGGATCGCGTGCGAGATATCAGACAGGTGCACTCCCTCGCGCACGATCGAGATCGCCAGGTCCAGAGTCTCCCTGGTCACTCTGACCAGGCGCTCCGTCCCCTCGGTGATCCCGCCTACCGCGAACGTCCGCGCGCCGTCGCCCACATACCCGTTCTTGCGGACGCCGACGTCGATCCCTACGATGTCGCCATTCCGGAGCACCCTCGATCCGGGTATTCCATGGACGACTTCTTCGTTGACCGAGGCGCAGATGGTGGCTGGATAGCCCTGGTATCCCTTGAACTCGGGCGTGGCTCCGTTGCCTCTGATGTAACCCTCGATCTCTCTGTCCAGCGCGCCTGTCTCAACGCCTGGTCCCACAAGCTCCGATGCCAGATCCAGCGCTCCCGCGACCAGGCGGCCACTCTCTCGCATCAGCTCGATCTCTTCGCGGGTCCGAATATTGATCATCCCGTCGCGCTCTCCCTAGGACGTCGCCGCGGAGACCCGGTCCAGCAGGTCCCTGATGTCCTGACGCACGGCGTCCACCGCGCGATTGGTGTTGATGGTCTCGAAGTTGCCACGCGACCGGTAGTATTCGATCATGGGCTCGGTCTGCTTCCGAAACTCCACAAAGCGCTTTTCGATGGTCTCCCTGACATCATCGGCCCGCGTCTCGAGTTCCCCGCCGCAGGCATCACAGATCCCCGGCACCTCCATCGGCTTCTGTGCCAGGTTATGTATGGCCCCGCACTTGCCGCACGTCACGCGCGACAGGAGCCTCTCGGCGGCCGCGTCCTGAGTGATGTCCAGCAGCAGGACGAGATCGGTCGCCAGCCCCTTTGCGGCCAGGAGCTTGTCCAGCCCCTCCGCCTGCGGGACGGTTCTCGGAAACCCATCGAGTATGATGCCACTCTCGTACACCGAATCATCCAGCAGTTCTTCGATCCACGCGAGCATGAACTCATCGGGAACGAGTGACCCCGCATCCATGTGTTCCTTGGCCTTGACTCCCAGTTCGGTCTTGCGCTCGACCGCGCCGCGCAGAAGCTCGCCGCTCGACACGTGTGGCAGACCGGTGTGATCCGCGATCCGTGCCGCGTGCGTGCCCTTGCCGGCTCCTGGAGCCCCGAGGAGAAGAACGATCATCGTGTAAGCCTCAGCCTCTCTCTACCTGCGCCTTCTACCTGCGCCTTCCGCGCAGCTTGCCCTTCTTCATGAACCCGTCGTAGTGCCGCATCAGGAGGTGGGACTCGACCTGCTGAAGCGTGTCGAGCCCAACCCCGACGACGATGAGAAGGCCGGTTCCGCCAAAGGTGAACGGCGCGTTGAATCTCTGCTGCATGAAGAACGGCAGCACCGCTATGAACGCCAGGAAGCAAGCTCCCGGGAGTGTAATCCTGGTAAGAACGCTATCGATGTACTCCGCGGTCTTCGTGCCCGGACGCTTCCCGGGCACGAACCCGCCGTACTTCTTCATGTTGTCGGCGAGGTCGACCGGATTGAAGATGATCGCCGTGTAGAAGTAGGCAAAGAAGATGATGATAAGGACGTACACTATCGTGTAGAGCGGCGCGCCGGGCTGTAGCCACGCCGCCATGTTCTCCATGAACACGTTGCCCTTGAAGAAGTTGGCCAGCGTGCCCGGGAACATGATGATGGCCTGAGCGAAGATGACCGGGATGACACCGGCGGTGTTCAGTCGGAGCGGTATGTGCGTGCTCTGCCCGCCGTAGACCTTTCTGCCGACCACTCTCTTCGCATACTGAACAGGTATCCGACGCTGCGCCTGCTGCATCAGCACGACCGCTGCTACGATGAAGACCATCATCGCGGTGAGCACCGCGAGCCCGAAGATGTTGAGCGAACCGATCTTGACGGCCCTGTATGTGTTCAGCCAGTCGTTCGGGTAGCGAGCAACGATGCCGATGAAGATGATGAGCGAGATGCCGTTGCCGATGCCCCTCTCGGAGATCTGCTCACCCAGCCACATGACGAAGATCGTACCGGTCGTCATCGTGAGCATGGTCAGAAGAACGAAGCCCACGCCGGGGTTCGGGACGACCGGAGAGCCCTCGATCGCCGGCAGGCTCTGGATGTACATGGCCGCGGCGTACGACTGGACCAACGCCAGAAGCACCGTCCCATACCGCGTGTACTGCGTGATCTTCTTCCGCCCTTCCTCCCCCATCTTCGAGAGCTTCTCGAAATATGGAATCACGGCCGTGAACAGCTGCAGGATGATCGACGCGCTGATGTAGGGCATGATGCCCAGAGCGAAGATCGTTGCCTGCGAGAACGCGCCCCCGACGAACATGTCGTAAAGCCCCAGAAGCGAGCCCTGCTGCTGCTTGAAGAAGGTCGCCAGCGCTTCACCGTTCACGCCTGCCGAGGGTACGTGCCCTCCGACCCTGTAGATGATCAGCATCCCGAGCGTAAAGAGAACTCGTCTCTTCAGTTCAGGAATCTTGAAGATGCTCTGAACGCTCCGTAACACGTTGGCCATGATTCGTGTGCCTTTCTTACTTGACCAGCTCGATGGTTCCGCCCGCCGCCTCGATCTTCTCGCGCGCCTTGGCACTGATCGCGTTGACCTTGAGATCGAGGGCCTTCGTCACCTCACCCATCGCGAGAACCTTCACAGGCATCCGCGAACGCGTCACGATCCTAGCCGCTCTCAGCACGGCGATCGTCACGGTTCCCTCGAGTCCCGAACGCTCGAGGTCGCTGAGGTTGACCACCTCGTACTCACGACGAGTGTAGTTCGTGAAACCCTTGATCGGGAGCCGTCTGGTGAGCGGCAGCTGCCCGCCTTCGAACCAAGCCGGGATATTGCCCCCCGAACGGGACTTCTGGCCCTTGTGCCCACGTCCCGCCGTCTTGCCGAGTCCGGAGCCCGTGCCGCGTCCCACGCGCTTCCTGTTCTTCGTCGCCCCCTTCGCGGGGCTCAGCTCATTCAGCTTCATTGCGAGGCCTTCCCTCTCGAATCTGTCACCGGGCCGTCGCCGACTCGGTCTGCTCTTCAGACTTCCTTTGACCCCAGCTACTCGTCGACCTCTTCCACGACGAGGAGGTGCTCGATCTTCTTGACCATTCCCCGAATGCAGGGATGGTCGTCGTGCACGACCGTCTGGTGGAGACGCCTGATACCCAGTGCCACAAGGGTCTTCTTCTGCATGCCACTGCGGTTGATGGCACTTCTGACCTGGCGGATCTTGAGCTTGCTAGCCATTGTCCGCCTCCGTATCGCTCCCGAAGAGCTCACTGACGCTCATGCCCCGCGCCTGCGCCACTTCGGCGGCGGTCTGCATCTGCTTGAACGCGTCGATCGTCGCCTTGACCATGTTGTGCGGGTTGTTCGACCCGATCGACTTGGCCAGGACATCCTTCACACCCGCGCACTCCATGACTGCACGGACCCCACCACCCGCCACGATACCGGTTCCCGGGCTCGCCGGACGCACGAGAACCCTCCCCGCTCCAAACCTGCCGGTGACGGTGAAGGGAAGCGTGCCCCCTATCATCGCTACCGTGATCATGTTCTTCTTGGCGACCTCTGTGCCCTTCTGGATCGAGGACGCGACGTCGTTGGCCTTGCCCAGGCCTATTCCGACACGACCCTTCCTGTCGCCGACTGCGACCAGAGCGTTGAATCCGAAGCGTCGGCCGCCCTTGACGACCTTGGCCACCCGGTTGATGTTGATGACCTTCTCCTCGAACTCAGGCTCCCTGTCGTCCCTTCTGAACTTCCTGGGTTCCCTCGTTGCCATCGACTTCCTACTCCCTCCCTGGAACGGACCTTCCTAGAACTCCAGGCCGCCTTCCCGCGCTGCGTCCGCGAGAGCCCGCACACGGCCATGGTACAGGTAACCGCCCCTGTCGAAACGAACCTGCTTGATCCCCTTCTCGAGAGCCAAACGTGCCAGGACCTTGCCGACCGCCTTGCTGGCGTCGGTCTTGGTGTGATCCCCGTTCCCCAGTTCCTTCCGCACCTCGTCAGTCAGGGTCGAAGCCGAAACCAGCGTTGCGCCACCGACGTCGTCGATGACCTGCGCATACGTGTGCTTCAGGCTTCTGAACACGCTCAGCCGCGGGCGTCCGGGCTCACCGCTGATCTTCTTGCGGATGCTCTTCCGGCGCCTCTGTCTGCCCACTCTCCTGATGCTGCTACTACCCTTCATCGTATCTCACCAGCCTCTGCTGAAGAATCAAGATTACACTGGCCAACCTAGACACCTGATGAAACGGCCAGCTTGCCCGCCTTCCTCCGCACATACTCGTTGTGATACCTGATCCCCTTGCCCTTGTACGGCTCCGGGGGTCTCAAGGCCCTGATGTCAGCGGCCACCTGCCCTACTGCCTGCCTGTCGATGCCCCTGACGACGATTCGCGTCGACGCCGGAACCTCGATCTCGACTCCCTTGGGGGGCGCGAACACGCAGGGGTGCGAGAACCCGAGCTTAAGATGCAGGTCCTTCCCCTTGAGTTCAGCGCTGTAACCGACGCCGATGATGTCCAGGTTCTTGAAGAACCCCTCGGACACACCGGTGACCGTGTTCGCCACGAGCGCCCGCATCGTGCCATGGAGAGAACGCGTTTCTTTGGTCTCGGAGCTGCGCTCCAGCTTCAAGACGTTCTCTTCGACGCTTGCGGTTATATCACCGGTCATCTCGGTGGCGAGTTCACCCTTGGGACCCTTCACCCTGACGTTCCTGCCGTCAATGGTAACGGTCACGCCCTTGGGAATCTCAATTGGTGACTTCCCTACTCTCGACATCCAACGTCTCCTTGCTCTCCTTGGCGCTCAGGCCGTCCTACCGCCGGGGCGTCCTACCAGACGTGGCAGACCACCTCGCCACCGACCCTCTCCCTCCGGGACTCCTTGCTCGTGAGCACGCCCTTCGGAGTGGAGAGAACCGCCGTTCCGTAGTTACTGCGAACGCGGGGGATCTCGTCGGCGCCGACGTAACGCCGGAGTCCCGGCTTCGAGATGCGCTTGATCCCCTGTATGACGCTCGCACCGCTCTTCGTGTACTTCAGGTGGACCCTCAGGACTCCCTGCTTGTCGTCCTCCACCACCTTGAAGTCCCTGATGAACTTCTCGCGAAGAAGCGCCTCGGCAATCGCCTTCTTGAACCCCGAAGAAGGTATGTCGACGCTCCTCTTCCTTGCCTGACAGCCGTTCCGGATCCTCGTCAGCATGTCTGCGATAGGATCTGTCATCATGGTCGTATCTCTCCTCACGCACCTCCGCCGGGCCTGCCTTCTCAGGCCGACCGGGGCGGAACGGTGTGACGGGTCGCTTAAGCCTGAGCTCTACCAGCTCGCCTTGACGACCCCGGGGATCTCCCCGTTCAGTGCCAGTTCGCGGAAGCAGATGCGGCAGAGTCCGAAGTCCCGCAGATAGCCGCGCGCGCGTCCACAGCGGTGACAGCGGTTGTACTCCCGCACCTTGAACTTCTGCTTCCTGGCCTGCTTCTCGACTAGTGCCTTCTTCGCCAAACCTGTTCCCCCAGATAGCGCTCGAACTAATGCCTGAACGGCACGCCCAGGAGCTTGAGAAGCTCGAACGCCTCTTCGTCGGTTCTGGCCGACGTAACAATGGTGATATCCATCCCCTTCATCATCTCTACCTTGTCGTATTCAATCTCGGGAAAGACCACCTGCTCTTCGAGACCGAACGTGTAGTTCCCTCTTCCGTCGAAGGAATTCGTCGGAAGCCCACGGAAATCTCGAATCCGGGGAGTCGCGATGGTGACGAGCCTGTCAAAGAACTCGTACATCATCTGGCCCCTCAGCGTGACCTTGCACCCTAGCGGCTGGCCGGCGCGGAGCTTGAAGTTAGCGATCGACTTCCTGGCCCGCGTCATCTTCGGCTTCTGGCCGGTTATGGCCGCCAGCTCCCTCATGGCGCCCTCGATGAGCTTGATGTCGTCCTTGCCTTCGGCGAGACCGATGTTGACGACGATCTTGGACACCTTCGGGACCATCATTCTGTTGGCGTATCCGAAGCGCTTGGTCAGCCCCGGGATCACCTCGCTGTCGTACTTCTCTCTGAACCGTGTCATTCTCTCTAGACCCCACTGTCGCTGTCCGAAACCGGCGGTCCGTCCTCCACCCACACCAACATCACCTACCGCCGCTCGATCATCTCCCCGCACTGCGTGCAGACGCGCGTCTTCGTCGAATCCCCCAGGATCTTCGTGCGGACCCTGACGCCCTTATTGCACTTCGTGCAGACCAGCATAACGTTTGAGACATCCATGGGCGCTTCCTTCTCAATGATCCCGCCCTGGTCTCCCTGCGTGCGAGGCTTCGTGTGTCTGTGGATGAAGTTCGCTCCCTCCACGACCACTCGCTCCGACTTCAGCAACACCTTGAGCACCTTCCCACGCTTGCCCCGGTCGTTGCCGGCGATCACTTCCACAATGTCGTTCTTCGCTATCTTCATCGGCTGTTCCTCGATCGGAGAGGGTCGGCGGGCGTATGCCCCGGAAACCGAGCCCTCGAGTGCCGCTCTCTACAGGACCTCAGGAGCGAGAGCGACGATCTTCATGAACTTCTTCTCCCTGAGTTCGCGAGCGACCGGACCGAAAATCCTGGTCCCGATCGGCTCATTCTGCGGGTTGATCAATACCGCGGCGTTGTCGTCGAAACGGATGTACGTCCCATCCTTCCGTCCGATCTCCTTGTGCGTCCGCACTATGACTGCCCGCACGACCTGCTTCTTCTTCACCGTTCCGCCAGGAATCGCTGAGCGAACACTGGCGATTACGATGTCGCCCACTCTGGCGTATCTTCTCCGGGAACCGCCAAGAACCTTGAAGCACCGTACTTCCTTGGCCCCGGAGTTGTCCGCCACTTTGAGTTTCGTGTACTCCTGAATCATTGCCTGCCTCTTCCTCGGATGCGCGCCTCTCGCGCTACTGGATCACCTTTTTCGTGACCTCGACAAGCCGCCAGCGCTTGTCCTTCGAGAGCGGACGCGTTTCCATGATCTTCACAACGTCGCCTGTCTGGCACTCGTTGTTCTCGTCGTGCACCTTGAACTTGCTCGTCTTCTTCACAAAACGACCATAAAGAGGATGGCGAACAAGCCTGGTGACCGCGACGACGACCGTCTTGTCCATCTTGTCGCTCACAACCTCGCCGACCCGAGTCTTCCGCCGGCAGCGATCTTCACTTTGTGCCATTCGACCCTACCCCGGTCTTGACGCGTCTCCGCGCCTCCCCGCGTCACACGGGAATCCCTGAAGCTACGATTCGTCGCCCTGCGTGGCAGACGTCCCCACGCCGGCTCCTTCATCCAGGAGCGTCTTCAATCTGGCGACGTCCTTTCGAATCTCTCTAATCCTCAACGGATTACTCAGCTGCCCGGTCTTGTGCTGGAACCTGAGGTTGAACAGCTCCTCCTGCGTCTCGCGCAATCGCTGCTCCAGCTCGTTCCGGGTCTGTGTCCTCAAATCCTTGGCCTTCACTCTCTACTCTCCTTCGGACGCTACATCTCCCTCGTCGTGAACTTCGTCCTGATCGGGAGCTTGTGGCTTGCCAGGTTGAGACACTCGCGGGCGATCTTCTCGCTCACGCCCTCGAGTTCGCAGACGATCCGTCCGGGCTTCACGACCGCAACCCAGTGATCCAGCGCGCCCTTACCCTTCCCCATTCTCGTCTCGGCCGGCTTCTTCGTGATCGGCTTGTCAGGGAAGACCCTGAACCAGACCTTGCCGCGCCGCTGCATGTGCCTTGTGATGGCGATACGCGCCGCTTCGATCTGACGCGCTGTCAGCCACCCGGGCTCGAGCGCGCGAAGGCCGTACTCGCCGAAATCAAGGTTCGTAGCGCCCTTCGACTTGCCCCTCATGCGGCCCTTGTGCTGCTTCCTGTGTTTGGTTCTCTTCGGCTCAAGCATGACTAGCTTCCTTCGTTGGTGCCGCTCTTCTCAACGGCCGGCTTGCTTCCGCCGCTCTTACCCGCGCCCGATGAAGGTGCGGGCTTGCCTGCATCCGGCTTGCGCGGTGGCCTTGCACTACCACTACTCGCGGGCCTGCCGCCACCTGTCGGCCTGCTGCCGCCCGTAGGCCTGCTGCCGCCGCGACCACCGGAGCTTTTCCCACCGCTCCTGCCGCCCGGGGCTCCTCTGCCTCCGCTTCGAACACCCCTGCGCGGCGGACGATCTCCCCTGCCTCGGTCAGACCTGTCGTCGCGCCGGCCCCTCGAATCACGCTGCGATCTCTGGTCGCGAGTGTCCTGCTCGAGCTCGTCGGCCATGCCACCGAGCTTCTCGCCCTTAAAGATCCAGACCTTAACACCCACCGAACCGTGCGATGTCTTGGCCGTTGCTCTGGCGAAGTCTATGTCGGCGCGCAGCGTGTGGAGCGGGACACGACCCTCGTGATACTCCTGCACCCTGGCCATCTCGGAGCCGCCGAGGCGGCCCGCGCAGCGGATCTTGATGCCCTTCGCACCCATTCTCATGGTCGATTCGGCGGCCTTGCGGACCGCGCGGCGGAAGCCCATGCGCGACTCGAGCTGCTTCGCGATGTGCTCCGCGACGAGCTGTGCATCCAGCTCGATCTTCTTGACCTCGAGGATGTTGATCCTGATGTCCCTGCTCGTCAGATGCTCGAGCTCCTTGTTCAGACGCTCGACCTCGATCCCCTTCCGCCCGATCACAATACCCGGCCTCGCCGTCCTGACGTTGACAATGACCTTGTCGGCCTTCCTCTCGATGATCACATCCGAGATGCCGGCCCGCGACAGCTTCGTGGTCACGTACTTCCGTATCGTCAGGTCTTCCTTCAGGAGCTCGGCGTAGTTCTTCTTAGCGAACCACCTGGACTTCCAGGTCCTGTTGATGCCGAGTCTCATACCGACTGGATGTACCTTCTGGCCCAAAACGATCCTCCGACTCTACGCCCGCTTCCCTGTTCGTTCGCCCACCACGATCGTGATGTGGCTCGTTCTCTTTCTCACTGTCGTCGCCCTGCCCATCGCCCGCGCCCGGAATCTCTTCATCGTCGGACCCTCGTCCACAAACGCTTCCTTCACATAGAGGTCAGACGTCTCCAACTGGGCGCCTTCCTTCGTGTTGCTGAACATGTTCGCCACGGCCGAGCGCAACGTCTTCTCTACCGGCACCCTGGCCGCTCGCACGACGAACTGGAGCGTGTGCATCGACTCGTCGACGCCCCGCCCGCGGATCATGTCGATCACCTGTCGCACCTTCCGCGGAGACATACGTATGAATCTCGATCTAGCTCGTGCTTCCATGTCACTACTCCCCAGACTTGCACCGTTCGACCACGGCACACATTCAACGGGCTGTCCCTAGAACAACGCTTCTCTCTAGCGCCTCTTGCCCGTCGTAGTCTCTTTGCTGCGGTGAGAACGGAACGTTCTGGTGAAAGCGAACTCACCCAGCTTGTGCCCAACCATGTTCTCCGTGATGTACACGGGGATGAACTTGTGACCGTTGTGGACCGCCAGCGTATGACCCACAAAATCAGGCGGGATCACGGAGCCTCTGGCCCACGTCTGGATCACACGCTTCTCGCCCGTCCTGTCCAGCGCACGGACCTTCTTGAGAAGCTTCTCATCGATGTACGGTCCCTTTTTCGTAGAACGACCCATAGGGTTTAGCCCACTCCTTCATTGCCTGCTTCACCCAGCGGAACAGTGACGTCCCGCGACGTTTACCTCTTCTTCTTCTTTCTGCTCGTCACTATCAGCTTGTCCGACGCCTTCTTCCTCCTGGTCACGCCGCCCTTGGCCGGCTTGCCCCAGGGTGAACACGGATGACGCCCGCCCGATGACTTCGACTCGCCGCCGCCCATCGGATGGTCCACCGGGTTCATTGCCACTCCGCGAACCTTCGGTCGCCTGCCGAGCCACCTCTTGCGACCCGCCTTGCCAAGCGTGATGCTGTCGTGCTCGAGGTTCCCGACCTGACCCAGCGTCGCGTAGCACTCGGCGTCGACCAGCCTCACCTCACCGGACGGAAGCCTCACGTGCGCGTACTTGCCCTCACGCGCCATGAGCTGCGCGCCGCCGCCCGCGCTCCGCACCAGCTTGCCGCCCGCGCCGCGCCTGAGCTCGACGTTGTGAATCGTCGTGCCGAGCGGGATCTTCTTCAGAGGAAGCGAATTCCCGGGCTTGATCTCCGCCGCGTCACCTGCTATCACGGTGTCGTTCACGCTCAGCTTGTCCGGGGCGAGTATGTAGCGCTTCTCGCCGTCGGCGTAGAACAGAAGCGCGATTCTCGCGGACCGGTTCGGATCGTACTCGATCGCCGCGACCCTGGCGGGAATCTCACGCTTGTCGCGGCGGAAGTCTATGATCCGGTACATCCGCTTGTGTCCACCACCCCTGTGCCTGATGGTCACACGACCCTGGTTGTTCCTGCCACCCTTCCTCTTGATCGGGGTCAGCAGGGACTTCTCCGGCGTCGACTTCGTTATTTCCTCAAACGAAGAGACGGTCTTGTACCGGAGCGTTGGGGTCGTCGGCCTGAACCTCTTGATTGCCATCTTAAGAAACTCCCGACTAAGCTTTCCAGCCTGCGCGTATCAGGCGCGCCCTACCGAGCGGCCGCTCTACGCGTGTTCAAAGAACTCGATGGTATCGCCCTCTCTGAGAGTGACGATCGCCTTCTTCCACGAGGCCCGCTTCCCCTCGAAGCGCCCCAGCCTCTTCACCTTGCCGTGAACAGCCATCGTGCGGACCGTCCGAACGGACACGTTGAAGAGTTCCTCGACGGCGCTGCGTATCTCGATCTTGTTGGCGTTCTTGGCAACCTTGAACGTCACCTCGTTCTTGTCCTCGCGGCGTCGCGTGCTCTTCTCCGTCACGACCGGGGCGAGGATGATGGTTCTGGGATCACGCTTCATGCTCCGAAGACCTCCCCCACCGTCTCGAGGGCGTTCTGCGTCATCACGACGCTCCCTGCCCACAACAGGTGATATGTGGTGAGCTCCCGCGCCAGCGTCACGCGGAGACGAGGGATGTTCCTCGCGGAGAGAAACAGCTCCCTGTTACCCTCGCGGATCACCAGAAGCACCTTCTTGTCGCCGACCCCTATCGCACCGAGAAGGGACGCCATCTCTTTCGTGCTCGCTTTCGAGAGCTCGAAGTTCTCGAGGATCTTGATCTCGTCGGACGCCGCCTTCGTGGACAGCGCGGACGTCAGGGCCAGACGACGTATCTTCTTCGGGAGCTTCATGCTGAAATCGCGGGGCTGCGGCCCGAAGGCCAGTCCGCCGCCGACCCAGTGGGACACCCTGGACGAGCCGATTCGCGCGCGCCCCGTGCCCTTCTGCCGCCACGGCTTTCTCCCGCCACCGCGCACGTCGCTCCTGCCCTTGCTCGAGGCCGTCCCGGACCTCTGGTTGGCCAGGTACGTCCGCACGGCCTCGTGCATCACGTGCTCGTTCGGCGTGATACCGAAAAGGGCGTCGGGTAGATCGACCTCGCCGCTCTTCTGGCCGCCCTTCGTCAGTATTGGTAGTGTGTGTGCCATCTTCCTAATGCCTCACTTGACTGAACCCGAGTCCCGGGATGTGCCTACTTCGCTCCCCTGACCGCGTCGGTTATCAACAGATAACCGTTGCTCGCACCCGGAACGGCTCCTCTGACGAGGAGAATGTTCGTATTGCTATCTACATTCACGACTGAGAGATCCTTGATTGTCACGCGCCCTCCGCCCATCCGCCCAGGCAGCTTCTTGCCCTTCCACACTCTCGCAGGCGTCGCGCTCTGGCCGATCGAGCCCGGCTTCCTGTGGTTCCGGTTGCCGTGCGTCTGGCGGCCCGTGCTCATCCCGTGCCGCTTCGTGACTCCCTGAAACCCCCGCCCCTTGGACCAACCGCTCACATCGACGATCTGGCCTCGTTCGAACACGTCGACCTTGATCTCCTGCCCAACCTCGTAATCACCCGGGTTGTCGACACGGAACTCCGTGAGCTTACGCTTCGGCGTGACCTTGGCCTTCTCGAACTGCCCCAGAAGGGGCTTCGAGAGCGACTTCTTGCGGGTCGCGCCGAAACCCATCTGGACCGCCTCGTAACCGTCGGTCTCCTGCGTCCTGACCCGGGTCACAACACAGGGCCCCGCTTCGATAACGGTGACCGGCACGGCCGTGCCGTCCTCCTCGAAGACCCGCGTCATTCCCAGCTTTCTTCCGATTATTGCCGCCATCATCTTTCCCCTTGAACTTCTCCGACCCGGCTGCCGCTCTCAGAGCGGACTTCCTGAACCGGTTGCCGGCACGCCTACCGGAACGGTCTATTCCACCTTGATCGAGATATCTACGCCCCCAGGGAGATCGAGGTCCATGAGCGCATCGAGCGTCTTCTGAGTCGAGTTCGTGATGTCGATCAGCCGCTTGTGCGTGCGGATCTCGAACTGCTCGCGAGACTTCTTGTCGATGTGCGGCGATCGCAGAACCGTGTAGATCTTCCTTCTGGTCGGAAGAGGTATGGGTCCCGAGATCATGCCCCCCGTGTCTCTCACAACGCGGACTATCTCAGCCGCAGACTTGTCCAGTGTGGCGTGCTCGTAGGCCATCAGACGTATACGAATTCTCTGGCCGGCCACGTGTCTCCTCCTTACTCGATTATCTTTGTGATGGTACCGGCGCCCACGGTCCTGCCACCCTCACGGATCGCGAACCGCAGTCCCTCTTCCATCGCGATCGGCGTGATCAGTTCCACCGAGAGCTCCACGTTGTCGCCAGGCATTACCATCTCCGTGCCCTCGGGAAGCGTCGCGTTGCCTGTCACGTCAGTCGTGCGGAAAAAGAACTGTGGACGATAGCCGTTGAAGAACGCCGTGTGGCGACCTCCCTCGTCGCGCGTCAGAATGTAAGCCTTGCCCTCGAACTTCGTGTGAGG
>JAUVLG010000124.1 GCA_030595835.1 Candidatus Eiseniibacteriota bacterium | reverse complement strand
GTGTCTATGGTGATGGCCAGGAAACGCTCGGGCTCGCCCGGCATCTCGACCAGCTCGGCGTCCGTCTCGTGAGGTTCGTTATGCTGGTCAGGCGAGCGCCGAAACCGCCCCACCCACGCGTCGATGATCGTGTTCTCGCGGATTCCGTCCATGTCGCTCATGTCCGGCACCCCGTCTTTCCCGCCGCATGCGGCGAACTTCCGGTCACGCCCTGCCTGCGGTGCGTCGTCACCCACTGCTCGCATCAACCAACTGCCCGCGTCACCAACTATCCGCAGCACCTCACGCGCCTCGGAGCCACGCTGAACCGCGCGCTCTTGGCCCGCAGTACCTCACCGTCCGTCTCAAGCGCGAACACGCGGTCGCCCCGGACGGAGACGCTGTGCACCTGCCACGTTCTCGTCTTCGCCCGCCCGGTGAACCGGCCCTCCCGCAGCGCCGAGAGCGCGGCCAGGGTCTCGAACGCGGACATACCCTCACAGAGCCCGACGCCCAGCACTCCGTCGTCGGGCGCGACGGGCGTATCGTAGCACAGGGCCCCGCCGAAGTGAGCGTTCTTGAACACGCCGAGATTCGTGACGCTCGTCATCGCAGGCTCTCCCCCGTCGATCGAGAGAGCGCATGTCACGTCGGTCCAGGTCGCAAGCGTTGTGAGCACGGCCGCACTTATGGCAGCGTCGACCGACACAGCGCGCGCAGTCCTGACGAACCAGCTGGGCTCGTTGAATCGCGCGTTCGCCTCGGCCGTCACGCCCACGCTGGCATTGATAAGGGAGTATCGCGTGGCAGTCGGCCCTTCCGGCTCCTCGTATTCGATGCGGATGACATCGCGGTCCCGGGCGCCGTCGAAGTCGACCTTGACCGGCATACCTTCTATCGTTGCGCCTTCGTCGAAGGGCTTGTGGAAGTCGTTGCTCGACCCCAGCCCGACCGCGCCGAGGACGATCCCGTCGCCCTCGGGGAGTTCCTGCTCGCGCAGCTCGGTCTCGGGTAACGTCATGATCGCGTTGAGCAGCAGGTTGACGGTCCCGTCGCCACCGGCGGCCACGAATCTGTGCTCGCCCTGCCGCACGAGTTCGGCAAGCCTGCCCCGCAGCTGCTCGGGCGCACTGATCTCCTCCACCTCAAAGCCGCCCAGTCGGCGTCGAAGCTCGCCCTCGACGCGAGACCAGCGCTCGCGCCCGGTGCCGTACGTAGCCCCGGGGTTGACGAAGATCCTGATGCCGCACGGACTCGCGGGATCGGCCAAGTGCTTCTCCCGTCAGACCTGACCGTGCTCGGGCCGGAGCCTGAGCACCAATTCAAAGAGGACGTAGAAAACGCCCGCGAAGCCGATCCACCCGGGCTTGAGCGCAAGCACGATCGCCAGACAGAAGAGGATGAGCGCGCGGACCCCATTGGCAATGGGCGTCCCGACAGCGTGCTCGTCGCGCGTCCTGTGGACGCTCACCTGCGCGTGCAGCTGGAGCACAACCGCCGCGGCCAGAAACGTCCACGCCAGGAGTCCCCCACCCGTGATAGCAACCACCCAGGTGGTCAGACCCGCGACCACGAGAGCGGTGATGTCACCGTACACGGCGTTGGCTCTCCAGCCGAAGACCACCGGGAACGTCTGGTAGCCTGTCTGTCGGTCGGCGGAGATGTCCTTGAAGTACCCCATCACCACGAAGTTCGCATAGCCCGCGAAGATCGCCACTATCGACAGACAGAACGCAGGTGTGTGCAGGTCACCGAAGCGAATGAGTTCACTCAGGCTGTAGTCCCTGTCGACGAGCCGGCCTATCATCGGCAGGATGGCAACGATCCACGCGTTCCACGGAGGACCGCCCCACCACCTGCGCTTGAAGTACGTGTAGGTCAGTAGTCCTATGACCGCGAGGAACCCAAGCGGCAAGATCCACGGGTTCAGGTACGCGAGGACGAGAACAACGAGGGTCAGCCCGACGAGACTGACCGGGAAGACCTGCGCCTTCGATACCACACCTCTCACGAGCGGTCGGTACGGCGCGGAGATGGCGTCGGTATCGGTCTGGAAGCAGTCGGTCAGCGCCTGCCCCAGTCCATACGAGAAGAAGAGCGGGACGAAGGCAAGGGCGACGCGCCAGTGAGGTGGGCTGTCGATGAACGCGAGTCCGACCATCCCCGCGGCACCGGACACGAAGAGCAGGTACGGACGCATGGTCGTAATGTAAGACTTGAGGAACCCGAAGCTCAGCAGACGGTACCTGGTCTCGCTCATCAGCAGCGTCTCCTCGTCAGTCCAGCGAGATCGGTATCTCCAACACGGTCAGCGTGCCAGGGCGCGGGCCGCGGGATCAGATCAACCCCAGCCTGCCACCGACCGCCCTGAACTTGTCGAGCGCCTTCTGAAGATCGTCGTCCCCCAGACTCGCCATCACGCTGACGCGTATCAGCGAACCCTCCTTAGGCACGGCCGGAGACACGACCGGGTTCACGACCACCCCCTCATCCTCCAGACCACCCGCCATCAGGAAGGTCTTCTCCTCGTCACCTATGAGGATGGGAATGATGGGCGTTACCGTCGGCTCCAGCCTGAAACCGGCGTCCAGGAGCCCCTCCCTCAGGAAATCGGTGTTCTTCCCAAGCCTCTCCATTAGCTCGGGCTCATCATCGATGACCTCGAGGCAAGCGAGCACCGTGGCCATGGAGGACGGCGGCGGGCTCGCTGAGAAGATGAACGGTCGGGATTTGAGCTTGAGGTATGACACAACCTCCTGGGTGGAGGCCGTGAAGCCGCCGATCGTGCCCAGCGACTTGCTGAATGTACCGCAGACGAAATCGATCTGCCCTTCCATGTCGAAGTACTCGAGCGTTCCCCGACCGGTCGCACCGATGGCGCCCGTCCCGTGCGCGTCATCCACCATGATCGCGGCGCCGAACCGGTCGGCGAGCTTCTTGATGCCGGGAAGGTCCCCGAGGGTTCCCTTCATGCTGAACACGCCGTCGGTCACGATAAGCTTGCCGGACGATGCGTCGCACTTCGACAGCTCGCCCTCAAGGCTCGCCATGTCATTGTGCTTGTAGACCTTCACCTCGGCGCCCGTCAGCCGGCAGCCCTCGACGATGCTCGCGTGATTGAACTCGTCGCTCAGGACGACGTCCCCCTCCTCCGTCATCGCGCTGATGGTTCCCATCATCGTCATGAAACCGGTGCTGAAGACGACGGCGGCCTCGGTTGCCTTGAACTCCGCGAGCTTCCTCTCAAGTCTGTTGTGCAGGCTTGTGGTTCCCGTGAGCACTCGCGAGCTGCACGCGCCGGTGCCGTACTCCTCGACCGCCTTGACGGTCGCCTCCACCACCCTGGGGTGCATCGCCAGTCCCAGGTAGTTGTTCGAGCCGAGCATGATGAGCTTCCGGCCGTTCATCGTGACGACCGGGCTGGCGGAAGGATCCATTTGACGCAGATAGAAGAACTGGTTGGCGGCCTTGAGTGAATCGACCCAGGCGTTGAACTCGCGGCACTTGTCGGAGATAGCCACTACTCATCCCCCTCGCTGCCGATGGCTGGCTGTTCCGTGCTCCGTCTGGGCGGGTGCGCTCCACCGCGACGCGTGCCCCGACACGCGTGAGCACAGGCCGACTATACGACCGGCCCATTACCCCGTCAAGCCTCGTCAGTTGCGCCATAGTGGGTCGCCGGCGAAGCTGATGCGGCGGCAACAGGCGCCGCCAAAGCGCACAGGAGGGCCGCGCGATGGCGTTCGCACGAAAGTGAGAAAACAGCTTGCCCTTTCGCACGCCGAGGTCGTAGGATGCACGCCACAAGTCAGCGCTGAGTATGGTTCGCTTCCGGAGTACGAGGCCTGTCGGCCGCGCGGTGCCGGACGAGGCGCTCAGCAGAGAGCAAGGGGGGGTAAACTGATGAGAATTCTGGTGCTGTGCATCGCTGTCGCGGTGCTCGCGCTGGGCGTCCTGGGTTGTCAGCAGGCTCAGGAGACGCCGGCGGAGCAGGCCGAGACCACGATCGAAGAGACCACCGAGGAGATCACGGAAGAGGCGCCTCTGGTCGATCCTGTCTGCGGCGCGACGGTCACGGAGGAGTCGGAGTGGACCGCCGAGTACGATGGCGCCACTTTCTACTTCTGCAGTGAGGAATGCCGCGACAAGTTCATTGCGGAACCCGGCGAGTTCCTCAAGGCCGCGGGTGAAGAGATCATCGGAACGTAGGCACGAACATCCGCAACGAAAATCGACGAGCCGCCTCACATCGAGGCGGCTCGTTTCGTTTGCGATCGACGTTCCTGACGCCTGTTCCCTACTCGCCCGCCTGATCGGTCGCCTGATCGTCCGCCTGATTGTGCCCTTGTGACTGCCAAGAAGATCGCTGACGCTTTTGATGCTCGGCCACGTCCGAGGTCGCAGCGCAATATTGACAGAGACCGGCAGCGCAATATTGACAAAGAGCGGCGGCAATGATATCGATTGAACTAGGGTCCAGAAACCGCAGGAAGGGAGGATTTCACGTGTCGCGGAAGCTCAGCAATCGATCGCCGGCTCAGCGGATGGCACTCGTGACCATTCTCCTGCTCGCCCTGGGCGGGTGTTCGGTCCTGGGACCATCGGGCGCCGGCTTCCGGACCTTCGCCATGGGATTCACACCCTTCCCCCACGCGAACAGCGCGAACGCCGTGAGCGAGGCATGGAACGTCATCGAGCAGGACGCCGACCTCGCGGTTCTCCACTTCGACGGCGGCATCCCCTGGCAGGAAGCCCTGGACGGCACGGGCTACCCGCCCGGCTTCGCCTACTGGCTGGCCGATCAGGCGGACCGAATCCCCTTCGGGCACGCGGTCTACGTCGCGGTTACGCCCATATCGAACGGGCGTGACGACCTCGCGGGTTACCGCGACGATCTGGGCGTGAACCAGCCGCTGCCACCGCCGTGGGACGGCTATGACTTCGACACGCCGGAGGTGATCGCCGCTTTCACGGCATTCTGTGAGGACATGATAGAGCAGTTCTCGCCTGACTACTTCGCGTACGCCATCGAGGCAAACATGCTGGACAGGTTCTCGCCCCACCAGTGGAACTCGTTCCTCATCCTGTGCGCGAACGTCTACGCGTCACTCAAGTCTAACCACCCGAGCCTGCCGGTCTTCATCACGTTCCAGGTCGACTCCTACTACTGGGACACCTGGGAGCAGGAGGCGGCCATCAGACAGCTCGTTCCCTACACCGACGTGATGGCATTGAGCGCCTATCCATTCGGCGAACCGCTGTCGGACCCGACGGCGCTCGCGGACGACTACTTCTCCGAGGTCTCGGACATTGCGCCCGGCCTCCCCTTCGCGATCGCCGAGACGGCGTGGCCCGCCGAGGACATCGAGCCGCCCTATCCCATCACGATCGCGGCCGACGATTCGACCCAGCAGGCGTACGTCGAGCGCGTGCTCGCGGAGTGTGAACTCCGCAACGCGGCCTTCCTCTGCTGGTTCCTGACGCGGGACTACGACGACTTCTGGGAGACCGACTTCCAGTACGAATCGAACGCGGACGTGCTGAGGTTCTGGCGGGACACGGG
>JAUVLG010000036.1 GCA_030595835.1 Candidatus Eiseniibacteriota bacterium | reverse complement strand
GTTGGTGCTGGCGCTGGCGCGGCCGCAGGCGGGCAGCGGGACCGACTCGGTTCTGTCCGAGGGCATCGACATCGTGCTGGCCGTCGATGTGTCCGGGAGTATGAAGGCGGAGGACTTCAAGCCGAAGAACCGCCTTGCCGTGGCGAAGGAGGTCGTGGCCGACTTTATCATGGGACGGACGAGCGACCGCATCGGCATGGTGGTGTTCGCCGCGGACAGCTTCACACAGAGCCCGCTGACGCTCGACTACAACGTGCTTCTCGAACTGCTCGACTCGGTCGAGATAGGGATGATCGACGAGCGGCGGACGGCCATCGGTATGGCCGTGGCGACCGCGTCCAACCGGCTCAGAGAGAGCGACGCGGACAGCAAGGTTGTGATCCTCCTGACCGACGGCAGGAGTAACGCGGGCGAGATTGACCCGGTAACGGCCGCGCAGGCTGCTGCCGCGCTGGGTATCAAGATCTACACCATCGGCGCGGGTACCCCGGAAGGCGGGCTCGTCCCCGTCGACGACCCCATTCGCGGGCGGAGATACGTGCGCGTGGAGAACGACATCGACGAGGAGATGCTGCGGGAGATCGCATCGCTGACCGGCGGACGTTACTTCCGAGCCACGAGCGAGGATATGCTCGCGACCATCTACGAGCGGATCGGCGAGCTGGAGAAGACCAAGATCGAGGTGAAGCACTTCACGACGTACGAGGAGATGGCTCCGAGGCTTATGCTCATGGCCCTGGTGCTGCTGCTGTTCGAGCTGTTGGCGGGCGCGACCATTTCGAGGGGACTGCCCTAGGGGAGGGAACCGTGCGGTTCGCGGTGCCGATGGAACAGCTGATCATATGGCTGCTGGCCGTGCCGGTCGTTGCGGCTATCCTGCTGTCGTCGGTCGCACTCGCGCGACGCAGAAGGGCTCGCGCGGCGTTCGCGGAGGCACATCTTATGGAGAGGCTGGCGCCCGGCGCCTCGCCGGGGCGCCAGAGGGCGAAGGCCGCCCTGGTCGTCCTCGCCGTGTTCTTCCTGGGGCTCGCGGTCGGCCGTCCGCAGATCGGGACCAGGATGGGCGTAGCGAAGAGGACCGGGATCGACGTCATGATCGCGATAGACGTGTCGGAGTCGATGCGCGCCCGCGACCTCAAGCCCGACCGGCTCGAGAAGGCGAGGCGCGAGGCTTCCTCGCTGATACAGCTTCTGGACGGCGATCGCGTCGGTATCATCACGTTCTCGGGCGCGGCCTTTGTGCAGTGTCCGTTGACTCTGGACTACGGCGCGGCCTCAATGCTACTTTCTGCCGTGGAGACCGGGACGCTCCCGAGGCCCGGGACGGCGCTGGGCGAGGCCATCAGACAGGGCGTGCGCTCGCTGTCGACGCAGCCCGACCGCTCGAAGGTCCTTGTGATCATGACGGACGGCGAGGACCACGGCTCAGAGCCGCTGGTGGCCGCCTCCGAGGCTGCGGACGTCGGCGTCGTCATCTATACCATAGGGTTGGGCTCGACGTCCGGGGAACCGATACCACTCGAGCCCGGAGCCGGCACCGGATACAAGCGCGACAGGCAGGGCCGGATCGTCATGTCGCGACTGGACGAGTCCACTCTGATCGACGTGGCCGCGGTCACAGGTGGGCGGTACTTCAGGGCGACCGGCAACGAGCGCGAGCTGGCGGCCATAGAGGAGGCCATCTCACGCATGCAGCAGGGTGAGCTGGAATCGAAGATGATGGCTTACTACGAGGAGCGCTTCCAGCTGCCTCTGGCGGTGGCGCTGGGGCTCGTGCTCATAGGGTCGTTCCTTCCCGAGCGGACAAGGAGGCGTCGTGCGACGGCGTAACGGTGCTCAAAGCGTGATACGATACGCCACGGTCGGGAGTGCCGTGAGCGCCGGGGTCCTGCGTACCGGGGGGGGACGGCAGGGGCGCGCGGGAAGGGCAGGCCACAGGCGTGCGGTGGTGCTTGTCATGCTGGTCGCGCTCTATCCGCTTCTTGTCGGGTTCGCCGACTCGCCCCAGGGGCGGAACCGCAAGGGCAACAGGTTCTACCGTGACGGGCGATTCGACGAGGCTCTCACCGAGTATAGGGGGGCGCAGGTGCTCGCGCCCGAGCTTGCAGCACTTGCCCTGAACGCGGGCAACGCGCTCTTCAGGAAGGGCGAACTCCCAGACGCGATCAGGGAGTACGGGAACGCGGCGCTGTCGGACGACGTGGTGATGTCCTCGGCCGCGCTCTACAACGCCGGGAACGCGTTCCTGCAGGCCGGCCAGATGGACACGGCGGTCGAGGCTTTCAAGGGCGCGCTCAAGCTCAATCCGGACGACCAGGACGCGAAACACAACCTCGAGGTGGCGCTCAAACTGCTCGAGCAACAGCAGCAGGAACAACAGCAGGAGCAGCAGGACGGCGAGGACCAGGAGAACGAGGACCAGGAGAATCAGGACAAGCAGGAGCAGCAGGAACAAGACGGCGAAGACGAGGGGAACCAGGACCAGGACGAGCAGGATCAGGAGAACCAGGATCAGGAGAATCAGGATCAGGAGAACCAGGAGCAGAACCAGCAGGGCCAGGCGATGTCGCAGGAGGAAGCGGAACGACTGCTGGATGCCATAGGGGACGCCGAGGAGGAGCTTCAGGCCAAGCTCCGGGCGGCCAGGGCAGGGAAGAGGGAGAAAGTTGACAAGGACTGGTAGGGCCGCAGCGCTTGTGGTCCTCATCCTCATACTGGCGGGTGCTGTCTCCGCACGAGCCGACGACCTGACGGTCACAGCCCGCGTGGACAGGACGATCGCGTCCCTGAAGGATCACGTGACGTTGACCATCGAGGCCGGGGGGACGATGAGGAAGGTGGGGACACCGAAGCTCCCGCCGCTGGAGGCCGACTTCACCGTCTACTCGGCCGGTTCCTCCACGAACATGAGCTGGGTGAACGGCGCGATGACCAGTTCGCGCAGCTGGGCCTACAGACTCGTCCCGAAGAGGGCGGGCTCCTTCACAATAGGTTCAGTGGAGGTGGAGTTCGGAGGCGACGTCTACTCGACCGAGCCCATCGAGATCGAGATCGTCGAGGGAGAGGCTCCCAGGACGCCGTTTCAACCCGAGGAGCGCCCCTCCTCGGGAGTCGAATCGGCCGGGCGCGAGGTGTTCATTACGACGTCGGTCGACAAGAAGCGGGCCTACGTCGGAGAGCAGTTGACGCTCTCCTTCAAGTTCTACCGTGCGGTCGAGCTGTGGGAACAGCCGCGCTACGAGGCGCCCGAACTCACGGGTTTCTGGGTTGTCGATGTCCCCGACCACGAGGATTACTACGAGGTGGTCGATGGCATTCGCTACGCTGTGATCGAGATCAAGACGGCGCTCTTCGGTACGTCCGTCGGCGCCGCGACGGTGGGTCCGGCCTCGCTGTCCTACCGCGAGAGGGCCGCGCCCATTACGTTCTTCTCACGAGGAGGGCCCGTCAGGACGCTGTCCACCGAGCCCATTGAGATAGAGGTGGTTCCGCTTCCCGCGGAGGGCAGGCCGGCGGGGTTCGGTGGAGCCGTGGGCGATTACAGCTTCGCGGCGACGCTCGACAGCGAGATGGTCGATCAGTGGAAGCCGGTCACGCTCAAGATCTCGGTCGCCGGAAGCGGCAACGTGCGGACGATCCCGGACCCGGAAGTGCCCGATCTGCCGGAGTTCAGGATCTACGAGTCCGGCACGTCGACGAACACGAGCACGAGTAACGGCGTTGTGTCCGGGCGGAAGACGTATGAGTACGTGCTGGTACCGCAGACCGCCGGACCCAAGACGATCCCTGCTATCACCCTGTCGTTCTTCGACCCACGCCGGAAGGCATATCGGACGGTCGCGTCGTCCGATCTCTCGCTGAGCGTTCTTCCCGCGGAGGAGGGTGATTCCGGGCCCGAGCTTCCCGCCCGCGCCGCGATCGCGCGACTGGGTCGGGACATCCGCTACATCCACGAGCCCGCCGACATCCGGGCGGCCGGAGCCCCGGTGCACGGGCGCCCTGCGTATCTGCTGCTCCAGCTGTTGCCGCTCGCGGCTCTTGCGGGGGCGGTGGGCATCCGCAGAAGGCGCGACCGGTTCGCCGGTGAGGAGGGCCTCGAGCGCTTCATCCGGGCGCCGGCGCGGGCAAGACGCGAACTGGCGGCGGCTCGCAAGGCGCTCCCGGCAGGCGATGCCGGTGCGGTGTGTTCCTCAGTATCGAGAGCGGTCGTGGACTTCATCGGAGACCGTCTGAGCGTCGGCGCGCGCGGCATGACGCTGCCCGAACTGGCCGGTCTTCTTCTGTCGGCCGGCGCGGACGAATCAGTGATCGAGCGGGTGAAGAGCCTGCTGGGTCAGTGCGATCTCGGCCGGTTTGCCGGTGATGTGGGGACAGTGGAGAGTGAACAGTTGATAGGAGAGGCCGAGGCGTGCTTGAAAGAGCTGGAGCGGCTGTCGGCGAAGAGGCGCAGGCGATGAGACGTCGGACGGTGGCGGACAGGACGAGAGCGGTGAGGCATCGGGCGGCGGTTCGCAAGGCGCGGCCGGCGCGATGCGGGATGAGGGCGCGTGCCGGCGTGGACCGAGGCGCTCTCCGGCTCGCTGTTCTGGTGGTGCTTGTCGTCGCGGCGTGCCCGGGTGCGGTCCTCGATGCACGGGGACAAGATCTCTTGAGCCACGAAGTGCCCGACGTCGGCCCTGAGCGGGCCGCGAGGCTCTTTCGTGAGGGCAATGAACTCTACGCCGAGGGAAACCACGGCGCGGCCGCGGATGTCTATGAGACTATCCTGGCCGGGGGGTTCCGGAACGCGGAGATCTACTACAATCTGGCGAACGCGCGCTACATGGAGGGCGACATCGCGCAGGCGGTGCTCGGTTACGAGCGCGCGCTCAGGCTTGATGGCTCGCACGAGGACGCGGCCGAGAATCTGGAGTTTGTGAGGGAGCAGCTGGCCGATCGGCAGGTCCGCGTCGGAGGCGCCCTGTCGGAGGTGCTCGAACGGTTCTTCAGGCAGGCGGATGTCGGATGGCTGGCGGTCGCGGTGAGCATCCTCTACTTCGTTGTGGTTGGGTGTATCATCGCAGGGGTTCTGAGGGGTGCGTTCCAGCCGTGGCTCCTGCGTGCCATCGTCGTCGTGGCGACTCTGCTCGTCTTGAGCGGCGCGCTGCTTGGCTATCGAATCCACCGGACGGCGGCGGTCCGGGAGGCCGTCGTGGTCGCCGCTGACGTGCCGGTGCGAACCGGCCCCGGCGATGACTTCGTACTCGAGTTCAGACTGCACGAAGGGACGAAGGTCAGATTGCGCGAGGCGCGGGACGACTGGGCGCGCGTCTCGGTAGAGGGGACGGACCTCGAGGGGTGGTTGCCGGAGAGAGCGGTCGAGGAGATATAGGGGATGAAGAGACGAGTGCGGGTAGGCGTCGCTGGAGCGACGGGGGCCGTGGGTCTCGAGATGCTGCGGGTGCTCGAGGAGCGGTCGTTCCCGGTGGAGGAACTCACCGCCATGGCGTCGGGGCGGGGAGAGGATCGGTCCGTCGAGTTCGCGGGCGCCGATGTGCGGGTCGTGCCGCTGACGGAAGAGAGTCTGGCCGGCCTCGACATCGTGCTTTTCGCCACGGGCGCGTCGGTCTCGCGCGAGTTCGTGCCGGCAGCGGCGGCGGCCGGGGCGGTCGCCATCGACAACAGCCGCGCGTTCAGGATGGATACGGACGTACCGCTCATCGTGCCGGAGGTCAACCCGCAGGCGATGGTCGGACACGGTGGTGTCATCGCGAACCCCAACTGCTCCACCATCCAGATAGCACTGCCGCTTGAGGTCGTGCGCAGAGAGGCGGGGTTGGTCCGGGTCGTCGCCTCTACGTATCAGTCCGTTTCGGGGACGGGTCTTGCCGCGATCGAGGAGCTCGCGGACCAGTCGCGCGCCGTGCTCGACGGTGAGCCTGTGGTGTCCGAGGTCTATCCGACCCAGATAGCATTCAACTGTCTCCCGCATATCGACGACTTCGATGAAGAGGGGCACACGCGGGAGGAGCGCAAGATGATTGACGAGACCCGGAAGATACTGGAGATGCCGGGGCTCGGAATGGCCGTGACGTGTGTGAGGGTGCCGGTCTTCCGCTCGCACGCGGTCACTCTGAACGTGGAGATGGAACATCCTCTCGATCCCGCCGAGGCGCGGGCGGTACTCTCCGCGGCGCCTGGTATCCGGGTCCTCGACGACCCCGAGTCGGTGGCGTATCCGACTCAGGTGGACGCAGGTGGCACGGACGACGTATGGGTCGGGCGGATTCGCAGAGACGAGTCCGTGCGGAACGGCCTCTGGATGTGGGTCGTGGCGGACAACCTCAGGAAGGGCGCGGCGCTCAACGCCGTCCAGATAGCGGAGCTGCTGATCAATGAGCTTCCTGACTGACCTGACGCTGGGACGGTACTACCCGACCGGCTCGGTCGTTCACAGGCTGGACCCGCGAGTGAAGATGATCGGGGCGATGGCACTCCTTGTGACCGTGCTCGCTACCCGGAGCCCGGCGGCCTACGCGTTCCTCACGGTCTCGCTCGTCGCGCTGGTGGTTCTGTCGAAGTTGAGCGCCGGGTTCCTGTGGAGGAACCTCGCGTCTCTCAAGTGGCTTCTCATCATCGTCTTCGTTATGCATGGACTGCTGACGCCCGGCACGCCGATAGTGGCGTTCGTGCCGTGGCTCACGCGTGAGGGGCTTCTCGTAGGTGCCCTGTTCGCGTGGCGCGTCGGACTCATGGTGTCGCTGGCCAGTGTGTTGACCGCGACGACATCTCCCGTCGATCTTGGTGACGGTATCGAGCGGTTGCTGCGGCCGTTCGAGAGGTTCGGGCTGCCGGTCCACGAACTGGCGATGATCTCGGTGATCGCGCTGAGGTTCGTGCCCACGCTGCTGGACGAGGCGGGACGGATCATCAAGGCTCAGATGGGTCGCGGGGTGAGCTTCGACGGCGGCCTGGTGGCCCGCGCGAAGAGCGCCGTGCCAATCCTGGTGCCGCTCTTCGCGAGCGCATTCAGGCGCGCGGACGATCTCGCGCTCGCGATGGACGCGCGCTGCTACAGGGGCGCGGCTGGACGGACGAAGTACATCGAACTGACCCTCGACGGAGACGACGCCGTCGGGTTTCTCGTAGTGGGGTTCCTGGTCGCATGCACGATCGCAATCTCAAGCTTACTCTAGAGTACGACGGCACCGATTTCTCGGGCTGGCAGATTCAGCCGGAGATGCGTACGGTGCAGGGCGTGCTCGAGGGCGCTCTCGCCGACCTGGCGGGGACGGCCGTGCGGGTGACGGGCGCCGGGCGCACGGACGCCGGCGTGCACGCTCTGGGGCAGGTCGCGAGCGTTACGACCTCGCTCGGTCTTCCCGCCGAGCGGATCGGATTCGCACTGAACGCGCGGCTGCCGAGGGACGTGCGTGTTGTCAAGGCGGTCGACGTTCCCGAGTCGTTCCACGCCAGATTCGATGCGGTATCGCGGTCCTATTTCTACCTCATCGGGGGAGTGGAGAGCCCCGTGTGGCGGCGGAACCGCTGGTTTGTGAGGGTCCCGCTGGACGAGGCGGGCATGCGCGCCGCGCTGACGGCTCTCGAAGGAGAGCACGATTTCTCCTCGTTCTGCCTGGTGGGTAGCGAGCCGGACCATCACCGTTGCCGTGTGGCTGAGATTTCGCTAGAATATAGGGTCGATTTTGGGGGCATGGTCGTTCTGCGCATTGTGGCCAACCGGTTCCTCAGGGGGATGGTCAGGTCGATCGTCGGCACCCTGGTGGAGGTGGGGCGCGGGAAGATTCCCCCGAGTGAGTTCGAGACGATACTTGCGGCCCGCGATCGCGGCGCGGCCGGACCGACAGCGCCGCCGCATGGCCTTTATCTGGAAGAGGTCCGATACGACTAGGAGGTAGGGCTTGAAGATATTTCTGGACACGGCGAACATCGAGCAGATCAGGGAAGCGGCATCGCTGGGAGTAGTGGACGGCGTCACGACGAACCCTACGCTTGTCTCGCGTGAGGAGGGTGCGTTCGAGGACATCATCCGTCAGATCTGCGAGATCGTGGATGGTCCGGTGAGCGCCGAGGTCGTCAGTCTCGACTGCGCCGGGATGGTCGAGGAAGCGAAGAAGCTTGTCCCGATCCACGAGAACGTCATCATCAAGATCCCGATGACCCGCGAGGGTGTCAAGGCGCTGCACGAGCTTCGCGAACTCGGCATCCGCACGAACTGCACGCTGATCTTCTCGTCGAACCAGGCTCTCATGGCGGCCAAGGCGGGCGCGACGTTCGTCAGCCCGTTCATCGGACGTCTGGACGACGTCGGGCACACGGGCATGGACGTCGTTGCCGAGATAATGGACATCTACGAGAACTACGCGTTCGAGACCGAGGTCATCGTTGCGAGCGCGAGACATCCGCAGCACGTGGTTGAGGCGGCGCTCGTGGGCGCCGACGTCATCACGCTGCCGTTCAGCGTGTTCGACAAGCTTTTCAATCACCCATTGACGGACAAAGGCATCGACTCGTTCCTCGCGGACTGGGAGAAGGTGAAGAACCGCTAGGAGAGATCTCCGTGGACTCGAAGGTCGCACGATACGTAATCCTCTCGCTGCTCTTCATCGTCGCGGGCATCTCCGTGGGGCTTCTCGTCACGGTGAAGGCTTTGAGAGAGCAGTCGGAGCAGGTGTCCCGCATTGTCGTCGGTCAGTCAGGCATGCCCGCGTACGGTGACCATGGGGAGCCCGTCGTGCTGTCGCGGCAGACGGCCCTCGTGAGGGCGGCCGACAGCGTGGGGCCGGCGACGGTATCCATCAGCGCCGTGAAGACGCGGGTGATCCGAGCGGACCCCATGCGCAACGACTTCTTCGAGCGATTCTTCAGGGGACACTTCCCGGACCGGGTCTACCGCGAGCCCTACCAGTCGTTCGGGTCGGGCGTCATCGTCGACGGTGACGGGTACATCCTGACGAACGAGCACGTTGTGGGCGGAGCGGGTGACGTCAGGGTGACCCTGACGGATGGGCGTGAGTTCCAGGCGCGCGTGCTGGGCGATGATTCCAGATTCGACCTCGCGGTCCTGAAGATCGATGGCGAGGATCTTCCGGTGGCGGTGCTCGGGGATTCGGACGACCTCATGATCGGCGAGTGGGTCGTCGCTATCGGGAACCCGTTCGGACACGTCCTCAACGATCCGCACCCCACCGTTACCGCGGGCGTCGTCAGTGCGCTCCACAGAGACGTTCTGGCGGACGGAGAGTCCGACGCCATCTACAAGGACATGATCCAGACGGACGCCTCCATCAACCCCGGCAACTCCGGTGGCCCGCTGGTCAATTGCGTCGGCGAGGTCGTCGGGATCAACTCCTTCATCTTCAGTATGAGCGGCGGCTCGCAGGGCGTCGGCTTCGCGATACCGGTCAACATGGCCAGGCTCATCATCAACGAGCTCATCGAGTTCGGGCGTGTCAGAGACGTCTGGGTCGGCATGCGCGTTCAGGACCTGAACCCCGCACTGGCGCAGAACCTCGGCCTTCCCGCTGTGCGTGGCGTGTTGGCCTCATTCCTGGAACCCGACAGCCCGGCGGAGCGTGCCGGTGTTCGGTTCGGGGACATCGTCACCGCCGTGAACGGCGAGGAGGTGGAGAGCGTGCGGCAGGCGCGGCGCGCCATCTTCGGGTCGAGGGTGGGGGACGTCATTACTGTGACCGTCCTCCGCGGCGAAGAGACTCACGACTTCGACATCAAGCTTGAGGAGGTGCCGCATTGACCCGTACCACGGCCCGCGCGGCACGCACCGTCGCGATCGAGGAAGCGGGAGATGACGTACTAAGGTTGACGCTGGATGCGGCCGGACTGTCGTTCACGCTGGATGAGGCCAGGCGGATCGCCGAGCTTCTGGGCCGAGATCCCACGGTCGTGGAAGCCCACATCTTCAACACGATGTGGAGCGAGCACTGCTCCTACAAAAGCTCCCGAGAGGTCCTCAAGAAGTACCTGCCCACGGAGGCGTCGAACGTCGTGCTCGGGCCCGGTGAGGACGCCGGGGTCGTGCGCTTCTGTGAGATCGACGGGACGAGCTACTGCATAGCCCTCGCGCACGAGAGCCACAACCATCCGTCACAGGTCGTTCCGAACGAGGGCGCCGCCACCGGCATCGGGGGCATCGTCCGCGACGTCTACTGCATGGGCGCCGATGTCATCGGCGTGCTGGATCCGCTGCGGTTCGGGGATCCTGTCGGGCGGCATGCGGAGCGGACGCGCGAGATAATCCACGGTGTGGTCGAGGGCATCTGGCAGTACGGCAATGCGCTGGGCGTTCCCAATCTGGGCGGCGATGTCTATTTCGACGAGTCGTTCGACGACAACTGCCTGGTCAACGTCGTAGCGGTGGGGCTCGTCGAAGAGGGCGACGTCGTGCGCAGTCGCGCGCCCGCCGAGGCGGCGAGCGTGCCCTACGACCTGGTCCTCGTCGGCAAACCGACCGACCCGTCCGGGTTCGGAGGAGCGACGTTCGCGTCTCGCATCCTGGACGAGGAGAAGGCGTTCGACGACAAGTACGCCGTTCAGGTGCCGGACCCCTTCCTCAAGCGCATGCTGACCGTGGCGACGCAGGAGGTGCTGAAGCTCCTGAAGGCGCGCGGCGTGGCCGTGGGTTACAAGGATCTCGGCGCGGGCGGTATCGCGTGTGTAACGTCGGAGCTGGGCGCGGCGGCGGGGCTTGGGGTGCGCGTGGATCTATCGAAGGTCCCGGTGGCCGTGGGTGGGCTTCTGCCCGAGGTCATCGCGTGCTCGGAGACGCAGGAACGCTACTGTCTGGTGGTGCCGCGCGACGTTTCGGCCGAGGTCGTGCGTATCTTCAACGAAAAGTTCGAGCTTCCGGAACTATGTCACGGCGCCGCGGCGGTCGTCGTGGGAGAGGTCATCCCGGAACCGAGATTCATCCTGGAACACGAGGGGACGGTGGTCTGCGATGCCTCGACCGAGCAGATAACCGCCGGGGTCTGTTACGAGCGGGCGCAGCGGCGGCACGAGAGGGATGTCCCGGAGGTCGGGATCCCGGGAGACATAGACGTCGCGGATGCGGTGCTGCGAGTCCTTGCGTCGCCCAACATCGCGTCGCGGGAGCACATATACAGGCACTACGACAGTGAGGTCAAGGGCAACACTGTGGTGCGGCCAGGCGAGGCGGACGCGTGCGTGGTTGCGCCCATCCCCGGCGAGCGGGTCGGCATGGCCATCGCGGCGGACGGGAACCCGTTCCTGGCGGCGCTCAGTCCCTACGAGGCGGGCGCGGCCGCGGTCGCGGAGGCCGTGCGGAACGTGGCCGCCGTCGGGGCCGTTCCCATCGCGCTTACTGACTGTCTCAACTTCGGCAATCCGGAGATCGCGGAGGTTTTCCAGGACTTCGTCGATGCGGTGCGCGGCATCGGCGACGCGGCGCGCGGCATCGGCATGAAGGATTCCGACGAGCCCATACCCGTCATCTCGGGGAACGTGAGCTTCTACAATCAGTCGTCGGCGGGCAACGCGGTTCTACCGTCGCCCATCGTCTGCGCCGTGGGGCGCGTGTCCGACATCGCGCATCACGCGACGCTAGGTATGAAGTCGACCGGAAGCTCGCTTCTGCTGGTGGGGGAGCGGCACGGGGAGCTCGGAGCGTCGGCGTTCATGAGGACGGTGGCCGGTGGGGTTGGGGCCGGGCCGCCGCATGTCAGAGCGGACGAGGAGAGGGCGATGATGGCCGCGGTGACCGATCTCATTGAGGCCGGGCTCGTGCGGGCGTGTCACGACATCTCCGATGGAGGCATGGTCGTGGCGCTGGCGGAGATGCTGCTTGGCTCGTCGCCGGACACCGAGATCGGCGCCGACATCGGTCTGGGAGCGGTCCTGCCCGAGGGCGGGGCCGGGGTCGGCGGAGGTGTCTCAGGCGAGGGTCGACGCGTCGCCGTCGATGCGCTCGCGGCGTGCGAGCTGCTTTTCTGCGAGAACGGGGGCTACCTGCTCGAGGTCGATCCGGCGGACGTCGAGCGGGCGATCGCGGTGCTCGCAAAGCGGGGCGCCTGGCACGCGAGGATCGGGCGGACGACAGCGACGAGCGGGCTGGTCGTGCGGGCTGACGGAATCGGTGACATCGTGGTGTCAGAGGGCGAGATGAGTGGAGCATGGCTGAACGGAGCGACAGAGGTGATGCTGTGAGCGAATCCGGACCGAACATAGCCGTTCTGAGATTCCCAGGCATGAACTGCGAGGAGGAGACGCGCAGGTCCGTGCTCGCGACCGGGGCGTCGTGTGACATCTTCATGTGGAACGGTCCGACGTCCACGCTTGCGGATTACGACGGCTACGTGCTGCCGGGCGGGTTCTCGTATCAGGACCGTGTCCGAGCGGGCGCGATCGCGGCCAAGGACCGCGTCGTCGACTGCCTCTTTGAACAGGCCGAGAGGGGCAAGCCCGTCATCGGCATCTGCAACGGTGCGCAGATCCTGATAGAGGCCGGCATGGTGCCGGGCATCAGGGCCGGCAGCGTCGAGATGGGGCTTGCGCACAACATCATGCCGGACAGGGACGGGTACTACACGCGGTGGACGCATGTTGTGGTGGCGCACGAGCGTTGCTGCGCGACCGCCGCCCTGAAACCGGCGGAGACCGTCCCGATACCGGTGGCACATGCCGAGGGCAGGTTCGTCACCAGGGACGAAGGCCTGGTCGACCGGCTCTTTGAGGCCGGACAGGTGGTCCTGACGTACGGCGCGCCTGACGGCACGCCCGCGGACGGGTTCCCTGACAATCCCAACGGCTCGTCGAGGAATATCGCCGGCATCTCTAACCCTGCAGGCAACGTAGTGGCAATGATGCCGCACCCGGAGCGCTCCTCCTGGATGTTCCAGTTGCCCGATGACCTTCCCGGCGAGTGGGGCCGCCGCCGGCGCCACGCGCGCGGGGGAGACGCGCTCTTCGGGCCGGGACCGGGGCTGGGTGTCATGTCCTCGCTCGTACGCTTCATCGAGAACAACGGGAAGGGGGCCTGAGTGGCCGCGAGACACAGCTTCCTCCTCAGCGTTGAGCTGAAGGCTGCCGGCAATGAGGCTCGCTCCGCGCTCGAGGCTCTGCAGGAGAAGATGGGCCTCAGGGATCTTGTCTCCGACCTCGCTCGTGAGGAGCTCTGGGAGATAGAGGTCCAGGCCCGGACGGCCGGCGCCGCACGAGAGACCATCGAGCAGCTTGTCCGGAGCACGAACCTCTTCGCCAATCCCAACAAGCACAAGTACACGCTGGCCGCGGCAGGAGGGGCGGAGCCGGACGACGACGCGGCGTGGGCGGCGGGGCTCGCGGACGATGAGGTGGCGGTCCTCGTGACCGATCGCGAGGGTGTCGAGGGGGAGTCAGTTTTCTCCGCCATACGCCGCATAGGCGCAGATGATGTCGTCCATATCAGGAAGTGGACCCGCTGGCGCATACGTTTGGTCGAGCCGCCGACGGCCGGCGACCCCGAGGTTCTGGCGCTCATCAGAAAGATAGGGGTCGCGACGGGACGGCGGGACGGGCTTCTCTCCAATCCACACTCGCAGATCTCACGCGCGATCCTGCCATGGGGTGAGGAAAAGGTCTTGGCGGCCTGACCCGCTCGTGATAGATTGTTCAGGCTTTGGCGCGTTTCGAGACTTGGGGTCGTTCCCGCGGCGCCAGGGGTTTCTCATAGTACCAGCTCTCGTGAAGGGGGGTCAGGAGTGCCGAAGATCGTCATCGATCCTGAGCGGTGCAAGGGCTGCGGCTACTGTGTCGATGCCTGCCCGCAGAAGATACTGAGGCTCGCGGAGGGTCTCAACAGCATGGGTTATCATCCGGTCGAGTGCTTCGATCCGGAGAAGTGCACCGGGTGCACCTTCTGCGCGTTGATGTGCCCAGACCTGGCCATCGAGGTTTACAAGTAGGAAGCGGAGGAGCCGAATGAGCGAGAAGATCCCCATCGGTGAGAAGGTGTTGATGAAGGGGAACGAGGCCATGGGAGAGGCCGCCGTCCAGGCGGGCTGCATGGCCTACTACGGCTACCCCATCACGCCACAGAACGAGCTCACCGCCTATATGTCGAGGAGAATGCTGGAGGAGGGGCGGATTTTCATCCAGACGGAGAGCGAGATAGGCGCGATCAACATGTGCTACGGTACCGCGGCCGTCGGGGAGCGCTGCATGACGTCGTCCTCGAGCCCGGGCATGAGTTTGAAACAGGAAGGCATCTCCTACATAGCGAGCGCCTCGCTGCCGGTCTTTTTCGTCAACGTTAACCGTGGCGGACCGGGCTTAGGCAACATCGCGCCGGCGCAGTCGGACTACTTCCAGTCGACGCGTGGCGGCGGACACGGTGACTACCGCGTGATCGTGTTCGGCCCGACCAACGTGCAGGAGCTCTACGATTTCACGATGCTGGGATTCGATGTGGCCGACAAGTACAGGATGCCGACGATGATCTTGGCCGACGGTATCCTCGGGCAGATGATGGAGCCGCTCGTGCTCCACGAGTACAAGCCGCTGCCGGACCTGCCGTCGAAGGCCGACTGGAGGCTGGGCGATCCCGCGACGAAGGATCCGCTTCTCGTCACGTCGCTTGTCCTGGACGTCCCTGGTATGGAGCAGCGGAACCTCGATCTGTTCCACAAGTACGAAGAGATCACGAAGAACGAGACGCGCTACGAAGAGGTGGACACGGACGACGCCGACATCGTCCTGGTCGCGTACGGTACCTGTGCCAGGATCGCGCGCTCCGCGATGGAGCAGGCCCGCGAGGAGGGGATGAAGGTGGGTCTCTTCCGCCCGATAACGCTGTGGCCGTTCCCGTCCGACCCGCTGAGCAAGCTGGCGGATCGCGTCGAGCACATGCTCGTGGTCGAGTTGTCACTGGGACAGATGTGGGAGGACGTGAGGTTGGCGACCGGGCTCAAGACGAAGGTCCACCTGCACGGCCGGACGGCCGGCGGGATCCCGGGGCAGGCGGACATTGTCGAGCACCTGCAGAAGGCGCTCGATTCGAAGAGTGACGAGATCGTGAGGAACTTCTAGCGGGCGTGGAGACGAGTGGGGTGAAGGTTGTTAGGGCAGGTGCGGCGCCGCCCAGGAATCTCTGACCGCTTGCAGCGTTTTAGGAGGAGAGACATGGAAAAGGTCTTCGCGATGCCGGAGGCGATGAAGGATGCGAAGACGCTGTACTGCCCGGGCTGCGGGCACGGCGTCGCGCATCGCATCGTCGCTGAACTGGTGGACGAGTTCGGTCTGAGGGAGAAGGCGATAGGGATCGCGCCCGTTGGGTGCTCGGTCTTCGCCGACCTCTACTGGAACTTCGACGTGATCTCGGCGGCGCACGGTCGGGCGGCGGCGGTGGCGACGGGTATGTCGAGGGCGAAGCCCGACTGCTTCGTTATCAGTTACCAGGGCGACGGTGACCTCGCGGCCATCGGCACGGCAGAGACGGTGCACGCGGCCAACCGGGGCGAGAACTTCGTCACGGTGTTCATCAACAACGCGATCTACGGGATGACAGGCGGGCAGATGGCGCCGACCACGCTGGTCGGGCAGCCGTCCACGACGTGCCAGCTCGGGCGGGACCCTTCGATCGCCGGATATCCGATCCGCGTGTGTGAGCTGCTTCAGACTCTGGGTGGTGTGGCGTATCTGGCGCGCGGCTCCGTGGACTCGCCGAAGAACGTCATGGCGACGAAGAAGTATCTCCGGAAGGCCTTCCAGCTCGTCCTCGACAAGAAGGGCTACAGCCTGGTTGAGATCGTGTCGCCGTGTCCGACCAACTGGGGCATGAACCCGCCCGAGGCCATGAAGTGGCTGAAGGACAAGATGTTGGACCACTACGAACTGGGCGTGTTCAAGGACATCACGGCCGAGAGCTAGCAGGTAGGGCGCGTCGTTCAGGCCGGAGGTTCTAGGAAGACAGGGAGACAGTCGATGACACAGAAGATCAGGTGCGCGGGTTTCGGAGGACAGGGGATCGTCCTGATGGGACGGCTCATCGCCTATTCGGCCATGGTGGAAGACAAGCACACGACCTTCTTTCCGCAGTATGGGGCGGCGATGCGGGGTGGGACGGCGAACTGCTCGGTGATAGTCGCGGATTGTGACATAGCCGCACCGACGGTGGAGGAGCCTGACGTCGTGCTCATTATGAACGGGCCGTCGCTGGACAAGTTTGAGGACACGGTGAAGCCCGGGGGCTGGATCTTCTACAACACCTCGCTCATCGACCGCGAGGTCAAGCGCGACGACGTGAACGTCTTTAAGGTCGCCGCCAACGAGATCGCCGACGAGGTCGGCTCGTCAAGGTCCGCGAACATGGTAATGCTCGGCGCATTCGTGGCGAAGCTCCGCACGATAGAACTCGATACGCTCTTGACCAGGTCGCTCGATGCCCAGATGCACGGCAAGAGCGAGCGGGTAATGGAACTCAACCGCAAGGCGCTCAAGCGAGGCGCTTCACTCGCCGAGTAGAACCGCGCCACGGGCAACGGCAAGGCAGGTCGTGCACATGGGCGAGTTCCTCGAGAAGCTCGAGCGTGAGGTCCTGCCGCTGGTCGCCAGGCCCAGCCGCTACACCGGTGGGGAGAGGAACGTCCCACGTAAGGACCCGGCGGACGTCGCTCTCAGCTTCCTTCTGGCATTTCCCGACGCCTACGAGATCGGTATGTCCCACCTGGGCATCCGACTGCTCTACGATATCCTCAACCGGCGGCCCGACGTTCTCGCGGAGCGTGTCTTCGCGCCGTGGACCGACATGGAGGCGCTGATGAGGGAGAGGGGCGTGCCGCTCTTCTCCGTTGAGAGTCAGCGTGCGGCACGGGACTTCGACGTCATTGGCTTCACGCTTCAGTACGAACTCCACTACACGAACATCCTGATGATGCTGGACCTCGCGTCCGTGGCGTTGCGTGCGGCGGACAGGGGAGAGGACGAGCCGCTGATCGTAGGCGGCGGCCCTTCGGCCCTGAACCCCGAGCCCATAGCGGCGTTCTTCGACCTCTTCGTGATCGGCGACGGCGAGAGCGCGGTGTTGGACATCGCTGATCTGGTGATCGCGGCGCGGGCGGACGGATTGAGCCGGGCGGAGCTGCTGGCGCGGGCGGCCGGGCTTCCCGGCGTGTACGTGCCGTCGCTCTACGAGGAACGGATTGCTGGTGGATCGTACGCGGGGACGTTCCCGCGAGTGGATGGCGCGCGCGTCTCCGCGGGTAACGGTGTTGAGGTGCCCGCGCGGGTCCATCGCAGGGCGGAGCGTTCCATAGACTACGCGGGGCATCCGTCGGTGCCGGTCGTTCCGGTTACGGAAACGACGCACGACAGGCTCGCCGTCGAGATCATGCGGGGGTGCACGCGCGGGTGCCGGTTCTGCCAGCCAGGGATGATAACGAGACCGGTGCGCCCGCGTCCGATCGAGGACGTCGTCCGCCTCGTTGACGAGGGACTTGCCGCGTCCGGTTACGACGAGGTATCGCTCGTTTCGCTCTCGACATCGGACTACGAGGAACTGCCCGAGTTGATCTCGCGCCTGAACGAGAAGCTGTTCGACAGGCGCGTCAGCATATCACTGCCATCGCTCCGCGTGGACCGGTTCGGGCTCGAGCTTGCCGACGGCATAGGGAGAGTGAGGCGTCCGGGGCTGACGTTCGCTCCGGAGGCCGGCACGCAGCGTCTCCGAGATGTTGTCAACAAGAACGAGACCGAGGAGAGCATTCTTGAGACGGTGGACATTGCGTTCGGGTCCGGCTGGAACAGGATCAAGCTCTACTTCATGATAGGGCTGCCGACGGAGACCGAGGAGGATCTCGAGGGCATCGTGCGCCTCGTCTCTAAGGTCAGCACGGTGGCCAGGAAGAGGAGGAAGGGCGCGCGCATCAACGTGTCGATCTCCCCGTTCGTGCCTCGCGCGCACACGCCGTTCCAATGGGAGCGGCAGGACACGGCCGACGAAACGCGGGGCAAGGAGAAGTTCCTGAGGGAGCGGATGCGGCGCGAACGAAGCGTGAAGCTGGCGACCAGGGATCCCGAGGTCTCGTTTCTCGAGGGTGTGATGGCGCGCGGCGGGCGCTCGCTCTGCGAGGTCGTGGAGAACGCGTTCCGTGCGGGGGCCAGGTTCGACGGTTGGACCGAGACATTCAACTTCGAAACGTGGCGGCGGGCGTTCGACGAGGCGGGAGTGGAGCCTGGGAGCTTCCTCGAGTCGCGCGACCCGGACGAGCCGCTTCCGTGGGATCACATTGACGGGGGACCGACCAGGGAGTTCCTGCTGTCCGAGCGCGAGAAGGCGTTTCGGGCGGAGCTGACGCCCGACTGTCGAGAGTCCGGCTGCTTCAACTGCGGTGCGTGCACGGCTGATGGCGTGGCGCGTGGGCCCGCGGGGCGCGAGATGCCCGAGCGACGCGCGGCGGTGTCGACGCCAACCTCCGAGCCGAGCTTCGGACGTCGCGAACGGAAGGTCCGCCGGGGGGACGGAAACGGCACCAGGTGGCGAGTCCGGTACTCGAAGGGCGCCGCTGTGAGGTTCATCTCGCATCTCGATATCGTGCGTGCGGTGCTGCGGGCGCTGGCGATCTCCGGGCTGCCGGTTGTCTACACGCAGGGCTTCAACCCACATCCGAAGCTGTCCTTCGGGCCACCTCTGCCCGTAGGAGCGACGGGCGACGCCGAGTTTTTCGATCTGGAGTTCACGCGGCCGCTGGCGGAGGAGGAGATCGAGGCGAAATTCGGAGGGGGGCTGCCCGAAGGGCTTGGGCTTCTTTCGGTCTCGGCGCTGACCTCAAAGCGATCGCCGAGCGCGATCGCGGAGGGTTCCGAGTACATCATCAGCGATGTGCAAGGGCTTGTGGGGCTGTCCACGAAGGAGATCGAGGCGCGCATCGAGGCGCTCAGGCGTGTCAGTGAGGCCGAGGTGCCCAAGGGCGGCAAGGTCAAGACGGTGCGGCCCACCGAGCAGATTCTGGAACTTGTGGTGGTTGAGGCGGGGGCAGGGGATGAGGCGAGGTCAGGACTCAAGGCCCCCGTGCTCCGCGCGGTGCTCGCGTTCGGGAAAGAGGGCTCCATGCGGCCTGTTGACGTGGTCAGGCTACTGACCCCTGAAGCCGCCGCACCGCCGCAACTGGCGCGGATTCACCGGACGGCCCTCCTGCGCAGGGCCACCGGCGGCGGAGCGGGACTTGAACCTGTCCGCTAGCGGGACTATACTTGAGAGCAGACGGATAAGGGGCACAATGGCTGTGCCCTTGAGCGATTGCGGGTGCTGTGTCGCCAGGTAGTGGGGCGCGGTCCGCCATACAAAGGAGTGGTGTGCACAAGGAAATTGTTGTCAACGTGTCGAGCGGCGAGACGCGGATAGCCATCCTCGAAGACAACCAGCTCGTTGAGGTGTTGGTGGAACACGGGGAGGGTGGTCGCATCGTCGGTGACATCTACAAGGGTGTTGTGGGCGCGGTTCTGCCAGGCATGCAGGCCGCGTTCGTGGATATAGGGCAGCCGAAAAGCGCGTTCCTGCACGTCTCGGACATGCGGGACGTCACCGCGGAGTTCGGGGACCTCAACAGTGACGAGCCGTTCGAGGTGGAGGAGGGCCAGCGGATGGGCTCTCCGAACGTCCCCATTCAGGATTTGCTTAAGAAGGGCCAGGAGATCCTCGTTCAGGTCACGAAGGAGCCCATAAGCACGAAGGGCCCCAGGGTCACGACCCAGATTTCGATGCCCGGGCGCTTCCTGGTGCTGGTACCCTTCTCGGGGTCGGTAGGTGTTTCGCGCAAGATCGAGAAGTCGCCGGAGCGCGACCGGCTCAAGGCGCTCGCTCGCGAGATCCGGCCGCCGTGGGGTGGTCTCATCATGCGGACGGCCGCGGCGGGTGCCAGCAAACGTCAGATCAAGCGCGACCTCAAGTTCCTCGTCAAGCTGTGGAAGAAGACCAACAGCATCGCCGAGTCTCACCGGGCGCCGGCGCTCATCCAGCGCGAGATGGGCCTGACCGCAGGGCTCGTGCGCGACGTCTTTACCGCGGACGTCGCCAGGCTCATCGTGGACTCGCGGAAGGGCTACAGGGAGATCGGCGGATACCTCCGGACCGTAGCGCCCGAACTCAAGGGAAGGGTCGAGTACCACCGCGACAGCACTCCCATCTTCGATGCCTACAACATCGAGGGCGATATCGAGAAGAGCCTCAGACGGAAGGTCTACTTCAAGAAGGGCGGCTACATCGTTATCGACCACGCGGAGGCGCTCACGGCAATCGACGTCAACACCGGCAGGTACACGGGAAAGAAGAACCAGGAAGAGACCATTCTCAACGCCAACCTGGGCGCCGCGCGCGAGGTCGGGCGGCAGCTGCGGCTCAGGGACATCGGCGGCATTATCGTCATCGATTTCATCGACATGGCCAGTGAAGGGAATCGGCAGAAGGTCTTCCAGGAGCTGAAGAAGATGCTGGCACGCGACCGTGCGCGCAGCAAGATATATCCGATCAGCGAACTTGGCCTGGTCCAGATGACGAGGCAGCGCGTGAGGCCCAGTCTCCTGCACCAGTACACCGACCAGTGTCCTCAGTGCGAGGGGACAGGGAAGGTGCTCTCGATGGTCTCCATCATGCTCTTCATCGAGCGTGCGGTGCGCAGGGTCGCATCGTCGTCGCGTGAGAAGAAGCTCAAGCTCATGGTGTCGCCTGATCTGGCGCTCCACCTCGTGAGTGAGGAGAGCGCGAGGCTACGGGCGCTCGAGAAGGACGTCCGGCGCTCGATCGAGGTGACGGACGACCGGGAGCTGGGACGCGAGGAGTTCCGCATCCTATCGGCCAAGACCGGTAGGGAACTGGCTTCGGAGAAACAGAGCTAGGCGAGGGGCACAGTCCCCCGCGCATGCACTGATGCTCCAGTGATTGCTCATGGCGCCGTCGGGTGGAAGCCGCCCGGCGGCGTTATTCATGACAGACTGCCGGGGCGATGAACTGTCTGATTTCTGCTGGCGCTCGCGGCGCAGGGCGGATAGAATCTCGCTGTCCGGGGCACCGGGTGTCGCATCATCGGTCGAGGATCCTCGTTCGTGCGGAAGCCCGAACGCCAGCAGCATATCTGAAGAGCAGGTCTTACGCATGGAGGGCAGTGTGGCCCATAGAAAGCTGGTAGTGGTCAACAGCGACGTACTGGGGGATGGGTCGGATGAGCTTGGCAGCAAGCTGATGGGGTCGTTTCTGCGGAAGCTGTGCACGGCATCGCCTATGCCTCGGGTGATGCTGTTCTACAACTCGGGCGTGAAGCTGCTTGCGGAGGGCTCGCACGTGCTCGACGCACTGACGGTGCTCTCGGAGGCTGGTGTGGACCTTGTGGCCTGCGGGACATGCGCCGGGTACTACGGGGTCGCCGACAGGATGGCGGTCGGTCGAATCAGTGACATGGCAAAGGTAGTTGGGCGGATGCTGGAGTCCGAGGCCATGGTGACGGTCTAGAAGGGGGCGACGATGAGTGAGATGATCGCCATCTGTGGCCTGAAGTGCCACGAGTGCGGGGCGTTCCTCGCAACCCGCGACAATGACGATGATAAGAGGGGCGAGGTGGCCAGAACGTGGTCCAAGATGTTCGAGACCGAGATCCAGCCGTCCGACATCAACTGCGAGGGCTGCACTTCGGATGGAAGCGTCCTCTTCCAGCACTGTGCGGTCTGCGAGATCAGGAAGTGTGGGATGGAGAGGGGCGTTGTGAACTGCGCGCACTGCGAGGACTACGCGTGCGGGAAGCTGGAGGAGTTCTTCGAGATGGTGCCCGATTGCCGGACGCAGCTGGACGGTGTCAGGGCAGGGTTGCACGAGACGCGAACTCGACCGACCGACGACAAGGGCGCATCCATCATGGGAGGCGTTGAAGACTCCGCGAAGGAGAGCATGCCGAAATCAGAGCAGGCATTGAGAGACGCGTTCGCGGGTGAGTCGCAGGCCAACCGCAAGTACCTGGCCTACGCGGAGAAGGCAGACGCGGAAGGACATTTCCAGGTGGGGAGGTTGTTCCGGGCGGCCGCGGCGGCGGAGACCGTGCACGCGCACAACCACCTCCGTGCGCTGGGGGGCATCGGCACGACCGAGGAGAACCTCAAGGACGCCATCGCGGGCGAGACCCACGAGTTCAAGACCATGTACCCCGAGATGATCGAGCATGCGAAGGCAGAGGGGAACGAGGAGGCACTGCGTTCGTTCGAGCTGGCCAGCACGGTCGAGAAGACGCACGCGGAGCTGTACGCCGAGTTGCTCGCCACGCTCGGTTCTGAGCAGGGGGACTTCCCCTACTACGTGTGCCCGGTGTGCGGTCACACGGTCGGGAAGGGTGCGCCTGATATCTGCCCGGTCTGCGGCACGGCCGGCGGCGAGTTCAAGAAGATACACTAGGTCTGCGGTGATCCGGACCGGAAGGAATGGGCACAACGGTCATGAGAGGGGACTCCAGGGACGACCGCAGATTCGCGTGGAAGGCGCTGACGGCCACGGCCATCGTGGTCGGCGTGGTCCTGATCCTGCTGCTGGCTCGCCAGGTTGCGAGCGTGCTGCTCGTGGTCTTTGCTGGAGTACTGCTGGCGGTCTTCCTGGACGGCATCGCGATGGTGATAGAGAAGCTGACCGGGATGCGGAGGGGTGGTGCACTCGCCATCGCTATAGTGCTCTTCTTCGGTTCCTTTGTGGCGGCCGTGTGGCTGGTTGGTCCGCCAGTGGTGACGCAGATCGCGAAGCTCGGCGAGCACCTTCCCAGCGCGCTCGAACGGCTTCGCGAGTATCTGAACGAGTGGGAGTGGGGGAAGCAGCTGGTTCAGTGGATGCCGGAGTCCAGCCAGCTTCTCCCGATGGGCACGGACGTGCTGAAGGGCGTGGGTGGTTTCTTCAGGACGACCGCGGGCGGCCTGCTCAACGTGCTTCTGATGCTTTTCCTCGGCCTCTACATGGCGGTGAGTCCGAGCCTCTACGTGGATAACGTCGTCCGGCTCTTCCCGATTCCCAGGCGCAGGCGAACGCGAGAGGTGTTTGCCGCGATGGGGGTGGCCCTCAGGTGGTGGCTGGTGGGCCGTGCCGCCTCGATGGTGGTTGTGGGATTGCTGACCGCGCTTGGGCTGTGGATAGCCGGCGTGCCCGAGCCCCTGGCGCTCGCGCTGATAGCCGCGCTGCTCGCGTTCATACCCTTTCTTGGGCCCGTGCTGGGCGCGATACCCGCGATACTCGTCGCGCTCGTCGAGAGCCCCATCATGACACTCTACGTCATCCTCGTGTTCACCATCGTGCAGGTCCTCGAGAACTACTTCATTACGCCCCTGATACAGCAGCGTGCCGTGTCGATGGCGCCGGCGCTCCTCATCACCGTGCAGATCGTGATGGCGATGCTGTTCGGTGCGCTGGGTGTGTTTCTGGCGACGCCGCTCGCTGTCGCGTTCATCGTCGCGATTCAGATGCTCTACGTCCACGATGTCCTCGGCGACCGGATGAAGCTGCTGGGGGAGAGGTAGGG
>JAUVLG010000102.1 GCA_030595835.1 Candidatus Eiseniibacteriota bacterium | reverse complement strand
CCTTCATGCTCGTGGGTCCGATGACGTCGAGCACGACCGGCGCGTCCTTCGTCATCATGTAGTAGGTCAGCTCCTTGTCACGATAGTAGAGCGTCTCGACCGAGTCGTAGTCCCGCGGCGCGATGGACACGAGCGACGGTTTCGACCGGGCAGACTCGAAGAGCCGCGCGTCCACGGAATGCCTGCCGACGGCTCTGAGCTCGTACCCGTGCCGCCCCGTCGGGACGTCGATGTAGATGCGCCGGATGACGCCCGGGCGGAAGCTCATGAACGCGACGTAGAACGCGGACTCCTTCGGGTAGGCTTCCTTCTCGACCGTTCTTACGTGGACGCCGTCGCGCGAGATGGACACGCCGTACTCCGCGATCTCGCGGTCGTTCGGCACTCGCACACGAGTGAGCACCTTGACCCGCGTCGGCCCCTCGACGGAGAAGGTCAGAGGCTCGTCAGCCGTGAACTGGTAGTACGTCAGTCTCTTGTCGTCGACCGAGATCCTGACCTTCGCCGCGTATTCGGCCGGCCTGAACGACTTCCAGTCAGCCGCGGCGGAGACCTGCGCCGGCACCACGGCCAGCACCGCGGCCAGCACAGCGACCGTCACGCCAAGGGTGAGAGCTCTTCTCATTGCGCCTCCGGTCCGAGCTCGTCCGCCCGGATCTCCCGGGCGGTAGTCAAAACTGCCGCATGCCACGCGGTGGTCAGAGCCGCCACATGCTACCGCGGCTTGCGGAACAGGTAGTGCTTCAGGTCGATCCTGACGACCACGAAGATCAGGAACCCGTAGAGGACTGCCAGAATCCCCGCGAGCGGAACGTTGTATCTGTCTCTGAAGAAGATGCCGCCGGTCCCGATGTCTGGAAGCGGCGTAGGCTCCGTCGAGAGGTCGTAGCGCTCGATGAAGTAGTCGGCGCTGGGCACGTGGATCACAGGCACGCCCCGCTGCGCCATGCGAACGAGTGTGCCCCTCCTCGGGAAGTTCTTCGTGCCGAGGTTTCTCGCAAGGCCGGGCCTAAGAAGACGGTAGACCTGTGAGCTTCCCGTGCTGCCAAGACCGCCTCCGATGTTGACGTAGGCCGCGTACGCATCTCCGTCTACCGCCTCTTCGTACACTTCCATTCTGCGAGCGATGCTCTCATCGAGAGTCCGCTCATCGATGATGGGGACGCCGTTCCTCACAGCCGCGCTGTCGACCAGCGCCCGCCCCTCCGGTGAGAGCCCCCGTCCCCGGTCATCGCCACCGCCCCTCGACGCCGCGACGGAGCGGTGCTTCAGGAGCCCCGCATCCATCAGCACGGATTCCATGTCGAGCCAGGTGAGGTCCGGATCGTTCGCGCCCCACATCGACGCACCGACGGAGGTAATGGTCACCGGCACGGCGCCGAGAGACTCGATGGACAGGAGCATCATCGCATTCAGCATGGGGAAAGCGCCGGTCAATGCGACCGCAACCTTGTCACCCTCCCCCACCCTGCTTCTCTTGAGCAGTTCGACGAAGACTCCCGCAAGGTTCGGGTCGAGAGCGCGGAGCTTCTGCTCGTGCGAACCCCTACTCGATGTGATCAGAGAGAACTCGTGTCCTATGAGGCCCGTCTCGCTCGGGTCGTTGACCACGTCTATCGGCCCGCCCAGCCCAAGCCTTGCCTCCCGGATGGCGTCAAGAGCCGCGCGCGACAGCGTAGCCGCCGCCATCTTGTCGTTGAAGTGGGGCTGCATCGCCGGGCTCTTCGAGCGCTCCGCCACCGCCACAAGCGCCAGCCCGACGACGGCAAGCGCCACGAGACTCATCACGTGAACCCTACCAGGCCGGTATTTCAATCGGCACTCCTCCGACGGCGACTATGAGAACGAGTCGAACCAGGACGGCCGCCATCAGCATCGCCATGAGAGTGACGAGCGCGCCCTGCCTCTCCATCCAGTAAGCGATAAGTCCTGGGATGATGTAACCGATGGCCTCGAAGCTCAGGAACTCGGGAAGCTCGGGCCTGCCGAAGAAGACCCTCGTCAGATGGCCACATATGAACCCGATGAGGATGACCATAACCAGGTGCCTCTTCCCGTAGAGGAGCATCACTCGGCCGAGCAGGCGGACGATGAGAAACGTGATGATGGCCGCCACGATCGTTCCGACGACTCGCCAGGGCTCCGCCATGGCCAGGGCGATGTAGCCCGGAACGACCATGCCACCCGCCGCGAGCCCGAAGGCCTCCGAGAAGATGAGGCTCATCACAAGCCCAAGCCCTACCGCGATAGGTATCACTCTCTCTCGCTCCTCTCTCGGAACAGCGACAGTATCTGCCCGCCGGCGCCGCCGATGTTGCCCACGCCCACGACGATCGATCGCTCGGGCGTCAGCTCGACGACCTTCCTGAAAACGACCTCAGCGCTCTTCCCGCCGAGGTCGTGGATCTTCTCGTCGGCTAGTCCGCGGCCTCGGGCTATCGACTTCACGGGATGGGTCATTCCGCCGGTCAGGATGTAGTGGTCGGCGGGAAGGTCGTCGGCGATGATCTCGCCGAACTGGAATACGCGGTCAGGCCGGTCGGCGCGCATGCTGGCTATGACGATCACGGTCCGGCCGGGATCGGAGCGCGGGTTGAGCGCGTTCCAGATGGCCACGGTCGAGTCGCGATCGTTCGCAGCGAACGCGCTCACGAACTCGATCTCCTTGCCGCTCTCGCGGACCTTGTGAAGAAAGAGCGCGCCCGGGTCGGGCGTCGCCTCGCGCATGCCCTTGACGGCAACGTCGCCCCGAATTCCAAGATGCTCGCAGACGGCGAGCGCCAGAACGACGTTCTCGAGGTGCTCAACGTACCTGAACCCCTGCGAGAGGCTCTGGTCGGCCGCCTCGTGCAGAACCTCATGCACCTCGGTGCCTTGACCCGCGGCCTCGTCCTCGAAGATCTGGAGCCGCGCGTGCTCGGACGTGAAGAGCGTGCCTCCGGTCGGAACGGTCCCGGCGAGGGCGACCGCCACGTCGTCCACCGTGGGCCCCATAACATCCAGATGGTCCGGGCGCGCGTTTGTGATGACGCCCACCGTCGCCTTGACGATCTTGTGTTCACAGAGCCGCTGGAGGTCGGGCCGGATGGCCATGCATTCCAGAACGAGCGCCTTCGCCCCTTCGCGGCGCGCGCTGCGCACGATGCCAAGTTGCTCGCGGATGTTCGGTGGACCGGGCCTTGAGACGGGTTCCTCGGCGCCGTCGGGGTGGATATACCTGGCGGCCGAGCCTGTGGTCTTGGCAACTGTCCGGACACCACCGGCCCTCAATCCCGCGGCGATCAACCTGGCGACGGAGGACTTCCCACGGGTGCCGTTGACGTGAACACGGATGGGGATCGCGTGCAGATTGGTGAGATGCACGCGGTATTCCACGACGCCGTAGATGAGGAATGCCACGGCCAGCAGGAGCACCAGGGTCATGCTTCCGGACCTCCCCGAGCACTGGAACAAGGGGTGCACACAAAAGTTGCGCCGGTTCCCCGTCACCTCGGCGCGGCCTCTGGCCCTCCCAGCCGAGGCGCGCGAAATGAAACGAAGCCGGCACGAGGATGCTACCAGACCAGACCGCGAATGTCAAGTACGCGCATCCGGGCCCGCCGGCGTCGGCCCCTTGAGGCTTAGGCGCTTACGGACCCGGATACAGAAGCTCAGCATACACTGCGTGCACCGGAACCCCGGGGCAATCGGTCAGCCGAGGTCCGCCCCCTCCGCTACTCCGACAGCTCGATGACGTTGACGTCACCGAAGTTGGACAACGGCTGCTCAAACTTCTCGGCATCACCCACGAAGAGCATGACCAACCCATCGGGATGCAGGTAATCCGCGGCCGCCGCCTTGACGTCGTCGAGAGTCAGATTCTCGATCGCTTCGATGTCCCGCTCGGGAGTGTCGAGAGGCCGGCCCTGCCACTTCAGCTGGACAAGCCGCTGCACGACCGCCGCCTTCGAATCATTGTCGAACACTCGCTTGTTCAGGTACGCGTCCCGTGCGTTCTCGAATTCCTCCTGCGACGGTCCCTCGGCCTGCATCTCTGCGATCAGGTCCACGATGAGAAACGCGGCCCTTGCCGTCGCATCGGACCTCGTCTGAGAAGAGGCAACAAACGTACCGTAGGTCCATGGATCGGACGAGTAGCGGGAGTATGCCGCGTACGCGAGGCCCTCTTCGGTCCTCACCTTCTGCGTGATGCGGGATGTGAAACTCCCTCCCCCAAGGATGAAGTTCATTATCTGAACCGCCGGGCGGCTCTTGTCGCGGCTGTTGAGACCGAGGTGTCCTATCATGATGACGCCCTGATCGATGTCTTTGTACACGTAGTTGATCGACGGCTCGTACGTAAGGGGAAGCTCGGGCTCAGGCTCGATAACGACGTCCGCCTGTTCCCAGCCCGCGAGGGCCTCGTCGAGCAGCTCCATGATCTCGTCCTTCGTCACGTCGCCCGAGATCCCGATGAGGGCATTGTTCGGACGGAAGAACGCCTGGTGGTACGCAACGAGATCGTCCCGCGTTATCGCGTTCACCGTCTCCTCGGTCGCCCGCCATGCCCTCGGATGGTCGCCGTAGAGGATCTTCGTCAGCTCTCGCCCGGCGATCCCGCGCGGCTCGTCGTTCTCGCGCCGGATGTTCTCGAGCATCGTCTCACGCCTGAGCTCGATCTTCTCCTCCGGGAGGGCCGGATCAATGAGCAGCTCGCTCATGATCTCCAGGCAGAGCGGGAGGTCCTTCTTCAGGCAGTTGACGCCGATGCTCGTGCTGCGGCTGTTCCCCGAGGGACCGCGGCTGCGCCCCATCATTCCACCGCCGCCCGCCGGGCGGCCGACCTCCACGTAGGCATCAACGAACTCCAGTTCCTCGTTGATCCTGTCGCCCGGCCAGTCCTCGCTGCCACCGTTCCTCATGGTCCAGGCGGCAAGTCCTCCGAGCCCGACCTTGTCCCCAGCCGGTCTCCCAGTGCTGAAGATCATCGTAATGTTGACGACCGGCACCTCGTGGTCCTCGATCAGGAAACCGGTCATGCCGTTCGCGAACGCCAGCTCCTCATACTCCGGCGTCGTCGGCGAGAGCTTCGGGTACTTGAGTTCGCTCGGGTGCTTGACCTTCTCGGCCTGCGCCGCTCCCACAAACAGGACGGCGACGAGAAGAACCAGGCCGATGGTGAGAAATCTCTTCATGATTGGCTCCTTGTCTCTCTCATCACGGGCGCGGTGGGCCGCGCCGACAGTTCCGGCTCTAGCTCTTCTCCTGCTCCGCCTTCATGCGCACCCAGAGCTCCTTGGCAAAGGCCTTTTTCGCCGCGTCGTCCAGCGTCATGAACTTCCCCATGAGCTCCCGCTGCTCCTCTTCGGGCAGCGTCTGGACCCACATCATGATCTCGCCGAAGTCGATTCTCTCCTCGCCTTCGCCTCTCTCCGACTCCGTCTCGACCAGCCAGGCGACGGTGCGGTTCTCCTCTGTGAAGTACTTCTCCGCGACTCTCATTATGTCCTCGGGCGTCACGCTCTTCATGCGCTCCATGTCTGTAAGCAGCGTCCGCCAACCCCCTCTCATGGCCTCATACATGCCGACGCGGAAGGCCAACCCTATGTTGGAACCGAGAGCTCTGACGAGCGAGGCCTCGTCCTGGTTCCACACGCGCTCCAGCTCGCGCATGCTGACGGGCTCGGTCTTCGCGCGCTCGAGCTCGCCTAAGATCGCTGCCTCGACCTCCTCCAGCGTGTGCGGGTGCTTGGGGTCCGCGCTTACGACGAAGAGGGGATCGAGCCGCTCGCCCGGTCCCGACCAGGCCGACGGTGCCTCTCTGGTCAGCCCCTGCTCCTCATAGATGCCCTTGTAGAACCGACTCGTCCGGCCACCGGAGAGAATCGACTGGAGCGCGCTCAGCGGGTAGCTGTCGGGGTGAGGTGAGGCAGGTATGTGGTAACCGATCATCATCGTGGGCTTCGCGTCCTGCTTCACAACGACCCTGCGCTCGCCCTGCTGCTTCGGCTCGCGAGTGGTCAGTGTGGGGAGGTCTTCCCCTCGCGGTATCGACCCGAAGTACTTCTTCGCCAGCCGCTTGACCGTATCGGGCTCGATGTCCCCGGCGAAGAAACCCACCGCGTTGTTCGGAGCGTAGTTGCGATCGAAGTACTCCTGGAGGTCCGCGCGGGTGATCATCGTCACGTCGGAGGCCCAGCCCAGGACCGGCACTCCGTACATGCTGGCCGTGTAGGCGGTCGACAGGAAGGAGTAGTAGAGAACGTCCTCGGGGGTATTCAGGCTCATCCTCATCTCTTCCATAACGACGTCGCGCTCGGTGTAGAACTCGCGGAAGACGGGGTTGGCCATCCGATCCGACTCCATGAGCATGAAAAGCTCGAGGCGATTCGCCGGCAGATAGGCGAAGTAGAACGTGCCGTCGTTCGACGTGCCCGCGTTAAGCATCTGCGAGCCGTTGTTCACATACGTCTCCCACAGCTCGTTCGAGATGATGAGCTCCCGGTGCTCCGTCTGTGCGTCGTAGAGGCCCATCTCGGCCCTCTTGAGCATGAGGTAGAGATCGAAGTAGTCGGTCTCGCCCTCCTCGAGCAGACCGTAGAGCGACCGCATGTCATCGGCGGGCCCCGTATCCTCCAGCTGTTCGACGAGGAACTCAAGCTCGAGCGCGCGGTCCGCGCCCATGGCCTCGCGGTCCTCCTCGCTGAACGACGCCGTCAAGTCGTTCACGTGCGCATCGAAGTACTCGAGCCGCCACGGCTCGATCTCCAGCATGAGCGCACGGATCTGCTCGGCCAGCTCGTCCTCGCGGTCGAGGAACTCCTTCTCCGCCTCGTAGTCCTTCGTGCCCAGCGTCTCGGTTCCCTTGAACAGCATGTGCTCGAGAAGATGCGAGATGCCGGTGTTCCCGGGCCGTTCGTAGATCGCGCCGACCTTGAACCCGATGGCGCAGAAAGCGACCGGAGCTTCGTGACGCTCGACGACGAGGAACTTCATACCGTTGTCGAGCTCGAACTCCGTGACCTTGTCCTCCAGTGTCCCGGCAGTGGCCGCGGACACAAGGCCGGCGGCGAGCACAAGAAGACACAGCGACCCACTCAGAAACCGCCGCATCGGCGTCTCCCTTCGTTTGGGGTTGCGGATACCAGCTTCAATAGGTTGCGCTTCAA
>JAUVLG010000117.1 GCA_030595835.1 Candidatus Eiseniibacteriota bacterium | reverse complement strand
CAAGAACCTCGAGGATGTGATTGCCGCCGAGAATGAATCCATCGCGCAGATCGAGCGCGCGATCGCCGACAACCCGGACGACATCGCCGCCATCATCATCGAGCCTCTCCAGGGCGAAGGCGGCGACAATCACTTCCGTCCGGAGTTCCTGCAGGCGCTCAGGAAGATCGCTGACGAGAAGGATGTCATGTTGATCTTCGACGAGGTGCAGTCGGGACTGGGGCTGACGGGTACAATGTGGACGTTCCAGCAGATGGGCATGACGCCGGACATCGTGTGCTTCGGCAAGAAGACGCAGGTCTGCGGCATCATGGTTTCCGCGCGCGTCCGCGAGGCCAAGGGCAACGTGTTCGAGACCAGTTCAAGGATCAACTCCACGTGGGGCGGCAACCTGATCGACATGGTCAGGTGCCAGCGATACCTGGAGATCATCCGCGACGAGAAGCTGGTGGAGAACGCGGCGTCGGCCGGAAAGCGTCTCGTCTCGGGTCTCAAGGTCATCGCCGACACAACCGGCGGCAAGATGACCAATGCGCGCGGTCGCGGTCTGATGTGCGCGTTCGACCTCGCGACACCGGAGCTAAGGGACGAGTTCCTTCCGAAGCTCCGCGAGAACGGGACGTTCGCGCTGCCGTGCGGCGCAACCACCGTCCGTTTCCGCCCGCCGCTCAACATCAGCGCCGCCGAGATCGACGAGGCACTCGAGGCCCTGGAGAAGACTCTCCGGAGCATGTAGAACTACGGAGGAAAGAAGCGACGTGACACGTCCGGAAACACCTGACCGCACGCGCTTCGGTCTCCTGATGGTATTCGTCATGTTGCTGACGATCCCCGCCCTCACGGGCGGGGATTCGTTTGCCCGACCCCGGTCCCTCGCCACATCCGAGATACTCTCCTCACCCACGGACCTCGCGATGGTACCGGTGCTCCCTCCCGCGGTCTGCACCGTCCAGGCTGCCGACGTCCCCGAGGATGGCGGCGGCCTCATCAGCGTGACGTGGGAGGTTCCAGAGGACACCCCGGGAACCGAGTTCATCACGGCGTTCGAGATTCTCAGGTACGCCCCAGGCGAGACACCGGCGCCGGTCGGTGACGTACCACCTACCGACCGCGCGTTCGAGGATGGATCCGCCGAGGACGGCACAACCTATCAGTACATCGTGCGCTCCGTCTCACCGTCCGGTTTCACCGACTCCGAGCCGAGTGGCCCGGCGGTGGCGAGTGCGCAGTGGTTCGCACGGGGGCGCTTCCCCGTGCTCCTCGTCACGCTGTTCTTCTGCACTGCCGTGCTCTTCTTCGTTCAGAGAGCCAAGGGCGGAGCCGAGCTCTTCATCCGGAAGATCCCGGGACTGGAGGCCGTCGACGACGCCGTGGGACGCGCCACGGAAATGGGCCGCCCCGTGCTCTTCGTGCCGGGCATCGAGACGGTGAGCGAAGTGGGGACGCTGGCAGCGCTCACGATCCTGGGGCATGTGGCGAGGCGCGTTGCGACTCACGGCACGCGTCTCCTGGTACCGGTCGCCGACCCAATCGTGATGACGACGGCCCAGGAGATCGTGAGGGCCGCCTACGCCGAAGCGGGTCAGCTCGACGCCTACGACCCCGGCAGCGTTGCCTACCTGACGTACGACCAGTTCGGCTACACGGCGGGAGTAGACGGCATCATGGTGCGGGAACGGCCGGAGGCGGTCTTCCTGCTGGGCACGTTTTACGCCGAGTCGCTCATTCTCGCGGAGACGGGCCACGCCATCGGGGCCATCCAGATAGCGGGCACGAAGGAAACCTCCCAGCTGCCGTTCTTCGTCGCCGCGTGCGACTACACGCTCATCGGAGAGGAGCTCTTCGCGGCATCGAGCTACCTCTCGCGCGAGCCGGTCATGCTCGGGAGTCTCAAGGGACAGGACCTCACGAAGATGACCATCGTCTACGTCATCGTCCTGGGGTTCGTAGTGGGGACTGTCGGGGCGCTGTTCTTCCCCGGCGGGAACTCGTTCTTCTCGAGGGCGTTCGACGCTCTCTACTCGTGGTTCGGCTAGCGGATCAGCGGTCCAGCGATTCGAACCACCGGAGATGCTAATCAATGAAGCGCACGGTTCCACTGCTGATAACGTTCCTCACGGGCTTCTTCCTCATCGTCTCGTTCTTCGTCCCGCACGAACCGTTCGGACAGCTCGAGCAGAGGCTTCTCGTGTGGTTCGCGATCGTCTCGGGCTTCGCGATGCTCCTCGGCGTCGATAGTCTGTTCAGGGCGCACCTAAAGAGGATCATTCGAGCCCGCGAGGGCAGATGGCACAGCCTGGCGCTTCTTCTGAGCCTGGTCGTAACGCTCGCCGTCGGCATCATCGGATTCGCCAAGTTCGGCAGCCCGTTCCACATGCAGTCGCCGTTCATGTTCGTCTACACGTACGGCATCATCCCTCTTCAGGCAACGATGTTCGCGCTCCTGGCCTTCTACATCGCGTCGGCGTCCTATCGCGCGTTCAGGGCACGGAACACGGTCGCGACACTGCTCCTGGTGTCGGCGGTCATCGTTATGCTGGGCAGAGTTCCGATCGGGGCCGCGATCTCGCAGTTCTTCCCCGTGGCCCAGGAGTGGATCATGGACGTCCCGCAGCTCGCGGCCAAGCGGGGCATCCAGATAGGCGCGGCGCTCGGAGCGGTCTCGATGTCACTCAGAATCCTGCTGGGCATTGAGCGGAGCTACCTGTCGTAGAACGGGGCGCGTCCCGGCACTGAGAAAACGCAAGGAGAACCGGTGGCAGAAGGTAGACGCAGAGGTTTCTGGGAAGTGATGAACAACATCGACAGGAGGATCATCTTCGTGGTCCTCGCGGTGTGCGTCACCATCCCCCTCATCGTCAGCACCGGAGGCGAGATCAAGCCGACGGCGCCGGTGATCAGAGCGCACGCCTCAGTCGAAGCGCTTGAGACAGGCGACTACATGATGATCTCGATCGACTTCGACGCCACGTCGGCGCCGGAGCTCATGCCCATGCTGCGCGCGGTCCTGCGGCAGGCGTTCGAGAAGGACGTCAAGATCATCATGCTCGGCCACATCGCCATCGGCCTGCCCCTGGGGCACATGGCGCTCGAACAGATCGCGGCCGAGTACGACAAGGAGTACGGCGTCGACTACGTCGACCTGGGATACCGCCCGGGCTACATCGCGGTCATAATCGCGATGGGTAGGGAGATCGAGGACATCTTCGCCAGCGACTACCAGGGGACGCCTCTGAGGGAGATGCCGGTAACTGAGAATATCCACTCGTACGATGACATCGACCTCCTGTTCGGGTTCGAGCACGGCGCGGTCATCGATTACTGGGTGCGCTACACCCAGGCGCGGTTCGACCAGAGGATGACGTTCGGGACCACGGCCGTGATGGCGCCCGATGCCTATCCGTACCTCCAGTCGGGTCAGATCGAGGGACTGGTGGGAGGCCTGAAGGGCGCGGCCGAATACGAGACGCTCGTAGGACATCCGGGCCTCGGAACCCGGGGAATGCCGGCTCAGCAGTGGGCGCATCTCCTGGTCATCGGGTTCATCGTTCTCGGCAACCTCGGCCACTACTTCACCAGGAAGAGCGGCAAGCGGGCCACTTAGGGAAACGGGGGCAGCCGGCGTGGCACCGGGCGCCCCATACACGGAGACGGAATGGGTTCGACCACGATGCTCATAGGAACGTGGATTGCGGGGTTTCTGACCCTCGCGATATTCTCATTTCTGTACAAGGACAATCCCGTTTACAAGCTCGCCGAGCACATCTACGTCGGTGTGTCGGCGGGCTACTGGCTGATCTACGTCGCGTTCTTCGACGTCTACCCCATGCTCATTCAGGGCTTCCAGAACGAGACCGGCATCGAGAAGTGGATCCTGCTGGTTCCCGGTGCGCTGGGGTTGATCATGTTGTCGCGCTGGTTCCCGAAGACCGCGTGGTTGTCGAGATGGCCCATCGCCTTCACGGTGGGCATCGGCGCAGGGCTAGGGATCACGGCCAACATACAGGGCTACGTGATGCCCCAGCTGCAGGCGACGCTTCTGCCGGTGACGGGATGGAACATCGTCAGCCTGAACAACGTGATCCTGACGGTGGGTGTGATAACGACCATCCTCTACTTCTACTTCTCGAAGCCCCACAAGGGCGCGCTGGGTTGGATGGCTCGGGTGGGCATCGTCTTCATCATGGTATCGTTCGGGGCGTCCTTCGGATACACGCTGATGGCGCGTATCTCCCTTCTGATCGGACGGCTGTACTTCCTGCTGTCGGACTTGCTGCATGTGATCGACTAGGGACCAACACCTCACCCCGCCCATCTCGACAGATGGATCGCATCAGACATCTGGAAGACCTTCTCCGAAACAGGCAGGCGGACCATCCGAATACCTGCACGCATGACCTTGAACCCGCGCGCCAGGAACAGGGGCAGCGCACTCTGGTAGCGCCCGCTCAGGCCTGCAGCCACGCGAGCCAACCCCAGGGACACGCAAGCCGCCCAGACCTGCCGGAGCAAATCGTCGAGAACGGACGGGCCGTCCGCGCCCGGTCTCACGGCGAGGGCGTGAATGTAGCCGCGCCCTGTTGCGTTCTCCCGCCTGATGGAAGTGCTTCTGAGTATCGCGAAGCCATCGAGCCTGTCGCCCGCCCCCCGGGAAAGAAGAGTGCGCCCGAAACCGTGGGAGTGGATCGCCTCCACCTCTCCCGAGTAATCGAGGCCGGACAGGATCGAGCCGCTTATCTCACGCATCTCTCGGAGCGCGCGACGTCGGCCGGAGCTTCCCAGTCCCTCCCAAGTGTCGGCGTCCTCGACGCGCGCGTTCTTGAACCGCTCCGCCTCGCGGATAAGCGGCAGCTCCAGTATGTGGGTCGGGTAGGTAACGGCGAAGCCCAGCTTGGTGTAGAGACCGATGTTCGCTCCGCTCTCCGGCATGGTCTCGAGTCCGATGACGTCGGCCTTACTCTCAAGGTAACCCACGGCCCGGTTGACGAGCGCTGTGCCTATGCCCAGTCCCTGAAACTGCGTGGGCACGCCGAACGTCCCAAACCAGCCGACCCTCCCCCACGTTCTCGCAAGGATGAAACCGACCATGGCCCCGTCGTCGGCCACAGCCACGAGGTTGCCCTCGGGGTCGAGCGAGATGGCGTAGCGAAGGGCCTCGACCGTCCTCTCGGACAGTGGCTCCGGCTCGCGGCGATAGATCCTGTACCAGTCGGTGAAGACACCAGCCTCGACCTCGGCCACGGCCCGCAAATCTTGCTCCGTCATCGTCCTCAGCGTGAATTTCATCGTGGGCCTATGCCTCTCCGGTGTCTGCTCGCTCGAGCGCTGCGTTGATGGCGGCTCTAATACCGTCCCTGGGCGCTTCATATCCCCATCCGATCTCGTTGCCCTGAACGTAGATGGCACGAGGAATCTGATGTTTGAGCAAGGTGTCGCGCACTTCCACACAACTCATGAATCATCCCCTTCGGTTCCGCACTCGAGCAGCAGGTCGATGTATGCCCTGTCGATGAGGTCTTCGTCGGATATGTCGAGCGCGCCTGCAAGTTCGTGCACGCGTGCGCGACCGGCCTCCTGTGATTCGTCGGGCCCCAGAACGGCCTCGAGCTCGATGAACTCGCCTAAGCCCTCGACCGTGTCCAGATGGACCCTTGTCCCCGCCACATGATAGACCTCGCGTCGCTTTCGGACCACCCCTGAAATGCCCAGCGCCTTCGAGAGGGCGTCCCTGAGAACGGTCGGTTCGCGCGTCGGCAGGATCATGTAGCGGGATTCGGAGGGACCCTGAGCGTCTGCTCGCTCATAGTAGATGAGCTCGCCGTGGTCTGCATCGAAGAGGCGGAGCTTGAGCCTCCCCCGTTTCGCCCTGAAGAAGGTGTCCTCCTGCGAGATGGTCTCCGACGGGGATTCGGCCAGCTCGGCCGCGCGTGCCCGCTGACACGCGAAATCGGTCGCGCGCGCCTTGATCTCGACGTTGCGTCCCATGCCCTGCCTCCGGGCTGACTGAACAGTCATT
>JAUVLG010000212.1 GCA_030595835.1 Candidatus Eiseniibacteriota bacterium | reverse complement strand
TCATGTCGAGAGCCTCCGCGCCAGCCCCTCGAACGCCTTGGGAAACGGCTCGAGCGACGCGGACAGTACACCCGCGCCCACCTGACCGACGCCCGGTTCGCGGTGCGCGACACCGGTGTCGATGAACGGCAGGATGTTCTTCTCGATCACCTTGACGACATCGATGCCGGTCGGCGTGCCGCGGAAGTTCAGGTACGGGATCTGATAGACGCTGTTCTCCGCGGCCGTGATCTCGTACATCTGCCTCGTGTAGGACACGGCGTCGGCAGCCGAGCCCCCGACGAACTGCACGATGGCGGGCGACGCCGCTATCGCGAACCCGCCCAGTCCATTTGTCTCCGTGATCGAGCTGTCGCCGATATCCGGGTTGGCGTCGTCCTTCGTGAAGCCGGGGAAGAAGAGCGCGTCCGGCACGTCGGCGGGGCCCGTGAACCACTCGTCCCCTGTGCCCGAAAGCTGGATGCCGAAGTCGGTGCCGTTCCTGGTCATCGCAACAACGATGCTGCTGCCGTCTAGCCCTCGCGCGGGGTCGAGTGTCACCTTGCACGCCGGCATGGACAGGTTCAGGAAGAAGTGGTCGTTCCCGTTGATGAAGTCGAGGACGCTCGCCGCGGTGTCGCTGTCGCTGCAGGACTGGACGATGGCAGGCGCGAGCATGCGGTAGAGAAGTGACGTGGCGGCGCGGTTCCGGTTGTGAACCTCGTCCCCCATGTGAAGCGCCTGCGCAATGATGTTCTTGAGGTCGATCGGACCGGTGATCCTGAGCGCACACTTGAGGGACGGGCTTAGGATGTCCGCCATCCACCGGAGCTTCTCGATAACCTCATCGCCATAGGCGCCGTAGCGGAGGACACCACCCAGCCCCTCGTTCATCGTGCAGTAGGCGCTGTTCCCGAACTCCTCGTTCGTCAGGACGAACACGGGCATCGAGGGCGTGACGATACCCGCCATCGGGCCCACCGTCTCGTGCTCGTGACAGGGAGCGAACTCGATCTCGCCTGAGGCCGCGAGACCCTCTGCCTCCTCAGGCGTGTCCGCCCTTCCCTCGTAGATGAGCCCGCCCATGACCGCGCCGCGCATCGGCCCGCACATCCGCTCCCACGTGATGGGTGGCCCCGCGTGGAGGAAGAGATTCTCCTTCATGCCGGGGATGACATTCAGAGCGACATCGAGCCCCACCAGGTGCGGCATACCGCGCAGGATGATGTCCATCGCCCGCTCGTTCGCGGCGGCTATCTCGGCGGCGTGGTCCTGGATGATACGCCGTGCCTCGTCGCTCACCTCGATCGGCGGCTTCCAGTCGACCTGGACCGCCTGTGTACCAACGTGGTCGAGACTCTCCTTGAAGGAAGGAAGCCCTATGTTGACGACCCTGAGTTCGGTCGTGAAGAGATCCTTGATCGGCATTCCTCTACTCCGCTGTTAGCTCCAGCCGCTCTACGGCGCGTACCGCTTCGAGTCACAGTGTGGGCACACGCCCAGCGCGTCGCTGTCTTTCTTGAGGAACACGACGTGGCCGCAAATGACACACGTGTACCTGCCCTTACCCGGCTGTTCTCCCGCTCTTGACATGATCCCCCCAAGGTGACGAACGCGGAACGACGATGATACCAAGTCACGACGTGGGATCATATCGGGCAAGCCCGACATGATTTCCCAAATGCCCCCGCAGCCAGGAAACGGTCTGTCAAGCGTGCCTGTATTCAGCAGTGTTCGTGTGCTGCGTGCGGCCTACCGCGCCGCGAGCCACTTCACTACGTACCCGGCCTC
>JAUVLG010000139.1 GCA_030595835.1 Candidatus Eiseniibacteriota bacterium | reverse complement strand
CACGAGCTGGTCGGTCGTCAAGTCACTCTATCGCTGATTCCGTCGTCGGTGGTTTTACTCGCACTAGGCCGCAGGCGACTCTGACGGGGCCGAGGTAACTCGGCCCCGTCTTCCTTTTCGCATCCCCGGGTTCGCTTGCCGATACATCACAAGCTTCCTTGAGCGCGTTCTGTCTCTCGGATAGAATGGTAGGTGAGGGTCCGCGCCCGAACATGCTCGGCTCGGGAGCCGGCGCGTGCCGTAATCACGGTCCCGCTACTGCTGGTGGTGCCACCTGGAGGTGTGTGAGTGACAGCGGAGCTCGTACGAATCACAGCGGGTGATGGTATGGAACTCGTCGGTCTCTATGCGGCCCCGCCGGGCGGGACCGCGAGACGGGCGATCCTCCACACTCATGGTCTCGCCGGCAACTTCTACGAGAACCGCTTTGTGGCCTCCGTCTGCGACGCGGCGCTGGCGAAGGGTATGGCGTTCCTCGTCACGAACAACAGGGGGCACGATTACCTCGCGGACAACCTGAAGGGCAGCGGAGTTGACACCACCTACGAGCCGGGTGGCTCCACGCGCGACATTATAGAAGACTGCATCCACGACGTCTCCGGGGGCGCGAGGTTTCTCGCGGAGCGCGGGCACGACGAGATCTACTTCGAGGGGCACAGCCTCGGTTGTACGAAGATCGTCTACTACCTCTCTGAGGTCGGCGATCCCAGATGCGTGGGTCTCATCCTGATCTCTCCTCCGGAGATATTCGGTCTTCAGGAGGATCGCGGGGAGACGAGCCTCGAAGAGGCGGTGGCTCGGGCCAGGGCGCTCGTGAGTGATGGGAAGGGCGACGCTCTCCTTGAGGTCGGACGCGACGTGCCCTTCACTGCGGCAACATTCGTCAGCATGTTCGGGAACCCGTCGGCCACGGACATCTTCCCGTTCCGGCGGGGCAAGGACGGCGACTACCAGAGGCTCGCCTCGATATCCTGCCCGATACTCGTGACCTACGGTGACGTCGAGGAGGCCGTGAACGTACCTGTAGATGCAGCCGTGTCTCTCATTGAAGGAATGGCGGCCGCGGCACCTCGCGTGGAGAGCATCATCGTGCGTGGCGCGAATCACGTCTACTGGGAACACGAGGACGAGCTGGCCTCCGCCATCGGGGCCTTCGTAGAATCTCAGGAGCATTCTTCCAGGGAGAGCGGCGCGTGAAGACACTGATTTCAGGTGGGAGACTCGTCACAGAGATCGATTCCTACAACGCCGATATCCTGATCGAGGACGGTCGGATCGCGAGGATTGGCGCTGGGCTCACGCCGCCCGACGGAGCCTTGGTCACGGACGCGTCCGGGAAGCTCGTCCTGCCGGGAGTCATTGACTCGCACGTCCACGTCTCGCTCGAACAGGGCGGCCACGTCTCCTCAGACTTCCGGTCGACCACACGCGCCGCCGCGTTCGGTGGGGTAACGTCTATCCTCACGTACGCCACTCCCAGGAAAGGGCAGCTTCTGTCCGAGGCCGTTGAGGAACGCAAGGTGCAGGCCGAGGGGAACTGCTATATCGACTTCGGGCTGCATGCGGCTCTCGTGAATTGGGACGACAGGCAGGACGACGAGATAGTCGAGATGATCGAGGCCGGCGTTCCTTCGTTCAAGGCCTACACGGTCTACTCGTCCTCAGGGCTCAGAAGCACCGAGGAGCAGCTGTATGGCGCGCTTCTGGCTGCCGGCCAGCACGGCGGGCTCATCGAGGTGCACTGCGAGAACGAGTGGATCATCGAGCGGAACATCAGGCACCTGGCGGAGAAAGGAAGGCTCTCGCCTGCTGACCACGCGGCGAGCCGTCCGAGCTACGTCGAGGGGGAAGCGGTGGGGGCGGTGCTGCGGGCCGCGTACGACGCCGGCGCGCCGGTCTACATCGTCCACGTGTCCACGGCCGAGGCCGTGGAGGTCATCGACGACGCACTCGAGCTGGGCCTGGAGGTCTACGCCGAGACGTGCCCGCATTTCCTGCTTCTGGACGAGCGGAAACTGGAAGGCAGCGACGGCCAGCGCTACGCTACGTGCCCGCCTCTCCGCGACCAGGAGCATCAGGGAGGTCTGTGGGACGGCCTGGACGACGGGCTGATCCAGGTGATCGCGACCGATCACTGCGAGTTCACCGCGGCTGACAAGGACGAGGACGCCTCTGACTTCCGTCGGATTCCCATGGGACTTCCCGGTGTCGGGACGCTCTTGCCTCTCATGTGGCACTTCGGTGTGTCCGGCGGTCACATGAAGGAACGTGATCTGGTGGACAGGTTGTGCACGCAGCCCGCGGAGATCTTCGGGCTGTATCCGCGGAAGGGGAACCTCGCGGTCGGGAGCGACGCCGACATAGTCATCTTCGATCCGGAACTGCCGGTGACGATTACGCCGGAGATCCTGCACGGTCATTCGGACTACTCGCCGTACGATGGACTCGAAGTGACCGGGTGGCCGGTGTCCACGATGGTGCGGGGGAACTGGATCGTCAAAGACCGCGAACTCGTGGGATCCCACGAGCTCGGGTCGTTCATCAGGCGCGAGCATGTCTGCCAGAAGCCCGGGAGGCGGGAGACCTAGTACCGTCCCCGCCGTCGGGGTCCGTTCCGGTCGGTCGCTGCGCAGTGCCTACGCGACTCTGTATCCTGCGTCGACGACGGCCTGCCTGACCGCCTCCATGTCGACCGGCTTCTCCTCACTGAAGGTGGCGGTCCCGGAGTCCAGGTCCACCTCCACGTCCGTCACGCCGTCCACCCTGCCTAGCGTTTCCTCCACCAGCATGACGCAGTGTTGACATGTCATTCCCCGGATGTTGATTGTAGGCATGATACCTCCTTCTGCTCCGATTTGTGGTGGCGGCCGCCGCTACTTCAGCAAGACTGCCTTGATCATCTTCGAGTCATCCATAGCGCGGAGCCGCACGAAGTAGACGCCCGTGGCCGCCTGGTTCCCATCGTTTGCTCTGCCGTCCCACTCCGCGTGGTGTTCGCCTGCGTCCATGGTACCACGTTCGAGGAGCACGACCTGCCTGCCGCTGACATCGTAGACTGCGAGTTCCGCAGCACCTCGCTCAGGCAGGTAGAATTCGATCGTGGCCTTCGGATTGAACGGGTTTGGGTGGCACTCGAGCATCAGGCCCTGCGCGGTCTCCTCATGCTGAACGCCCACGAAGCTCGATGTTATCTGAGGCTGGACGGCGATGGCGAGGGGATCACCACCCACCGGTATCGAGGACTTGAGCGTGTTGCCCACAAGTTCCACCACGTAGACGGCATCGGTCCCCCCGTAGTAATCTCCACCGGCGATGAACGCGTGCTTCATGGAATCGAAGATGTCGACGTCCCGCGGGGTCGACCCGGCGTCCAGCGCTACGATGGTCACCGACCAGTCGGCCGTGTCTATGATGTGGACGCTGGAGTCGTCCGCGCAGGTCACTACCAGCCGTGTTCCATCAACCGTGACGTCGATGCCCCAGGGGTTGTCGCCCACGGCTACGGTCCTGACCTCCGTCAGCGTGGCCTTGTCTATGACGCGGACCTCGTCCGTAGCCCGGTCGGTGACGTAGACGTACACGCCGGCTGGATCCACCACGAGCTGCCAGCAGGAACTCCCGATGTCGGCGCTGCGCAGGACCGTTGTAGCGTCGGGGTCGATCTCATACAGCGTGTCGTCGTACCAGTCGACCGCGTAGATGTTCCCGCTCACGGGGTCCAGTGCCATGTGGCCCGGGCCGTCATAGGTTCCTCCGCCGCCGGTGCCGACGGGCAGCGTGCCCGTCACGGTGTGGTCGGAGGTCTTGATGAGGGTGACGTAGTCGGCGTTACGTCCGCTGACGAGAGCGGTGGAGCCGTCGTCGGTGAACACAACGGAATTCGGGTACTCGCCGACCGGTATCGTGTGCGTAATCGTGTTCGTCATGACGTCGATGACGAGCACCTGGTCCCCTGACGCGTCCGGCACCCAGACCTCCCAGCCGCCGGGTGACATGGTCGCGTCGTACGGATATGGGTACGCGTACGGAAGCGGGATGGGCGTTCCCAGTGCGTAGGTCACAATGTCGAATGGGATGACGTCGTTGGAGTCGTTGCACGCGACGTAGCCGTTGTACGCGAGCGCCGGAACGACCAGAGCGGCCGCAATGCACGCGGCGAGTACCGAGGTGAGGAGAACCGAGAGCAGGA
>JAUVLG010000225.1 GCA_030595835.1 Candidatus Eiseniibacteriota bacterium | reverse complement strand
GTGCCGCGGGTGCTTCGGCCCGACCGATGAGGTCAAGGACATGGGGGCCAAGTTCCTCTCGGCGCTCGCGTCCATCATCGATGTCGACGACCCGGAAGAGATGGAGAAGATAGTCGATTCGATCCCGGACGTGGCGGGCCTGGCGTACATGTACAGTCTACCGTCGTCACTGCTCAGGGGTAAGAAGCTCTCGAGCTAGCCGGCGCCGCGGACCCTCAGGCGCAGGAGTTGCGAGCCGACAAGCATCATGGAGGAGAGATGAGCAAGCGCATTACGATAGACCCGATTACGCGTCTGGAAGGGCACGGGAAGATAGAGATCTTCCTCGACGACTCGGGGAACGTGTCGAACGCCTACTTCCAAGTTCCAGAGCTCAGGGGCTTCGAGAAGTTCAGTGAGGGGCGGATGGCGGAGGAGATGCCGAGGATCACGCCGAAGATCTGCGGCGTGTGCCCGACGACTCATCACATGTGCTCTTCGAAGACACTGGACGACCTCTTTCACGTCGACCCGCCGCGCCCGGCGAAGCTCATCCGCGAGCTTATCAACACCGCGTTCATATACGAGGACCACGCGCTCCACTTCTACTTCCTGGGCGGTCCCGACTTCGTCGTGGGCCCGGACGCGCCGGCGGCCGAGCGCAATATCCTCGGCGTTATCGCGAAGGTCGGCCTCGAGATAGGCGGCCAGGTCATCGACATCCGGAAGCGCGTGCGCGGCATCATCACGGAGCTCGGCGGGCGAATCATCCATCCCGTCTGTGGTCTGCCCGGCGGCGTTTCGCGTGGGCTGACCGAGGAGAACCGCGCGGAATTCAGGAAGACCGCGGCCGACGCCGTCGAGTTCGCCAAGTTCAGCCTACAGCTCTTCGAGGACGTGGTGCTCAAGAACGAGATCTACCTCGACCTCATCGTCGGCGACGTCTACAAGCACGAGACGTACTACATGGGGCTCGTTGACGAGAATAACAAGGTCAACTTCTACGACGGCCAGCTCCGTGTGGTGACCCCGACCGGCGAGGAGTTCGCGAAGTTCGAGGCAAAGGACTACCTTGACCACATCTCGGAGCACGTCGAGCCTTGGTCCTACGTCAAGTTCCCGTTCCTCAAGAAGATCGGGTGGAAGGGGTTCGTCGACGGTCCCGACAGCGGCGTCTTCAGGGTCGCCCCGCTGGCGCGCCTGAACGCGTCGGAGGGCATGGCCACACCTGAGGCGCAGGCCGCGCACGACAAGATGTACGAGACGCTGGGTGGCAAGCCCGCTCACAACACGCTCGCGTATCATTGGGCGCGGCTGGTCGAGAACCTCTACGCCGGCGAGCGCATGGTCGAACTCCTTGAGGACGACGACATCATGAGCGACAACATCCGGACGCTCCCCACGGAGATACCGACGGAGGGTGTCGGCGTCGTCGAAGCGCCTCGCGGAACGCTCATCCACCACTACAAGACGGACGAGCGCGGCGTCATCACCCAGGCGAACCTCATCGTCGCGACCGTCTGCAACGCGGCGGCCATCTGCATGTCCGTCGAGCGCGCTGCTAAGGGGCTCATCAAAGACGGCGTCGTCAACGACGGCCTGCTGAACATGGTCGAGATGGCCTTCAG
>JAUVLG010000035.1 GCA_030595835.1 Candidatus Eiseniibacteriota bacterium | reverse complement strand
GGACAGGTGGGTGACGTCGATCCTGGCAGACCTTCTCTGGAGGTTGGCCTCAGCAAACTCATGAACGGCCTTGCTTGGAGCGAGGCCAGCGAACTCCTCGATTCGCCGGACGACTTCGACCGGCCTGTCGAGGAGTTCTTCATAGGTGAGGCTGACGTGGCGTTCCGCGGGCAGTGCGTCGAGGAACTCGACCGCGGCCTCGACGGACATCCTCCACTCCAGGAGGCCTCGCAGACGTACGGTGTCGCACAGAGCTGGGAGGTTACGGTAGCGCTCGCTCCGCCCCGCGTAATCCTCGAGCAGTTTCCACTTGTAGTCGTCGTGCCCGTACCACAGGCTCTCCACTGGCATCCTCTCGATCGACCTGGCGACCTCGAGGCCGTTTCTGAGAAGATGCACGAAGAGCGCGTCGGGGAAGACCGCGTCGATGAAGGGCAGGCGGAAGCTGTTGATGGGGAGCTTCTCGAACAGTCGCGGCCTGCCGGTCTTGAAGGTCTCGCAGTAGAAGTTGACCGTGAGCCGTCTGCTCCGCTCCGGAGTGCAGGTGGATTCACTGAGGTCGAGTCGTCCACCTCGTTCCCTCGCCCTCTCGGACCATACGTCCGTCGCGGGATAGGCGTCGGCCCAGAGCTGGCGATGCTCGTTCAGGTAGGTCACCGAGGTGTGGACGGCGAGCGTCTCGCCCAGGATGGTCGTTCCCGACCTTCCGCAGCCGACGATGAAGACGGGCCGCCCGAGGATGGGCTTCCTGCCGAGCCTGCACATCAGGCGGCAGGCTCGTTTCCTGGCAGCCGCTACGAATTTTCCACCACCGCTTAGCGTATCTGGCATGAGGAGCAGACTACGGCAGTGCTCCTTCCGAATCAAGATTCAAACGCGCAGGGCCCGTTTGTGCCCGCCCGCGGTCCGCGACGCTTGCCATTGGCAGAAAGTGCCTCTTGAATGAGCGTCACGTCGTGGTAACTTCGGGTGAGCGGGAACGATGCAGGTTCAGACGATCGGAGGTCAGCAATGCGCAGATTCGCCCGAGTTCTCGTTGCCCTCGTCTTCGTGGCCGCCGTTCTTGTCGGCGTGTCAATCACGGCCGAGGCGAAGAGCTACTACTTCCCGAAGGTTACCATCGACGTTACCGTCCGACCGGACGGCAGCTTCGAGTTCCGCGAGGCTCGGAGCTACGCGTTCGATGACGATTTTACGTGGGCCTTCTACCAGGTTGAGAAGGTCAGGACCGCGGGGGGCAACCGCGTTGATATCACGGACTTCGTCATCGGCGAGGGCGGCCGTCCGTTCACGCTGGGAGATGCTCGTTCGCTCAATGACAGTAAGGAGCCCGGTTTCTACTGGGTCTCGTACAACTACAAGGGCAACTCCGTGTACGGGAAGTGGTTCTACCGCGCGGATGACGAGACGCGCACGTTCGAGATCTCCTACGTCGTGCACGACGCGGTCACCGTCTACGACGACAACGCGCAGCTCTACTGGAAGTTTATCGGCGAGAGCTGGGACGTGCCGGCCCGAGAGATCACGGGCACGATCCACCTGCCGCCGGGCGCAGACAAGGACCGCGTGCGCGCGTGGCTGCACACGGAGCTGACCAGCGAGTACTCGATCGAAGACGACACCGTCCGCTTCCGCGTCGAGAGACTCAGGCCGGGGAAGTTTGTGGAGATGAGAATTCTCTTCCCGCCGGAGCTCGTGCCCGGCGCCACGAGCAGGGCGTCGGGGGACATCTGGGACCGCGCGTTCGCCGAGGAGAGCCAGTGGGCCGAGGATGCGAACACGCGGCGTATCGCCGCCCAGGAATACATGGCGAAGCACGCGGAGCAGGCGCGGTTCGCGGCGATCGTGGCCATCGCGCTCGGTGTGGTGGCACTGCTCGTCTGGACGATCCTCTTCGTCCGTTTCGGTCGTGAGCATGAGGTCAGGTTCGACGGCGACTACTTCCGGGAGCTGCCTTCCGAGCGGCAGCCGGCGCTGGTCGGCTACCTGATGAGTTCGGGGATGGTCGGATCGGGCGATATGGTCGGAACCATCATGGACCTCGCCAGGCGCGGGTATCTGACGATTGAGGAGGTCAAGCACGAGGAGCTCGGCTTCCTCGAGAAGATGGGCGGAGTGCCCGAGTACGACTACATCCTCAAGACAGTGCCCAACAAAGAACTCATGGAGTTGGCCTCCTACGAGCGCGACCTCCTGCGGTTCATCTTCTCCCGGGAGTGCACGGCGGGAACGGACACGATCTCCCTCCACGAATTCAAGAAGGAGGCGCAGAAGCACGCGACCGAGTTCCGCCGCTGGTTCGAGTCCTGGAAGAAGAGGGTGAAGGACCTGGCCAAGGAGCGTGGCGACTTCGAGGCGAAGGGCACGAGCATGATGATCGTCAGTATGATCATCGGCGGCGTAGTGATGATCGCAGGCGCGGCGCTGGCCGCGTCCTTCCAGTCGCCTTTCCCCGTCATCGGCATGGTAATGGGCATGGCGACGATACCGCTGGCGAGCCTGATCAAACGGCGTTCGCCCGAGGCGGCGCTCGAGTTCAAGCAATGGAAGGCGCTCAAGCGGTTTCTTCTGCACTTCTCGGAACTGAAGGAGGCGCCGCCCGCCTCGCTGATACTGTGGGAGCACTTCCTCGTCCACGCCGTCGCGCTCGGCGTCGCTGACAAGGTGCTGAAGGCGCTCGAGCCCCACATCCCGCAGATGGAGGCCGCCGCGGGGCGGTCATTCGGCGCGGGATGGTATATCGGGTCGGCCGCCAGGGCGAGCGAGGGCATCGGCGGGAGCATATCCGGGCTGGCCGCGGGCATGACCAGCATGGTCGCCGTCGCCGGCAGTGCCATGAGCACGGCGAGCGGCACGGGCGGTGGCGGCAGCGGCGGTGGCGGTGGTGGTGGCGGTGGAGGTGGGGGAGGCGCCGGCTAGGAGGCGCATCGGTCGGTCCAGGAAGAGGTCCGGTCCTCCGCGCGCCGTCGGCGCCACGACAGGAGTGCATGTGATGACGGAGCGTCCCGACTACAAGGAGATCGAGCACACGGCCGACGTCGGTCTCGAACTCGAGGCGCCAGATCTCAAGGCGGCGTTCGAGCTGGCGGCCGCGTCGATGTTCGATCTCATGTGCGACCTCGATGGTGTGGGCGACGGCGTGCGCCGCACCGTTCGGATACGAGCCCGTGACGCCGACCTTGAGAACATGATGGTGCGCTGGCTGACCGAGCTGCTGTATGTGTTCGAATCGGAGAGGCTTTTGCTGTCTTGTTTTGACGTGACGAAGCTCGAGAGTGGGCTCATTGAGGCGGACGTGACGGGGGAACGGTACGACCCCGGACGTCATGCTCTCAAGACTGAGATCAAGGCGGCTACCTATCACGACCTCGCCGTTGACCAGACAAGAGGTGTTTGGCTTGTCAGAGTGATATTCGATTCATAGAGGTGGGTTGGGGTGCCTTCCGCGCGCAGTTCAGGCGCGCCGTGTGTCTGAGCACGGAGGGCACGCCGACCCGCCAAGCAGCGTATTGCGAGGGCATTGTGTCCGATCGGCCACACGACATCCGACAGGTCAGCGACTGCGTCTGGGAGCTGCCGCGAACGGGTGGCATGCATGTGCCCGGCCGCGTGTACGCAGACGAGCGCCTCATGCCTCACATTCGGGGCGAGAAGAGCCTCGACCAGGTGGCGAACGTCGCGCATCTCGGCGGCATAGTTCGCTATTCCTTGGCCATGCCTGACATCCACTGGGGCTACGGTTTTCCCATCGGGGGTGTCGCGGCCACGGACCCGTCCGCGGGCGGCGTCGTCTCGCCCGGCGGCGTCGGATACGACATCAACTGCGGCGTCCGTCTCATCGCCAGCGGCCTCACTCACGAGGACATCCGGGACCGGGTTGCCGACCTGACCAAGGCGCTCTTCCGGGCCGTCCCGTGCGGGGTCGGCTCGAGCGGCGCCATAGGCAAGCTTGGGAAGAGCGAGCTTAAGGACGTCATGAGCGAGGGCGCTTCGTGGGCCGTCAAGAAAGGCTTCGGCACTGACGCGGACCTCGACCACACCGAAGAACGCGGGTGCCTCTCCGCCGCCGATCCGTCGCACGTCGGACCACGAGCCATCAAGCGCGGATTGGACCAGGTCGGAACTCTGGGGTCCGGGAACCACTTCATAGAACTGGGTGTCGTGGACAAGATCTTTGACGAACGCGCGGCCAAGACGTTCGGTCTTACGGAGAACGGCGTGACGCTCATGATCCACTCCGGGTCCAGAGGGCTGGGTTACCAGGTCTGCGACGACTACCTCGAGGTGATGCAGGACGCCGTCAGGAAGTACGACATCCGACTGCCCGACCGGCAGCTCTCGTGCGCGCCGGTCGAATCGCCGGAGGGAAAACGCTACCTGGCGGCGATGGCCTGCGCCGCGAACTACGCGTGGGCCAACAGGCAGGTGATGACGGCGCTCGCCCAGCGGGCGGTGGCGTCCGTGCTCGGCGGCAGTGAGCAGTCGCTGGGGCTCAGACTCGTCTATGATGTTTGCCACAACATCGCGAAGCTCGAGCGCCACGAGGTCGATGGGAAGATGAAGACACTGTGCGTTCACAGGAAGGGTGCGACTCGCGCATTCCCGGCGGGGCACGACGATGTCCCAGGTTCGTACCGCGCCGTCGGTCAGCCGGTGCTCGTGCCGGGCGACATGGGGACGCACTCGTACGTATGCGTGGGTACCGACGCTGCGATGACCGAGACGTTCGGAAGCATGTGCCATGGAGCGGGACGCGTGATGTCGCGTACGAAGGCGCGAAAGGCGGCCGCGGGGCGGAAGCTCGTCGACGAGCTGAGCGGGATGGGCGTCTTCGTTATGGCAACCGGCAAGGGCACGCTCGCGGAGGAGATGCCCTCGGCCTACAAGAACGTCTCCGATGTCGTCGACGTGATGGACCGTGCAGGGATTGCTCGCAAGGTCGTGCGACTGAGACCCCTGGGCGTCATCAAGGGCTAGACGAGGATCGAATGAAGAACCAAGAGATAGCCGATATCTTCGGCAGGCTCGCGGACATCCTCGAGATACGTGGGGAGGAGTTCTTCCGGGTCAACACGTATCGGAAGGTCGCGCGCATCATTGAGGACCTCTCCGCGGATGTCGCCGATCTCGTTGAGTCGGGCGAGATCCTGGACATCAGAGGCATAGGCAAGGGGACCGTCGCCGGGATCGAGGAGTACCTCGAGACCGGGGGTATGCGCAGGTACGAGGAAGCCAGGAAGAGCATCCCGAAAGGTCTTGCGGAACTCCTCTCGGTTCCCGGACTGGGCCCCAAGACCATCGGGCTCCTCTGGCGCGAGTTCGACGTCAAGTCCATAAAGAGCCTCAAGCGGACGCTCCGCGGCAAGAAGATCCTCGAGCTTCCGGGCATGGGACCGAAGAAGGTCGAGAACATTGAGGCGGGCATCCGCGTCTACGAATCCCGTTCGGGGCGTCTGACTCTCGGGACCGTTCTGCCCGCGGCGCTCGCTACCGTCGCCGAACTCAGGGTGGCGACGGGCATAGATGAGATAGAGGTCGCGGGCTCGATACGACGCTGGCGCGAGACGATAGGTGATATCGACATACTCGCCCTGAGCTCGAAGCCTGCGCCGGTCATCAAGGCATTCACGGAGCTGCCCCGGGTGGTCGAGGTGCTCGCCGCCGGCACGACGAAGGCCAGCGTCCGCGTGTCCGACGGGCTCCAGATGGATCTGCGCGTCGTTCCTCCCTCCGTCTACGGCGCCGCGCTCATGTACTTCACCGGATCGCAGGCGCACAACGTGAGGCTCCGCGGGCTCGCGCAGTCGAAGGGCCTCAAGCTCAGCGAGTACGGTCTGTTCAAGGGCGAGCGGCGCATCGCGGGTCGGACCGAGGAGGGCGTGCAGAAGAAGCTGGGGCTCGAGTTCATCGCGCCGGAACTGCGCGAGGACAGGGGAGAGGTCGAGGCTGCACTTACGGGTGAGCTGCCCGGGCTCGTGGAACTGGGCGACATTCGCGGCGACCTTCACGTGCATTCGAACTACAGCGACGGTCACTCGACGATCGAGGAGGTAGCGCGCGCCGCCAAGGCTCGCGGCTACATGTACGTCTCGATCAACGATCACTCCCGCTCGCTGGGAGTGGCGCACGGCCTGACGATCGAGCGGCTGCTGGAGCAGGAGGAGGAGATAGCGCGGGTCAACCAGCGCGTGAAGGGGATCACCGTGCTGTCCGGTACCGAGGTGGATATCCTGTCGGATGGGAGCCTCGATTTCCCGGACGATTGTCTGGAGAGGCTGGACGTCGTGGTCGCCTCGATACACAGCGGATTCCAGCAGTCGGAGGACAAGATCACGGGCAGGATTCTCTCCGCCATCCGGAACCCTCACGTCGACATAATCGGGCATCCGACCGGACGTCTTCTGGGCACGAGGCCCGCATACGATGTCGACCTGGAAGTTGTGATGGCGGCCGCCGCCGACACCGGGACGGCGCTTGAGATCAACGCCTACCACGAGCGGCTCGACCTGAACGACATCAACGCCAGACGTGCGGTGGAAATGGGAGTGAGGGTGGCCATCAGTACGGACTCTCATCACGTCGATCAGATGTGGGCGATGGAGCTGGGGGTCAGAACGGCCAGGCGGGGGTGGCTTACGTCCGCCAACATCCTGAATGCGCTCACGACGAAGGCACTTCTCAAGGTTCTCAGCCGCACCTGAACACACGCCGCAGGGCAGGAGGTTGTCCTCGCCGGCTCTTGCGGCTGAACGTGCTCCGCAGCAGGTCCCTGCTACATCGCCCTCAGTGCGGCCACGCGGTCTTCCATATCCGGATGAGTTGAGAAGAGTTTGTTCATCGCGCCGCGGTGTTCCTTGAGCGGGTTCGCGATGTAGAGGTGCGCCGTCGCCTTGTTCGCTACCTCGAGCGGCTCGTTGTCGCCGGCTATCTTCTCGAGCGCGCTCGCGAGGCCCTCCGGATAGCGAGTGAGGCGTGCTGCATTCGCGTCGGCGAGGAACTCGCGCCGACGTGAGATGGCGAGTCGTATGAGCTGTGCGATGACCGGCGAGAGTATGGCGAGCGCCACGGCCACGAGCATCAGTACCAGCCCGGCCTGCCCGCCGCCCGAACTCCTGCTTCGCCTGCGGCCTCCCCAGATGAAGCTCCGCAGCATCCAGTCGCTGATGAGCGCGACCGTTCCCACGAGAACGACGGTGATGGTCATGAGCAGCGTGTCGTAGTCGGCGATGTGCGACATCTCGTGGCCGATCACGCCCTCCAGCTCGGTTCTGTCGAGCTTCTCGAGAAGACCGGTCGTGACCGCGATGGCGGCGTGCTCGGGGTTTCGTCCGGTAGCGAACGCGTTCGGCGCGCTGTCATCGATGACGTAGAGAGCAGGTTTGGGCAGCCCGGCCGCTATGGCCAGGCCCTCAACGGAGTTGTAGAGGTGCGGGTATTGAGATTTCTCCGCGGGACGTGCCTTGCTGATAGCCAGGATCAGCTGGTCGCTCTTGTAGTAGCCGACGAACGCGCCGACGCCCGCGATGATCGCGGCGAGTATCGGAGCGTAGGGTCCCCACACCGTGGTCTTGCCGAAGATCCACCCGAGGAACACGACGAAGACCACGAAGAAGAAGACGAGCACACCCGACTTCACGCGGTTGCTGGTTATCTGTTCCCACATGGAGTGATTCCCTAGAGGAAAGGCGTGGTGACCCCCGCCAGTACCAGAAGCGCTGCCGGCACCTTGAGGTTCGGCGGCTTGCCGCCCTCCACGAGCCTCTGCCTTCCAAGGAAGAGCCCCAGCCCGGCGAACAGGTAGAGGAGCGCCAAGATGATCTTGAGCACCATGTTTGCCATCTTCGATCCCTCACTGACTCGGCGAATCGTGTCGGACGCGTGCCTCGGGCACGCGGCTCTCTACGAGTTGAAGCTGACCTTCACCGGCTCACGGTCCGCTTCGCCCACCTCGAAGTACTCCCTTTCCTTGAATCCGAACAGGCCCGCGATGACGTTCGACGGGAACTTCTCGCGCTTGTTGTCGTACTTGAGAACGGTGTCATTGTAGAACTGCCGCGCGTAGGCGATCTTGCTTTCCGTTCCCGCCAGCTCCTCCTGGAGCATCATGAAGTTCTGGTTCGCCTTGAGATCCGGATAGGCCTCGGCGACGGCGAACAGGGTCTTGAGCGCCCCCGTCAGCATGTTGTTGGCCTCTGCCTGGTCGTGAACACCCTGCGCGTTCACGAGGGCGGAGCGCGCCTCGGTGACCTTCGTGAAGACCTCTTTCTCGTGCGCCGCGTATCCCTTGACCGTTTCCAGGAGGTTCGGGATGAGATCGGTTCGGCGCTTGAGCTGGACGTCTATCTGAGACCACGCGTTCTCGATGCGGTTCCTCAGGACGACCAGGCCGTTGTACATCGCCACCACCCAGGCGGCCACGACAACTACGATGACCAGAAATATGAGCATCGGGCTCTCCTTTCATCGGGACAGATGCTGCTTCAGTCAAGATACGCCAGTCTCACTTGTATATTCGGGTACCCCTCTTATATCGCCCCTTGGGAGCCGTCGTCAACGGGGATTTCGGGCGGGTCAGGAAGCGTGACCGCGGTCACGCACCGAATTCGGGTCTCCTTGACACGTCAGATACCGTTGGCTACCATGCGCTCGCCAACGTAACCAGGATCGACGCGGGGACCGGACATGCAGACGACCTTCAGCGTGCGAACATCATCGCGGACCACTCTGGTCGACATCACCCATGATGTCCAGCGTGCGGTCGAGGAACTTGCAATTGCCGACGGCGCGGTGCTCGTGTACTGTCCGCACACGACGGCGGCCATCACCATCAACGAGAGCGCGGACCCCGACGTCGCCAGAGACATCGATTCGAAGCTCGGTCGTCTCGTTCCGCACTCCGATGGCTACCGGCACTCCGAGGGCAACTCGGACGCGCACGTCAAGTCCAGCCTGGTTGGGTGCTCGGAGACAGTGCTGGTCGAGGACGGCGCCCTCGTCCTGGGCACGTGGCAGGGCGTCTTCTTCTGCGAGTTCGACGGGCCCAGGACGCGCACGGTCATAGTGGGCACGCTTACGTCCGGCGACTAGTCTCATATGTTGGATGTTCCGAAGGAACGGTAGGATGTCGAGGAAAGGCGAAGTGGGTCGGAGTGCCGGCCCCAAACAGACGAGAGGGAGGATACGATCGTGAGACAGCTTATGGTTCTGATTGTGACTCTGCTGGCGACAGCGATTCTAGCGGGTGCCGCGTGCGCGGACGACGTGACCGACGCCATCTCCGCGGCCGACAAGGCCTACGGGGGTGGTGACTATAAGGAGGCGAGCACTCAGCTTCAGACGGCGCTGGCTGGCGTCAACCAGCAGCTCATTGATCTTCTGGTGGGCGCGCTGCCGGACCCGCCCTCGGGGTGGACGGCGGAGGAGGCCGAGGGCATCGACGCGGCGGCCATGGGCGCCGGCTTTTTTGCGACGCTCGTCGTCGAGAGAACGTACGAGGCGCCGGACGGTTCGAAGATCGACATGGCCATCGCGGCGAACTCGCCGATGCTCATCAGTCTGCGGATGTTCATATCGAACCCGATGATGGCGGCGATGGCCGGAGAGACGGGTATGAAGAAGGTCACCGTGTGCGGCTACGACGCGATGGAGCACTTCGACGACGGGACCTACGAGCTGCACGTGATGGCAGGGAACGCGACCCTGATAACCATTGACGGCTCCAAGGAATCGGACGTGGAGTACATCCGCACGCTCGCCAACGCGACCGATTGCAAGGCCATCGTCGGGATCGTGGAGTAGCGGAGGCACAGACGAGAGCAGCACTGCGCTCACGAGTGCGGTGGTACGTGTTCGCGCCGCCACGAGTGAGGCGGCGCGGGGAGATACAGTCTACGCGGGTCGGTCAGGGCTCATCTCACGAGTGGCCCTCGGTCGGCCCGCGTCCCGTTCTCTTCCAGATGAGCCACGCGCCCCATACGGCGAGCGCGACCGTGCAGGCAAGCCCTGCCTCGGGGCCGTAGCTGCCGCCCGTCAGCCGCGAACCGGGCTCGATCTCCACCACGTTGAGCACTCCATACAGCGGTATGCCGCTGACCGGAAGCGAGTAGAGGTATCCCAGGGAGAAGTTCCAGGCCGTGTGGAAGCCGATGGGCATCCAGAGCGAGCCCGTGCGGAAGTAGAGCACGCAGAGGATGGCCCCGATGCCGACCGTGTTGAAGATGCCGAAGGCGTCGGCGCCGGGATTGAGACCGTGCATGACGGCGAAGATGACGGAGCTGACGAGAATGGATGCTATTTTCCCGGCTCTGTCATTCAGGCGCTGGAGAATGTAGCCGCGGAACATCAGCTCCTCGTAGATGCCGACCGACAGGAAGGCGAGGAGCGCGCCCAGGAAGTAGACCACGACACTGATCCCTTCGGGGGCGGCACGCGAGAACCCCTCCACGCGGATAGTGCCTACTGCCAGCGAGAACACGAAGATGACGCCCAGTATCAGGACGGCGAGAGCGGCGCCCTTCGCGAAATTCCCGAGCCACGCCCGGTGGAGCTTCAGCCCGAGGTCTCTGAGCCGTTTTCTGTCGAGGATGCGCGCGAATGCCCACGTGTAGAGAATCGTGTAGAGCCCGCTCGCGACGACCAGGTAGAACAGATACGGTTCCATTATCTTGAGAATGGCCTCGATGTCCATGGGGCCGATGCCCGCCAGCTCCTCCTCTATGGGCGGCATCTGGACGATCCCCAGTCCCGTGAGCAGACCTACCCCGACGGCGAGTATCATGGAGAGCACAATGCCCACGACGAAGTAGCCGACGATGTAGAGGAGCACGCTGACGTAGGGGCCGAAGATCGGTTCCCGTTCGTCGCGACCGTGCTCAGGTGATTCCATGGGGACTCCTGTCAGATGGTGTGACAGACGATGCCGCCAAGCCGCGATGCGGCGAGCGAGCGGTGAACTCGTCGAGATGATAACGGTGGTGGGACGCGACACGCAAGGCCGTTCGGTCAGTCCCTGTCGTGATAGAGGAAGATCGCCTTGAGCTCGCCCCAGGAGGTGGGCATCACCGGTCTGCCGTAGCAATTACCCTCATCGATGTCGAACCACTGGACGATCTCCCACAGCGGTTCTTCGGTCGCGCTTACCTCGTCGGGGTCGATCTGAAGCACGAAGAGGGACGGCGCCGTGGCGACGTACTGAAGGCTGTCCTGGCAGTTGACGCGCAGGTCGACGCCGAAGGTGTACTCGTACGTGACGGCGTCTCCATTGTCTGGCCCGGGGATCTCGACGGGTTCACCTTCCAGAAGCAGACTGAGCACGATGTCGTGCACGAACCCGTAGGATGCGAACATGCCGCAATGGATGTGGTGCTCCTCGGTCTTGCCCCACGACTCAGGTATCCAGTCGTTCTCGGCCAGAGTACCCTCGCTCGGGTAGAACGTGAAGTCCTCCGCGAGGCAATCGAGGTAGCGGGTGAGGTTCCGGTTCTCGTAGGCGAGTCTCAGGTTCGCGACCACGCTGTCAGGCGACGTGCGGGCGAAATAGTGGATGTCCGAACCGGACGGGAACTCCGGTCCGGTCGAGCTTGAGCAACCCGCGAGCAGGCAGGCGCCGAGGATGACCGCCGCGAGCGCGGTGGTGGTGAGAGGACTCAGTGTCCTGTGAGCTCTTGAGATCTTCATATCGCGTGCCCTCCGTCAGCCACTGCGTGTGCCACGATTCCTAACGGAACAGTGCCTTGATGCCGCCCCAGGTCGCGTCCTCTATGCGCCCCGCCACGTTGCCCTGTTCCTCGCCGGCAAGATCAAACCACGAATCGATCTCCCACATGGTCTCCCCGTAAGGTCCTTCTTCATCCTGGTCGACGCGCAGACGGAACTCAGACGGTGCGGTTGCCAGGTAGCTGCAGTATCCGTAGAGGTTCACCAGAAGGTCGACGCCCTCTATGAAGACGTACGTGTCGTCCAAGGGGTCATGAGGGTCGCCCTCATGATGTTCCATCGTGATGTTTGTGAGTGTGAGCATGATGCTCTCAACGGCATCGGGGCCGGTGAACATGTTCTCGTGCATCGTCCGCTCATCGAGCTTGTACCACTCATCCGGCATCTCGTTAGCGGGATCCTGTAGATCCGCCTCACTCGGATAGAATGTGAAGTCCTGCGACAGGCAGTCGAGGTAGTTCAGGGTATCCAGGGCGACATACGCGGCTTCGAGCTGGTCGATGACCTCGGCGGGGGATGTCCTCCGCGACGTCTCTGACAGGGACTCGAGGAAGCAGTATTTGATGCCGCCCCAGCCGGCTTCCTCGACTCTGCTGCCGTTGTCGTACTCATCGAGGTCGTGCCACTCGAACATCTCCCAGTGCGCCCGACCGTTCAGTGCGTCCCGATCGAGAACGGTCCTGAAGCGGAATTCCTGAGGGGTCGTCGCGAGGTAACTCAGGTCCCCGAGCAGGTTGACCAACAGGTCGGCTGCCGCCCGGATGACGACCACGTCACCTGTCGGCCTGCCGGAATCGCCTCCGGGAATCGTCTCCACCGAGGTCACCATCAGCGTGAGGTCGATCGACTCGACGCTCCACTCGTCGCCGAACATGTTCTCGTGCACCTGCTGTTCGTCGGACTTGTAGAACCACGGGGGGAAGTGAGGCCAGCCCTGCTGGTCCGCTTCGGTGAAGTGGAACTTGAAGTCGTCGGACATGCAGTCGAGGTACTCATCGAGATCCCTGTCCCCATACGCGCGTTCGACGTTCAGCAGCACGTTCTCGGGAGACGTTGGCTCGAGGTAGCCCGATGCGCTGGGCCCCGAGCTGTCGCTGCATCCGCCGAGCACGGCGACGACCGCTGTGAGTAGTGCAAGGATGAGTATGGCGGTGATTCTGTGAGCGATGGTTCTCATGTCGTATGCTCCCTGGTGTGCTCTGCAATTTGCTTCATAGAAGTCGGATTGCGATTCACGGCGACCGGTACATCGCTTTGATGATGCCCCATGAGGTGTTTTCTGTCCTGCCGCTTCCGCCCCCGCGTCTTGGGACTCCGGCATCGAACCACATGTAGAGCTCCCACCAGATCTCGTCGCCTTCACCGGACTGATCGGTATCTACGCGGAACCAATACTCGGACGGCGCCGTCGCGAGGAAGCTCCCGCCTCCGCAGAGGTTCACCCTGAGGTCGACGTCCTCCACGTAGACCCACGTGTCGTCCAGGGGGTCATCTGGACTGCCCTCATCGTACTCGAGGGTGATGTCCGTGAGGGTGAGCGAGATGCTCTCAACGGCATCGGGACCGGTGAACATGTTTTCGTGCAGGTCCCGCTCGTCGCTCTTGTACCACTCACTAGGCAGCTCGTTCTGGGGATCCTGCAGATCCGCCGGACTCGGGAAGAACATGAAGTCCTCCGACAGGCAGTCGAGGTACTCTTCGACGTCCATCTCCTCGTACGCAAGCTCGAGGTTGTAGATCACGTTCGCTGGAGTCGTGCGGTCACGGAACTCCGGACCCGGCGGGGACTCCGGTCCCGCACTTGAGTCCGAGCACCCTCCGATGAAGACTGCGGCGCACGAGATCGTGCAGAGCAGCGCGATGATGGTTCTCATGGACTCCTCCGTGATGCGGTGGCGGGGCAGGTTCAGCGCGACAAGGTACGACCGAACGGCAGGGCACGATCGGGCGAACGGCAGGGCACGACAGGGTCATGCACCGAGCGGTACGCGGAGGGCCGCCTGACCTTCACGGAACCAGACCCTCATGGAATTATCGCATAGCGGATGTTGCCAATCAAGCCTGAACCGGCCGCGGTCGAGAAACCTCACACGGCCCCAAAAGCTGTCCACGGAGTTGACGCAGCTGGGTGGCTCAACATGTCGGCTGCCGCGTCCATCGTTCTTCCAGCGGGTCGAACCACGCGCGTCGCGTGCGGTTACGGGCGCGGCCCGCCGCATCGTCCCATTCTGGCATGGAGGTTGTTACTACATAGGGTTCGAGCGCTTGCGTCTTGTACGAGAGGGGGTTTGGGCTGGGTGGGGTTGACCCGAAAAGGGGCGGGACTTCTCTACCCAGCACCTGCCGAAGGCATTCGGGGAGACTCCAGGTTGTGAGCGGTCGTGAGCCGCCGGACGGCACGACCACCCTCGGCAGAACTACCTTGCGCCCTCCCGCGACGTTGATTAAACTCAAGTCTACGACGTCTGAACACGTGGGCACAGAGGCGGCGAGTTCCTCCTCTGAGCCGTGAGTTGTGTCCTGACCTGCTGTTACGCTGATGCGATCCTGGACGCCGACCGACGGAACACCGCGCACGAAGAGATCAATCAGGAGGTCCCCGATGAAGCGTTCTATCCTGGCCATTCTGAGCGTCATCTGCCTCGTCCTGCCGATGGTGGCATCGGCCGAGGACGGCTCTCCCGGTCTCGCGTTTCTCAATCTGGGAGTGGGGGCCAGAGCCATCGGGATGGGCGATGCCTACACGGCCGTCGACGGCGACGCGTCATCCATCTACTGGAATCCGGCGGGCATCATCAATGTTGAGAATATCGATATTACGCTCATGCACAGCGAGTGGTTCCAGGACATCCGATACGAGTGCCTCGGCGGCGTTCGGTCTTACGGGGACTACGCGATCGGCGCCAGCGTCGTCGGGCTCTACACGGACGACCTCGAGGAGCGGGACGGGCCGACGGCCGAGCCGATCGGTCACTTCAGGTACTTCGACTTCGCGTTCACGGGAAGCTACGCGCGGCGTCTCACGGACAACCTGGACGTTGGGGGCTCGGTCAAGTACCTGCACGAGACGATCGCAGACTACAGCGCCAAGGGTGTTGCGGTCGACCTCGGTGGGCGTTATCGCATCCCCGGGTTCGACGGCCTCACGGCGGCGGTCGCGCTCCTGAACCTCGGCCCGCAGATGAAGTTCATCGAGGAGGAGTTTGACCTGCCGGTGCTGTACAAGGTCGGCGTGGCTCTCGACGTGCCGGTGGATGCCCTGCGCGGCAACCTCGTCGTTGCGTCGGACGTGGTAATGCCCGCGGACGGCGGTACCAGGATTCACTATGGCATGGAGTACGAATACGCCGGGATGATAGCGCTCAGATTCGGCTACCGGAGCGGGTGGGACAACCACAATGTGTCGTGGGGTCTGGGCGTCAAGGTGCGGAACTTCCGGCTCGACTACGCCATCGTGCCGTTCTACTCGGAGCTGGGTGACACCCACAGGGTCTCGCTGGGCGTCATGCTGTAGGGGCGGGCGACTCCTCACGGAGCGCGCCATCGACCCAGCTCAACAACCTCAGACGATCTTCCGTGAGTTCGACGACGGAGCGGTGTTTCATCCAGTCGCCGATCACCACTGCTGTTCCATCACCGTATCTCCACAGCATCTGCTTGTGAATGTGACCGACCACGGCCAGGTCGTAGCCTTCGGCGAGCTTGCTCTTGAGGAAGCTCTTCATCGGGGGAGTGGCGGCGCGGATACGCTCCTCGGTGATCTCGCTCACGCCCGACGCCCGGCGGGCGATGGAGGCCCCGGTGGCGGGAGGGATCAGGCGGAACCCGGCGATGGCGGCCGGATTGCGAAGGATGGCCTTCAGGACCTTGTAGCCCCAATCGCCCGGGGGGAGGCCGTCGCCGTGGGCGACGAATGTGTGCCTGCCGAAGTGTGTATCGGAGATGGGCGTCTGATGGACCGTGGCACCGGTCATCTCCTCAAACTGGCTTCCGGCCCAGTAGTCGTGGTTCCCTCCAAGAAAGCGTACGGCGGTGCCGGAGCCGACGAGCTCTGACAGCGCGTTCAGAACCGCGGCGTGGGCGGTCGGTCTGACCCTCCGGTACTCGAACCAGAAGTCGAAGATGTCACCTGCAAGATAGAGGAGGGACGCGCGGCCCTTGAGGTGGGCGAGAAGTCCCAGGAGGTCCCGTTCCTTTGCCTTTTCGAGCGCCGCGCCCTCAATCCCAAGGTGGGCGTCGGCTATGAAGTAGACAGGTCTCATTGGGTGTGCGGACTCCGTCACAGAGGGCCCCTTGGTCCAGGACTTGCAGTCATGATGCGCGGATACCCAGGTAGTGTTGCATCCGTCGCGCGATTGCGCAAGTATGGTGCAGCGCATCAGATAAAGAAGGTTATGGTCTCCCCAGCTAGTGGCTCTGCGAAACCGCTTGACCGGGGGCACCGTTATCCGTATAGTTGCATCCAATCACGTGGGTTCGATGGAGCGGGGACCTTGGGGTTTTCGACGAGGTGCCCTGTTCGTCTGAATCCACGGTTTTTTCTGCGGTGAGTATAGCCGTAGTGGCGGGCGCGGGCAAGCTCTGACGGAGCGTGACCGCAACAAGCAGGGAGGGATGAAGCAATGGCGCCGCTTTGGGATGATGTAAAGAACGCAATTGTCGAGGGCTACGTCTACGCTTCTGATAAGGCCGAGGAGGTGTCACAGATCGGCCGCGCCAAGGTGGAGATACTCAAGGTGAACCGCCAGATCGCGCGAGTCATGGGTGACATGGGCGGCCGAGTATTCGAGATGTTCGAAAGCGGTGAACAGGCAGCGATTCCTGACGACGAATCCCTTGCTGGTTCAGTCGAGAAAATCCGCGGTTTCCGTGAGGACATCTCCAAGTGGGAGAGAGATATCGAGCAGGCGAAGGCCGAGCGGGACGCGGGCGCATCGACGGAGTAAGCGGCCGCTGCGGCGCTTCTTCAACCATCATCCGGAACTGACTGTCTAATCGGTTACATGGATGGTTCTCGCATCAGGGCATTCGTATCTCGGAGGTAGTCGTTCTATGGGTCGTTCCTTGGGTTGGATAGCAAGTGGCATCACTCTGGTCGCGGTCGGGTTGATTCTCGGTGTGGTGATCACTGCGAGCACGGGTTTCGCGCCTGTTTCGTCTGCTCAGGAGGAGTTCTCTTCCAGAGTGTCTTCCGGCACGGTGACCGGGTCATACGCGCAGCTGTCCACGGGAAGAAGCCCGTTCTCCGCGGTCGCGGAAGAGGTGCTTCCCGCGGTTGTCAGTGTCGATACGAAGCGCACTGTCCGCCGGTCGGCAGACCCCTTCAACGACATGTTCCGTGACCTGTTCGGAGACAGGGGACGGGGCGGCGGCGACGAGCGTGAGTACAGGGAATACGAGGTGCCCGGCTCGGCCTCGGGTTTCATATTCGACGAGGCCGGCTACATCATGACCAACAACCACGTCGTCATGGGCGCCAACGAGATAGAGATCACGCTGACCGACGGGCGCGAGTTCGTGGCGACGGTCGTCGGCCAGGATCCGAACACGGACATCGCGGTCATCAAGATCAACGGGCACGATCTTCCGTCGCTCCGACTCGGTGACTCCGACGATCTCCGCGTCGGCGACTGGGCCATCGCGGTCGGTAACCCGCTCGATCTCGAGGGCACGGTCACGGTCGGCGTCATCAGCGCCAAGGGCAGGGCGGACCTGAACATTCGGGGCGGTGCGCCGCTCTATCAGGACTTCATCCAGACCGACGCGTCGATCAACTTTGGAAACAGCGGCGGTCCCCTCGTCAACATCGAGGGTGAGGTCATCGGCGTTAACTCGGCGGTCAACGCACAGGCCGACGGGATCGGTTTCGCGATTCCCATCAACCTGGCTAGGGACGTTGCCAACGCGCTGATCTCCGATGGCAAGGTCGTGCGTGGCTACCTGGGCGTCAGGCCGCAGGAGATCACGCGAGAGCTCGCGGAAGCGAACGACCTTGGGGACACCGAGGGTATCATGATCGCGAGCGTCGAGCGTGACACGCCCGCGGACAAGGCCGGTATCAAGGCCGGCGACGTCATCACGGGCTTCGACGGCGCTTCGATCACGAGCGTCACGCATTTCAGGCGGGTCGTCGCAGGCGTGACACCCGGGGAGGAAGTGGAGGTCCGGATCGTTCGTGATGGGAAGGCGAAGGTGCTGACCGCGGTGCTCGAGGAGCGGCCGGACACGTTCGCTGCGGAGGAACCGGAGGAAGAGGACGAAACGCGGTGGTTCGGGCTCGATGTCGTGGAGTTCGACGATCCGATGCTCGATGACATCGACATCGTGGCGGATGAGGGTGTGTTCGTCATCGATGTCGAGAGCGGCAGTCCTGCGGAGGACGCAGATATTGCCCCCGGCGACGTCATCAAACGGGTTGGCGATCGGTCGGTCGAGGATCTCGACGACTACAGGGACATCATGAGAGCCCTCGAGGGCCGCGAGAAGGCCATCGCGGTCATGATACAGAGAGGTGAGTACACGCACTTCGTGGCCATCAAGCCGAAGTAGCGAGACAGCAGGGGCAGTACCGCCCTCCAGGTCCGACACACGGTCGGCGTTCGGGGGCGGAGAACACTAAGAGGAGTGAGAAGAAGAAGATGTCGTACTACGGAAGCACAGCAGAAGAAGACAAGAGCCTGGAGCACTATCTTAGGGAGATCGCCAAGACTCCGCTGCTCACGCGTGAGCAGGAGCAGCAGCTTGGCAGGAGAATCCTCAAGGGCGATCAGGACGCGCGCGACGCACTTGTAACCGCGAACCTCAGGTTCGTAGTGAGCGTCGCCAAGGGGTACGCCCGGAAGACGGGTTCGCCGATCATGGATGTCATCAATCAGGGCAACGTCGGGCTCATGGAAGCGGCCAAGCGGTTCGACGCGGAGCGAGGACGCAAGTTCATCACCTACGCGGTCTGGTGGATCAGACACGCGATCCTCAAGGGAATGGCCGAGCAGTCGGGTGCGATGCGCCTGCCGCTGAACAAGGCCGGCGCCATCAGGAGGATGTGGAGGACGCTCGAACGCCTTCGCCAGCAGATGGGTCGCGAGCCCACCGACACGGAGCTCGCCGAGGTCATGAAGATGAAGGCCAAGGACATCGTGGAGCTGAAGAAGCTCTCGATCGGAAGCCTGTCTCTTGACGCTCCGGTGGCGTTCGATGAGGACGTCAATCTCGGTGATCTGGTTGCCGATAAGTCGGAAGATCCCGGCCTTATCGACCTGCACTACGAGTCGCTCGGGCAGGACCTGGCTCTCGTGCTCGCCGAACTAACGGACCGGGAGAGCACCATTCTTCAGCACTACTTCGGCCTCGGTGGCGAGGACAAGAAGACGCTTGAGCAGGTCGGCCAGATGATGGGCCTGACCCGCGAGCGCATCCGCCAGATCAAGGAAGAGGCTCTGGGCAAGCTCAGGGCTCAGCCGGGTCTGGAGGAGCTTAGGTCCTATCTGAACTAGGGAGCGCCGGGACGCGCACAGCGTCCCCAGTGCCTGCCGGACGCCTGTCCGCTGGGCGGCGCTGAGCAGTAGAAAGTCGCGATGCGCCCGTCGATGCCACTTGCAACGACGGGCGCATTTCTCGTACAACTTGACGAGCGCTCGCGGGTTCCAATAGTATGTGAGTGAAAATAGAAACCTTCCCCTTGTGGCTCCTTGGAAACGAGACCGGATTCGCTATGAGAACGGCCAGACTGCCAGCTGCCGCGATCGCCGCGATGCTCTTCGCTCTGCTCCTTGCCGGGTGTGGCCAGGAGCGGACAACCACGACCGTACGCATCGTCACGGACAACGGCGCCGTCGTCATCGCCAGGGAGAACCGGGCGAGCAGCGTCGTCGCCATTCAGGTCTACGTGCGAGACGGTGCCTTCTTCGAAGCCTCTGACGAGGCGGGCGCCGCCAACCTGCTGCGCACTCTCATGTTCAAGGAGACCGGGAGCAGGGGTCCGGGTGAGATCCAGCGCTCCATCGAGGGGCTCGGCGGCTACATGAGTTCGGCCGGTCGGCACGACTTCATTCAGTACACTGCCATCGTTCCCTCTGATAATTTCGATGAGGCAGTCGAGCTTATGCGGGACGGACTTCTGAACGCGAAGTTTGACCCGGGCAGCGTCGAGCGCGAGAAAAAGAGGATTCTCGACTCCATCGAGGACATGCTCAGGCGCTCCGTCGACAGGGCGTACCGGCTCTGCCTCGCAGAGCTGATGGGCGACCATCCCTACGGTCGCCTGGCCGAAGGAGTGCCGGAGGCTCTCTCGCGACTCACTACCGAGGACATCGAGCGACGCTATCGTGAGAGGTACGTCGGGTCCAATATGCTTGTTGCCATCACGGGCGACGTGAACCCCGTCGACGCGGCGGAGGAAGTGGCCGGCGTGCTGTCCGGTCTTGAGACCGGTGTCCAGGCCGAACCGGCGTCGTCTGCGGTCACGTGGCCGACCGAATCTCGTGTCGTCGTCGAGCGGGCGGACATTCGCAAAGCCTGTCAGGTCGTGGGCTTCCCCGGCCCCGGCGTTGCGGACCGCGACAACGTCACTATGGACGTGCTGCTCGTCATACTGATGAAGGGCGGGAGCTCGCGGCTCAACACCAGGCTCAAGGAAGAGCTCGGGCTCGTGCATTCCATCAGCGCCGGTTGGTACACGCAGCGGCACCCGAGCCCGCTGTTCGTGTGGATGGAACTGCCCGAGGAGAACGTCGCAGCGGCGGAGCGGGCGACCGTGGAGCTCATGAAAGAACTATCCGAGGAGCCCGTCGGCGACGATGAGCTCGCGAAAGCGAAGATGCAGCTCAAGGTCGGGAACATCCGTATGGTCGAGACCGCGGAGGGGCAGACGTTCTACGACGGCTACTGGAACGCCATCGGAGGCGAGGAGTTCGCCAGCGAGTACCTTGAGCGACTGAGCCTCGTGACGGCTGAGGAGATCCAGCGTGCCGCCGAGTTCTACCTCGGAAGCGGCGTTTACCTCGCTGCCGTCGTACTGCCGGATTAGAGGACACAGACTATGCCGAGAAAGCCTGCCAGTATTCTCATCATGATGGTTGCCGCGGCGCTTCTGACGGCGCTGCCCGCCCAGGGTGGCGATGTCGGCAGGCACCGCCTGCCGAACGGCGTCACGGTCCTCACAATGCCAGGTGAATGGAACCGGATCGTCGCGATCTCGGTGATGATAGACGCCGGTTCGAAGCACGATCCTGCCAAGCTCCCGGGTCTTGCCAATCTCACGAACTCGATGCTCCTTCAGGGAACGACCACGCGGACCGCGCCCGAGCTCGCGGAGCTCATGGACAGCGCGGGGTTGAGCATGGGCGTTGAGACCACGAGGGACTACGCAACGGTCTACGTCACGGCGATCGACTCGGAGTTCGAGCTCGCGCTCGAGGTCATCGCGGACGTCCTGCAGAGGCCCGCATTCGATGAGTCCCGCCTGCTCGAGGCCCAGAGGATCGCCCAGGAGAGCATAGCAGAGCGGCTGGAAGACCCGTTCACGACGCCGTTGGCACGCGTCGCCGAACTGATATACGACGACCACCCGTACGCGCGCGACCCGTGGGGGACGGTGAAGGGGATCGAGAGGATCACCGCAGCGCACCTCGTCAAGTTTCACTCCGGCCGCTACGTGGGTGGGAACACGGTCATCTCGATCGTGGGGAACTTCCCCGAGAAGCTCGCGCTCAGGCGGTTGACGGAGCTCTTGTCGGACTACCCCGACAAGCAGACGACCCCGGCCGATCTTCCTTCCGTCTCCATGGATGGTGCCGAGACCGCTACGGTCTTCAAGGACGTGGACGAATCCTACATCGTGATGGGATTCGTGGCCCCTGCGGCCGGCGATCCCGACTTTGCCGCGTTCGAGGTCCTGGATGCGTTCATCGGACTGGGCAGTAGTTCCAGGCTGGCCGAGATGCTGGGCGAGAACGGCGCCGGGCTCGCGGACGTCACCGGGGCGTTCTGTCGCTGTGGCCAGGACGCGTCGATGTTCGTCCTCTATGCGTCGACCGAGGACCCGGACGGCGTCATAGACGTCGTAGAGAGCGAGATCGATCGGCTTTCTGCGGAGCCTGTCCCGGACGAAGAGCTCAGGACCGCCAGAAACAGGCTGATTGGCCGGCACGTGATAAACGGTCAGACGAACCTCGTAAGAGCCGCACGGCTCGCGTCGTATGAGCTTGCGGGGCTCGGATTCGACTTCGGTGATTCCCTCCTCGCAGCGGTCAATCGGGTTGACAAGGACGACATTCTCAGAGTAGCTTCCGAGTGGCTCACGAAGCCCGCTACCGTGGTCGTCCAGCCTGGTGAGACCGCACCTCCTCGAGGCCGCAAGAGAGCGGGCATCTGAACGTAATACCATCACCGGCGTTCCTGTGAGGCGCCCTTCGGAGGACGGCGTGAAACGACGTCCGTTCCATACAGTGCTATTTGTGCTCGTTGCCGCGAGCGCCATCGTTGTCGCGACATCGTTGCCCGCGGCCGCCGGCGCCGACGTGTCCGCCGTGCGCTACTGGACGGCCCCGGACCACACGCGCATCGTCGTCGACCTGACCGGCGAGGCTTCCTACTCGACGAGCGTCCTGACCGACCCCGACCGCGTGGTCGTTCTCGTCGTTGGCGGGGGCATCGGAGCCGCGCAGGTCGTGACGCCCGTTGGCGACGGTCTCGTCGACCGCGTGCGCCTCAACGAGCTCCAGAGCGGGACGCAGGTGGTCGTCGATCTCTCGACCGCATCCGCCCACACCGTGTTTCCGCTCAAGCCCTATCTAACCAAGCCCAACCGCATCGTCATCGACATTTTCCATGAAGAACAACCGGGCGTCGTTCCGCCCGCGCGCCCTGAAGCTGCCGGAGAGATCACGCCTCGCGTGATCATCATCGACCCGGGGCACGGAGGCGAGGACCCGGGTACGCTCGGCAACGGCGTACTCGTAGAGAAGGACATCGTTCTCGACATCAGCAAGAGGCTCGCCGCGCTGCTCAAGTCGCGCGGGGGCTACGACGTCCGCCTCACGCGCGACGGCGACTACTTCGTCCGGCTGGCGAAGCGGAAGCAGATCGCCAATGCGAGCGGAGGGGACGTCTTCATCAGCATCCACGCCAACAGCGCTCCCAGCAAGCGGGCGGACGGAACCGAGGTGTTCTACGTCTCGCCACGCGGCGCGAGCGATCAGGCGGCGAGGGAGCTGGCCGACAGGGAGAACGCGGCCGACCTCGTGGGAGGTGTGTCTCCAGACGCGAACGGGGACGTGCTCTCGATCCTAGTCGACCTCAAGATGAGCGACAACGTGCAGAAGAGCAGCGACCTCGCGGGGCTGGTGGAAGACGAAGTCGGCAGGGACAGGCTCGGCGACTGCGTCATCAAGCAGGCGGGTTTCCTGGTGCTGAAGTCGCTCGCCATGCCGTCGATTCTCGTGGAGGTCGGGTTCCTGACGAACTCGTCCGACGTCAACAAACTCAAGCGAGCCTCGTACCGCCAGAGCTACGCGGAGTGCCTGGCTGCCGCGATCGATCACTACTTCGACCGATACGCTCCGGTGGTCGCGCTGGACGGGGGCATCCACAAGGTGGCGCCGGGCGAGACGCTGTGGAGCATAGCCCGACGGTACGACATCACGATCGACGACCTTCGTATCATGAACGGTCTCGATCCCAGAGCGACCATTCAGGTGGACCAGGTTCTCGCAGTGACAAGATCCTAGGGGATACGCGGTGCCGTTTCGGAGAGCGATCTTCAACAACATGCACATCAAGATGGCGGCGCTGGTGGTCGGCGTCGTTCTGTGGATGTTCGCCAAGGGGGAACAGGAGGGCACCCGGCTCTTCTCGATCCCGCTGATCCTCCGGAACGTGCCCGACGGGCTCACGAACGTCGAGAAGATCCCCGACACCATCGACGTCCTTCTGGAGGGCGACAACAAGGAGCTCGTTCGCATGAACCTGTGGGGCGAGCCCTACGCCGTCGTCGACATGACCGGGGCGCAGGCCGGCGGCACCTTCAGGGTCAGCCTGTCTCCGGCCAACGTCATTCTGTCGCGCGACGCGAAGGTGCAGGTGGTCGAGGTCCGCGACCCGAGAAATCTGGACCTCGAGATCGACGAACTCATTAACAGAAGGATCGCCGTGTCGCCCGTGACAGAGGGCGCGCCGGCTGACGGTTACTACCTGCTCGGCAGAGAGCGCAGCCTGCCCGAGTCCGTGTTCGTCTTCGGGCCCGCCCGCGTGGTATCGGAGCTCACGTCCGTCAGGACGGTACCTCTGAGCATCGACGGGCGCAGGAGTCGTGTCGATGCGGTTCGCCGCATCGAGTTCGAGGAGCGGTGGAACCTCCATGCCGTTCCGAAGGAGGTCCGCGTCCTCGTCGGCGTTGAGGGGACGAAGATAGCGACGCTCCCGGACGTGCCGACGCTGTTCGAGCACGAGCTCGGGTTCGCGGAGGCGACGGTGGTTCCCGCGACGGTGGAGCTGACGTTCTCCGGGCCGGACCATCTGGCCTCAGCGCTCCGGGCCGAGGACGTCCAGGTCCTCGTCGACGCCATGGGGCTTCCGAGGGGCACGCACGAGCTCGTTCCTGAGGTTCACGTTCCGGAGGGGATAGAGGTCCACGGCGT
>JAUVLG010000243.1 GCA_030595835.1 Candidatus Eiseniibacteriota bacterium | reverse complement strand
GACCAAGGCCCCCTCACCACACGAAGCCACACACGTCCAGTCTATCATGGCGAGGACGCGCTGAGCCGCATAGACTTCCCGCCCGCGCGCTAGTCCACCCCTAATACTGAATCGCCGGTCAGAGCGCGGAGTCGCCGACTCGCTGCTACACTGACCGGCGACTGCTCGTGCACCGCTCTGCAAGAACGGTCAGTGTTTGAGTCTGCCGCGTTCTGTTCACTGCGGGCGGCCAGCGCGGACCGCCGCGAAGTAGCTCACCCAGCGTCGCTTCACCTGCGACCCCGATCCTCAGCTCCACGGGCCGGTTCGGCAGATCATCCTGGGCTGTTCTCTACTTCGGTGCCTGGTTATGCCACCCGCCAACTCTGACATGTTCTTTCAGCAGCAGCCTAACGGACCGCGTATCAGCCGCGAGCGTCAAGGCTGGCGCGGCGGGTGCGTCGGGCGCGTCAGCGCCCGGTGCAGTCGACGTGACAGCCAAGCTCGTCGGGTTCATACGCTAGTTAGCTGGCGCTCTGAACAGGGCCTTGAGTCTGCCCCAGGTCACACGCTCGACAGGCGCGTCGTAACTCCTGACACCCAGGCTGTGATACGCGCCCCCCCCGATCGCCACGAAGTCCGCGTTCGGCGCGGGGACATCGCACTGGCCGTTGAAGTTCCAACCCCACGCGACGATCGTGCCATCGTACTTCAGGCCCAGGCTGTGACCAACGCCCCCCGCGACCGCCACGAAGTCCACGTTCGGCGCGGGGACGTCGCACTGGCCGGAGCTGTTGTCCCCCCAAGCCACGATGGGCTCGATCCACTGACCACTTGCGACGCCTGTTCCCAGGGCCAGGCCACTCAGGCAGACGAACCCCAAGACCACCAGCAGCTTCTTCATGATTCCCATTCTCCTCCCAGAGAAAGACAAGAGCGTTCGTGACTTCGTCTCAGTGGCGCCTCCGGCTGAGGACTACCTCTCTAGTTCAGCCACGCGTTGGCAAGAGCCGGGTGGGACCTCATGCACTCCTCGCGCCAGCTAACTACAGATATCCTGCCGAAATGCGACCGGCGCGTATCACGTCCTGTAGGCAGGATAGTCCCGCCACGATTTCGGCCGCGTAAACGCAACGCCGCATCCGGCTGACGCCGCCGCGCCACGTGTTGCCCGGCAACTCAGCCACTCTCATCGCAAGAACACGCGAGTCTATC
>JAUVLG010000156.1 GCA_030595835.1 Candidatus Eiseniibacteriota bacterium | reverse complement strand
AAACGGCGGACCCGGACGCAAGTTCGATATCGCACCGGGACGCCACCTGACGGAGCCTGTCCCTGACGGGCCCGCGGAGGGCAAGCTCGTGGGCTCGGAGAACTTCGAGAAGATGCTGGACGATTACTACGCGAACCGCGGCTGGGACGTCGAGGGCAATCCCACCCGCGAGATTCTGGAGCTGCTGGGCATCGGCCACGCGGCTGACAACCTCGAGAAGGCCGGGTTCCTGGGCAAGCCGCTCGAGGGCGGCGTGCCTGCGGTACGCGGCCGTAAGCTCAAGCCGATGGCGATGTAGCGGGAGAGCCACACGGAAGGACGCAACGTGATCATCTACCTCCGTTCGGGCGGCAAGCTCAAGGACAGGCTCAAGCCCGATGTCGACCAGTACACCAGACGCATCGAGGTCGAGGGCGACAAGCCGCTCAGGGATATCCTGAACGAGGTCGGTGTCCCCGACAGCCTCGTGGCGTTCGCGTTTATCAACGGGAAGCTCGAGAGACTGGAGTACCGGCCTGTCGACGGGGACGTCATCACGCTGCAACCTCCGGTGTCCGGCGGCTGAGCTATGCGCTGAGCCGGCACTGAACCGCCGCTGAGCCGACACTCGCAAGGCGGGCCGCAAGGGTCCGATACGGAGAGCCACATGCCTCTCTCCACCGACCAGAGAGAACGCTACTCCCGCCAGACCGAACTTCAGGGATGGGGCGCTGAGGGTCAGGAGCGCCTGCTCGAATCGAGCGTGTTCGTGGCTGGCGTGGGGGGCCTGGGCTGCGCCGCGGCTACGTATCTCGCGGTCGCGGGCGTGGGCGAGGTCGTGGTCTGTGACGGCGATGTGGTCGAGCGCTCTAACCTCAACCGCCAGTTCCTCTACACGAGAGACGATCTGACCCGACACAAGGCACCTATCGCCGCCGCGCAACTGAGGCGCCTCAACCCGGATATCACGGTCACACCCGTCATCGCCGAGATCAACAGGTCGACCGCTCAAGGGTTGATAGAGGGCGCCGATCTGGTCCTCGACTGCCTGGACAACCCCGAGACGCGAATCACTCTCAACCGCGCCGCGATCGCCGCATCCATACCAATGGTCTACGCCGCAGTGGCGGAGTATACGGGCTACCTCTCCTTTCTGAACCCTCCGGCCACGCCGTGCCTGGAATGCTTCGTCGACGGGACCCGCCCCGCGGTCCACCCCCCGGTGCCCGGCTGCACTGTAGGAGTGCTGGGCTCGCTTGAGGCGATGGAGGCTCTCAAGTTCCTGACCGGCACGGGAGAGACCCTCGCGGGGCGGCTGCTGGTCGTCGAGGGTGCCGTGCCCAGTTTCGACGTGATCGAGATAGAGAGAGACCCCGACTGTCCCGCTTGCCGGGGCCTGTAAACGCACGCTCGCTGGATTGTCATGCCTTGATCAGACATCTCCGCCGCTCAGTTCCTTCCATTGATGCAAACTGCAGAATGTGAGTTCCAGACCGTCTACGTTCCGCGTGTAGGCATCGCCTAGCTGCGGGCTAATGATGTAGTTCTTCCCCTCAGGGTAGTTGCTGCGGAACGCCCTTAGTCCGCGAACCGAGAGTTTGTCTGCGTCCCACTTGCACTCGATTGCGTCGCACGATCCGCCCGCACCCGGGATGACGAAATCCACCTCCCGTTGCTGTTTGTCGCGCCAGTAACGGATATCCCTATGACCCAGGTGCGCCAGCAGTGTCTCCAGCACAACGTGCTCCCAGAGAACACCGCAGTCCTGTTCGCGGAGTTCGTTCCAGCCGCAGAAGTGGCTGACGAATCCCGTGTCGAACCCGTAGACCTTCGGACGGCGCAGGAACTCCTGCCGCCCACCGGCGTGATAAGGCCGAACAAAGAGCGCGACGTGCGTTACCTCCAGGATGTCAAGGTAGCTCCCAATAGTGGGCCGGCTCAAACCACAGTGCTTCGCCAGATTCCCTTTCTTGAGCAGACCGCCGCTCTGCCGGAGAACGCTTTCAACAACGCGAAGGAACCCCTGTCGCTTCCCCACCTTGAAGAGCTCCTCAATGTCCCTCGCGTAGAACGAGTCGATCCACTCGGCGAAGAACTCCGGGTCTTTCTCGTCCGCAAGGAGTGCCTCCGGAAGACCACCGTGCAACAACCGCCTCCTGATGTCCCGGACACCGAACGCATCACACTCGCGCGCAAGGACGGGCAACAGGTGAACGTCCCGCTTCCTCCCCGTCAGGCTGTCGCGGAATTTCTGCGTCGCGGCCAGGGTGGACGAACCAGTAGCAAGGATTTTGAGTTGGGGAAACTCGTCGGCTCCGATCTTGAGTATCCGGCTCGGGTCGCGAAGCTGATGGATCTCATCGAAGACAACCACCGGTTCCGAGACCGACGCGTAGAAGCGCTCGGGATCACCGAGGACTCGCCCGGTGCTCGCAAGATCGCAGTTCAGGAAGTGGGCATCTGGGATAGCACGCGCAAGCGTTGTCTTCCCCACACGGCGCACTCCGGTGAGCCAGACGATTGGCGCCTTCTCCCAAGCCAGGCAGATTCTGTCCGTCCAGAAGTCACGTCTGATCATGAGGACCAATTTACACTTGGCTTTACCAAATGTAAAGAGCGTTTTACGACTGTCAGTCACTCCTGAGCCCCCTTCAACACTCCCATGCTGCTGAATCCCATCTCCTCAGGTCCCCCAAGCACTCCCCTAAACGCGGCAAAAAGGTATTGATTCCGCCCACTAAGGCTGTATAATCATTTGCTCGGGTAGAAGCTCGCCTTCTGCCTGTCTTGACATCAGTCCAAGAGGAGAACGGGGCGTCACTTAGCCTCGTGCCAGAGACTGCACGGTTCGCGCCGGACGCCCCGGTACGGCCGTGTATCGTAATGTCGCGAAGGCGCGGCAGACCTGTCCTTCCGGGCAAGAGCGAATGTCCCATCAAGCGGCCCAAGCGGACCGGAGCAGCGAGCGAAAGGCGGATGCGCAAGTGGCAGAGAAACCGAACGTAGAAGAACTGCTGGCCAAAGCCAACAAGCCCAACGAAGACGCGATGAGGCTTCATCCCTTCTACAAGGGGAAGCTGGCTGTTACACCGAAGTGCCGGATCAGAGATTTCACGGATTTCGCCATCTGGTACACGCCCGGCGTCGCGGCCGTGTGCAAGGACATCGCGGCCAACCCGGAGAAGGTCTACGAACATACCAACAAGGGCAACATGGTCGCGGTGGTCACGGACGGTACGCGAGTCCTGGGGCTCGGCGAC
>JAUVLG010000025.1 GCA_030595835.1 Candidatus Eiseniibacteriota bacterium | reverse complement strand
GTGAAGGTCACGGCGTTCAACGGCAGTCCCAGGGCGGACGGCAACACCGCGCATCTGATCCGCCACGTGTTCAGCGCGCTGGAGCAAGAGGGCATCGAGACGGAGCTCTACCAGCTCGGCGGCAGGAGCATCCGCGGGTGCTCGGCCTGTTTCGGGTGCGTCAGAAATAGGGACGGTCGCTGCGCGGTCGACGACGTGGCGAACGAGTGCATCGAGAAGATGACGCACTCGGATGGCATCATCCTGGCGTCGCCCACGTACTTCACCGATGTCACCGCCGAGATGAAAGCGCTCATCGACAGGGCCGGTATGGTCGCGCGCGTCAACGGGCACATGTTCAAGCGCAAGGTCGGAGCCGCCGTCGTTGCCGTCCGGCGGGCGGGCAGCATCCACGCGTTCGATTCGATGAACCACTTCTTCCTCATCGGCCAGATGGTGGTGCCGGGCTCCATCTACTGGAATGTCGGTATAGGTCGTGAGAAGGGGGAGGTGGAGGACGATGCCGAGGGCATCGAGACGATGAAAGCGCTGGGCGAGAACATGGCCTGGCTTCTCAAGAAGACGCACGAGTAGGGACGCGGCGAGCACGCACGGACAGGGGCGTTGCGAACACGCACGGGTGGCCACATGATCCGGATAACGCGCAGCATCTCCATAGACGAGGACGAGATAACTGAGTCGTTCGTTCGTGCTTCCGGGCCGGGTGGCCAGAACGTCAACAAGGTCTCGACAGCCGTCCAGCTCCGGTTCGACGTCGCGAACTCGCCATCGCTTCCCGATGACGTTCGCGAACGCCTCATCCGTCTGGCCGGGAAGCGCATGACGGACAGCGGCGAGATCATCATAGATGCCAGGCAGTTCCGGACACAGCTCAAGAACAGGCAGGACGCGCGCGAGAGGTTGGTGGAACTCATCCGCAGGGCGGCCGTGAGGCCGAAGCCGAGGAAGCGCACGAAGCCGACGCGCGCCTCGAAGGAGAGGCGCCTCGACACGAAGAGGCGGAAGGGCAGATCCAAAGAGCAGAGGCGCCGTGTCACCGGGTCGGACGATTAGCCTGGGCGGGCTCTGGAAGGACGCACATGAGCGACATCATGAACCAGTCGGGCTATACGGAGTTTCCCATCGACGGGACGCTCGACCTCCACACCTTCAGACCCGAGGACGTCAAGGACCTTGTGCCCGACTACCTCTATGAGTGCCGCAGACGCGGCATCCTCAGGGTGAAGATAATCCATGGGAAGGGCACGGGCGTGCTCCAGCGTATCGTGCATTCGATACTCGCCAGGCTGCCGGAGGTGACGGACTACTCCTGCGGGGGGAACACGTGAGGAAGCTGGGGCGCGACGGTCGTCGCGCTCAAGCCGCGGGAATAGAGACAGGACCGCGGGTGCGCCGGATGCGTGCGGCGGCCGGCACTCTGACCAGGTGGAACACATGAACCGAACTCCGGACAAGAAGGTCCTCGTTCTCTTCTGCGGCGGCACGCTCGTGATGGAGGAGGACGAGCGCGGCAGTCTCCTGACGCCGGCGCTGGACAGGGCGATCGAGAACCTCCTCAGCATGGAGACGCGGCTCGACGAGCTCGCGCACATCGAGGTTGCCTACATCGACAACATCGACAGCAGCAACATCCGCCCGGACCACTGGGATCGCGTCGCGTCCGTCATTGGGGAGAACTACAGTGCGCACGACGGGTTCGTGGTCACGCACGGCACCGACACGATGGCCTACTCAGCGAGCGCGCTGTCGTTTGCGCTGAGGGGTTTGGGTAAGCCGGTCGTGCTCACGGGGTCGCAGATACCGGGCACGCGGATAGAGTCGGATGCGCGCAGGAACTTCGTCAACGCCGTGCGCGTGGCGACGATGGATCTCTCTGGTGTCTTCATCGTGTTCGACAGGAAGATCATCCTCGGCGCGCGCGCCACGAAGTTCTCCGAATCGAGGCTCGACGCGTTCACGACGGTCAACCGCGGGATCGTAGGGGACATCCGCGTCGACGTCCGGTTGGGCGAGCACATTCCCAGGGGCGACGGGCCGCTCGACGTCCAGACGGGTTTCGAGGAGAACGTTGCCATAGTCACGCTCGTTCCTGGAATGCCGCCCGGCATTCTCACGAACATCGTCGAGAGCGGCATCAAGGGGCTCGTGCTGCGGGGGTTCGGGACTGGTAACGTGGCACACGACTATCATGATGCGATAGAACGGGCGGCGATACTGGGCATACCCGTTGTGGTGACCACCCAGTGTCTGCAGGGTGCTACGATGATGCATCTCTACGACCTGGGCGCGAAGCTGCTCGACCTCGGCGCCATCCAGGCGTACGACATGAGCATCGAGAGCACCGTGACGAAGCTCATGTGGGCCCTGAAGCGCGCCGATTCCATAGACGCCGTGCGCAAGATCGTGCACACGGATTTCTGCGGGGAGATATGCGTTCCGTGACAGCACGCTACGTGATTCAATCCGCCACTGTTCTCGTCGCCGCCGCCGTCGGTCTCGTTTCCTGCAACGCCGTCGACGACCTGCTGCAGGAGGGAGGAGCGCTCGACCCGTTCATGTTCCACGTATTCAGCGCGGGGCACGAGCAGTTCCTGGGCGGGAACTACGCAGACGATCTCAAGGAGGCGCTGGGCGAGAACCTCGCCTGGACGGCGCCGCCCTACTTCTGGTCGGGGATCGAGCCCACGGACGACGGGTTCGATTGGACCGAGCTGGACGACTTCGTCGACGACCACTCGTACGTGCACCGGGTCATCAACCTCGGCCCGGAGTTCATGCCGGCGGGCGGAGGTGACTTCTTCATCGCGGGTGAGCTGCCCGGCTGGATTGACAACTCCTACGCAAACCCGGAGCTGAGGACGCAGTACGGCGAGCTGATCGAGGCGATCGTCGAGCGCTATCAGGACGACATCGAGTTGTGGTGGATCGGTCTCGAGGTCAACTCGGGCGGCGACGGGTTGTCGTGGGACCAGTGGAAAGAATGGCTAGCCTGGCAGGTGGGAGTGATGCGGGCGGTGGACCAGGACTGCAGGATCGCGATCTCGTTCGGTTCCTGGAGCGACTACCACGAGCAGATTCCCCCGAACGCGGTCCACGAGGTAGACGGCGCTCTCGAGCTCGTCGCCGGGGGGACCGACTTCGAGGTCATTGCCATCGAGTACCACTACGGGACGCTTCAGGACGGCGACCTGGACGATATGAGAGACGCTCTCGACGACCTCGAGAGCGTGGGGAAGGACATCTTCATCTGGGAGGTTTTCTATCCGGCCGAGACGGATTCCCAGCACCAGCACGGCTGGTCGTGGGTCCACGAGCCAGCAGGAGGTTACTCGGAGGAGTGGCAGGCCGAGCAGTGGTACGGGACACTCGCAATGGCCTATGAGGATCCGCAGGTAGTCGGCATCAACTTCCTGCACTTCCAGGACATCACCTATTCCCACATCGCCCCTACGGAGTGGGAGGCCGGGTGGAGGTGCCACGCGGGTATCGTAAACGCAGACGGGACGCCCAGGCAGGCGTACCACAACGTCAGGGACTACTGGAACTCGGTCGCTGGCCGGAGAACAAGATGACGCTCAAGAAACACCAGGACGCATACGGTCGCGAGATCTACGACCACTACCATGGCAAGAGCGGCTACGAGATCGTCGAGCGGGACGACGGCTACGTCGACGTGTCGAGCGGGCCCGAGATGTACTTCACCGCATACAGGGACTGGGGATCGCACCTTCGGAAGGCGGTGGCCCACGCTCATGGCCGCGTGCTCGATGTCGGATGCGGCGCCGGCAGGCACTCGCTCTATCTTCAGGCTCGGGGTCACGATGTTCTCGGTATCGATGTGTCGCCGCTCGCGATCAAGGTCGCGAAGCTGCGCGGGCTCAGGAAGGCGCGTGTCCTCGCGGTGACGAAGATCTCGAAGAGGCTCGGCAAGTTCGACACCATCGTCATGTTTGGTAACAACTTCGGGCTCTTCGGCGACGCCAAGCGCGCGAAGTGGCTGCTGGCTAGATACCGGAGTATCACGAACGACGACGCCCGCATCGTAGTGGAGAGCGTGAACCCCCACGCCACGACCAGCAAGTGTCACAAGAGCTACCACTGGCGCAACCGCAGGCGCGGTCGGATGCCGGGGCAGCTCAGAATTCGCGTGAGATATCAGACCTACATCACACCGTGGTTCGACTACCTGATCGTCTCTCCTGATGAGATGAAGAAGCTCCTCAGAGGCACGGGCTGGCGAGTCGCCAAGCTGTTCGGAACAAGCGGCGCGGTCTACGCGGCGGTTATTGAGAAGGAGTAGCGGACGTGACGATGCGAAGGAACATGACAAGACGTTCAGATCACCGCGGCCGTGTCGCCGCGACCACAGGCGCGATCCTCGTTGTGCTGACGTGCGCCGCAGCCGCGCCGGCAGTGGAGGACGCCGTCTACCGCGTGCCGGACCAGGCGCTCGTCGACATCATCGATACACCGAAGACGCCCCGGCTCAACATAGGGCCGACCAGGGAGTGGGGTGTCTTGATATCGCGGCCCGGTTACCCGTCCATCGCCGAGCTGGCCGAGCCGGAGCTCAAGCTCGCGGGACTTCGGATCAAGCCCGACAGCTTCTCGCCGAGCCGCGTGTGGCCGAACAACAGGCTCGAGTTCGTCCGCATCGATGACCTCGAGTCGCGGCCGGTCACCGGACTGCCCGACAGTCCCCGGATCACGAACGTCCGGTGGGCGCCCGGCGGCGCCCGCGTGGCGTTCACGAATACGACCGCGCGGGGCGTGGAGCTGTGGGTGGCCGACGTGCAGACCGGTCGTGCCCGCCCGCTCACCGGTCCCATCGTGAGCCTGACGGCGGGGGAGGCGCCCGCGTGGCTCGACGACGGCGAGACGCTCATCTGCTGTCTGGTCAGCGCTGACCGGAGCGACGCAGCGGCGCTCGAAGCTCCGCGGGTTCCTGCGGGTCCCATCATTCAGGAGAACATCGGAACGAAGACGCCCGCCCGGACGTATCAGGACCTGCTCAAGAACCCGCACGACGAGGTGCTCTTCGAGCTGTACCTCACGTCCCAGCTCGCGCTGGTCGAGCTAGACGGCACGGTGACGGCCGTAGGGCCGCCCGCGATTACGTGGGACTTCGATCCGTCGCCGGACGGACGCTACATCCTTGTCCAGTCGCTGCACCGGCCCTACTCGTACACCGTGCCCAGCCACCGTTTCCCACTCCTCATTGAGGTCTGGGATCTCGAGGGTGAGGTCGTGCACACAGTGGCCGACCATCCTCTCCGCGAGCAGATACCAATCGCGCGCGGGAGCGCGCAGACCGGTCCACGCAGTGTGGTGTGGCGGGCCGACGCCCCGGCCACGCTCTGCTGGGCGGAGGCCCTGGACGGGGGCGACGCGGGTGCGGAGGCTGCCGAGAGGGACAGGCTCTTTCTGCTGCCCGCCCCGTTCGACGGAGAGCCGACGGCGTGGATGACGTTCGAGCTGCGCTACGACGGCGTCTACTGGGGCCACGACGGACTGGCCATAGCCGGTGAGTGGTGGTGGGACGATCGCAGGATACGGACGTGGAAGATCCAGCCCGGTGCGCCAGAGATACCACCGGAGCTCCTGATGGACTACTCCTGGGAGGACAAGTACAACGACCCCGGTGCGCCCGTGACGGTGCGGAACGAGTACGGGCGCAGCGTGCTTCTGACCGCCGATGACGCCAACACCATCTTCCTCATCGGCGACGGGGCGTCCCCCGAAGGGAACAGACCGTTCCTCGACGCGTTCGATACGTACCACAAGGAGACGAACCGTCTGTTTCGCTCGGAGGCGCCGTACTACGAACGCCCGGTGCTCGTGATGAACAAGGAGGCGCGTCGCATCATCACGCGACGCGAGTCAGTGGATGAGATCCCGAACTACTTCATGCGTGACCTCGTGGACGGGACGCTCCGGCAGTTGACGTTCTTCCCGCATCCCACGCCGCAGCTCAAGGGTATCCAGAAGGAGCTCATCCGCTACAAGCGTGAGGACGGGCTGGATCTGACCGCGACGCTCTACACGCCGGCGGGTTACGATCCGGAGGCGGACGGTCCCCTTCCCATGCTCATGTGGGCCTACCCGCGCGAGTTCAAGAGCGCCGATGCCGCCGGGCAGGTCGACGACTCTCCGTACAGATTCGACTGGGTCGGCTGGTGGTCGCCCGTGCTGTGGCTCACACAGGGCTACGCTGCGCTGGACGGGCCGACCATGCCCATCATCGGCGAGGGTGACGCCGAGCCCAACGACTCCTATGTCGAGCAACTGGTCTCAAGCGCCGCTGCGGCGGTCGACGAGGTCGTCGGACGAGGTGTTGCGGACAGGCACCGCATCGCGATCGGCGGGCATTCCTACGGCGCCTTCATGGCGGCGAACCTGCTGGCGCACTCCGATTTCTTCGCCGCGGGTCTGGCGCGGACCGGCGCCTACAACCGGACGCTCACTCCGTTCGGGTTCCAGTCCGAGGATCGCTCGCTGTGGGAGGCGCCCGAGGTCTATTTCGAGATGTCGCCGTTTATGCACGCGGATAAGATCGAAGAGCCCATCCTGCTGGTGCACGGCGCGGAGGACAGCAATCCCGGGACGTTCCCCATGCAGAGCGAGCGGTTCTACAGCGCGCTCAAGGGGCACGGTGCGACCGTGCGGCTGGTCATGCTGCCGTACGAGAGCCACAGCTACCGTGCGCGCGAGTCGCTTCTGCACCTCTTGTGGGAGACGCAGCAGTGGTTGGACGAGTACGTCAAGAATGCGCCCGAGCCGGGATCGACAGGGATGACGGAATGACCGACGCTGTTCTGTTCGGTTCGTCCGGGCAGAAGGAAGGAGGGCGAAGATGAGAGCGACTACATCGCGCGGAGTGGTCTCGCTGCTCGTTCTTGCAGTGCTGGCCGTTCCCATTACGGCCGGATGCGGCAGTGAGGAGCCGGCGGCCGAGGCGTCCAGTGAGGACATCGGCGCGCTGGTCGACGGCGGGAACGAGTTCGCGTTCGATCTCTACGGCAGATTGGCCGGGGACGGCAACCTCTTCTTCTCGCCCTACAGCATCTCGACGGCGCTGACGATGACGGCCGCGGGTGCGCGGGGCAATACCGAGTACGAGATGGCGACGGTGCTGCACTTCCCGACGGGGGACGTTCCGAGTGCGGCCCAGTTCATCAGCCGCGAGCGTGTGGGCGCCTCGTGCGCTGCTCTTCAGGAGGGCCTGGTCGCTTCCCGCGAGACGCGCGGCTACGAGCTCCACATCGCCAACAGTCTCTGGGGGCAGCACGACTATCCGTTCAAGGTGTCGTTCCTGGATCTCATTGAGAGGCACTTCGGCGGCGGGTTCAACGTCGCGGATTTCGTGGGCAACGCGGAGGCGGAGAGGGTCAGGATCAACCAGTGGGTGGAGGGTGAGACCCGCGAGAAGATCAAGGACCTCATTCCCCCGGACGGTGTCGATAGATTGACCGTACTGGTGCTGACGAACGCCATCTACTTCAAGGGCCAGTGGGCCGCCAGGTTTGATGAAGAGAAGACTACTGAAGCCACCTTCCACGGGGCCCATGGTGATTCGACCGTCCCGATGATGTACCAGAAGGACGATTTCCAGTATCTCGAGAACGACGTCGTTCAGGTGCTGGAGATGCCCTACGTGGGCGAGGAAATCTCGATGCTCGTGCTTCTACCTCGCACCGGCGGGTCGAAAGGCCTTGAGGTGCTCGAGGCGAGCCTGACCCCCGAGATGCTATCCGACTGGTCTGGTCGTCTCCGGGAGCTGAAACTCAAGGTCTACTTCCCACGATTCGAGATGACGTGGGGTACCGAGGAGATCTCCGGTCACCTGAAGGCACTCGGCATCCAGGACGCGTTCTTCGAGGGGAGGGCCGACTTCTCCGGCATGAGCGACCGCAATGACCTCTGGATCGACAAGGTCTTCCACAAGGCATTTGTCGCCGTCAACGAGGAGGGCACGGAGGCCGCCGCGGCGACGGCGGTGGTGATGGCACGGTTGGCAATGGAACGGGAGACGATCTTCAGGGCAGACCATCCGTTCCTGTTCGTCATCCGTGACAACGCCACGGGCAGCATTCTCTTCATGGGTCGCGTGGCCGATCTGGGCTAGCGGGCGGAGGCACGCGGGCGGTACGCACAAGCGCCGCCGGGCGGCGACCATCGATGCGCGCGGTCCATGTGCAAGGAGGGCCAGACCGGATGGCTCGAAAGCGTTCCCGACTGAGCAGCTTCAGACGTCGCATCACGCGTTCGGAGATGTTCGTGGGATTCATCTCGTCCCTGGCGAGCGTGCTGATTCGCGCGTACGCGCGGACCCTCCGGATAGAGAGGGACGTTCACCCGGAGACCGCTGCGCTCGATCCGACGAACGTGCTCTACGCATTCTGGCACGGGCGGCAGTTCCTGCTGCTCCCGACATTCCGCCACCAGGGTATAGCCGTCATGACCGACCTCTCGTGGGCCGGCAGGATCCAGGCGGGCATCATGACCAGACTGGGTTACCTCATAGTCAGAGGTTCGAGCAAGCGCGGTGGTGCCAGGGTGCTGATCGAGATGAAGCGGGCTCTTGAGTCCGGGTACTCCGCCGCGTTCGCCGTGGACGGCCCCAGCGGGCCCGCACACGAGTCGAAGCCCGGGATCCTCTATCTGGCGCAGAAGCTCGGTTACCCCATCATCCCCGTCGCGACGACCGCGCGCACGTCGTGGAGGATCCGGCAGACGTGGTGCTTGTACATGCTGCCCGGGCCGTTCTCGAGGTGTCTCATCGTACTGGGCAAGCCGCTGGCGCGCGCCGCGGACGGCAGTCTTGAGCTTGCGGAACTGGACAGCGCACTGATGGAGCTGACGACGGCCGCGGATGAGAAGGTGGGGCTGTCATGCCAGAGCGGATCCTGAAGACGGACGACGAGTGGAAGAAGCTCCTGACCAGGGAGCAGTACAGAGTTCTCCGGGAAAAGGGCACCGAGCTACCGGACTCGGGGGAGTACTACCGCTTCCGCAAGGACGGTGTGTTTCTCTGCGCCGCATGCGGCAACGAGCTCTTCAGTTCGGAGACGAAGTTCGAGTCGGGGAGCGGATGGCCCAGCTTCTGGGCGGTGGTCGGCCGTGACAGCGTGACCACGGCGCCCGATCACTCCCTGGAACGGGAGCGGACGGAGGTTCTCTGCGCCAGGTGCGGCGGGCACCTCGGCCATCTGTTTGCCGACGGACCTGATCCCACCGGTATGCGTTACTGTGTCAACTCAGTGTCGCTGGAGTTCAGGGAAGAGGAGTAGCGGGCGCGGTGGGTGCCGCCGAAGGCGCGGGATTCCGCCGGCGCCGGCGCGTCAGCTCTCAGGTAGCTTCGGCCTCACCAGAACGACCTTCTCTCGCGCAACGGCGGCCAGCCCGGGCTTGCCACCGCGCACCTTTCTCACGTGCCGCTTCTCGGTGTAGCAGACTGAGACCTTCGAGGACTTGCCGGCCTTGCTGTGGAACGCCGCTATCGCGGCTGCCTCAAGAATGGCCTGCTTGTCCGGCTCCGCCTTGTGCCCGGACTTCCTTAGAACGACGTGCGAGCCGGCGACCTGCCGCGCGTGGAACCACAGGTCGTCAGGACGCGCCATCTTGTGGGTCAGAAGATCATTGTCCTGGTTCGATTTCCCGACCAGGACCTCCCAGCCGCCCGAGATCCTGTAGGTCCTGAATCTGACGCGTTCCTTCGGCGCCTTCCTATCCGAGACCACAGGCCGGGTCGGCAGAAAGCGCTCCTCGAGCACGGTGATGTCATCGGGTGACGCGCCGGCGAGCGACTCGGCCACTCTCTGGAAATCCTCGGCCTTTTCTTCCAGCTCTCCCAGACGGACGGGCGCCCGTTCGCTCCTGCGCTCAGCTTTGCGTGCGCGCCGGAAGAAGGTCTCGGCGTTCTGCTGCGGACCGAGCCTGGGGTCGAGTTCGATCACGACGGGTGTCTCACCGTCGTAGTCCGTGAGAGTGACGCTGGTCTTTCCCCGTCCGATCTCGGCCTGACGCGTCAGCAGCAGCTGACCCATGTGCCGGTACTGGTCGGCGTTCCCGGAGTCATCGATCTCGATCTGGACCTTGTCCATCGCGCGGCGCGTTCGCTTGAGGCGGCGCTCGACGATCCGTTCGAGCGCGTCACGGCGTCGCGTCAGGTTCAGCTCCGGCCACAGCTCGGTGAACATGAAGCAGGCGGCGGCGTTCAGCGATTCAAATCTGTGGGTCTTTTCCGCGGGCTCATTGCGGTCCTCCGAGGACAGCCTGGCGTGCGGTCTGCCTCGGTCGTCATGCCACCTGGCGACGGTCGGCGCCGTGGCGGCGGTCTTGGGGGTCGCGGACACTTCCTCGGCACGCGCGTCCGTGAGAGACAGTGACGGATTGCGCCCGAGGTCGACGGTCAGCCGTTTCTCGATCGTGCGGCCCGCCTGGCTGGTCCATCTGATGTGGACGACGGCTCCGGGCCGGTCATCGAGCGGGGCGAGAGATACGATCGTGGAGCCGCGCAGTTGCGCCGCGAAGGGCGGCACGCCCGCGCGCCCCGGCGCGGGTAAGAGCGTGGAGTCGTTCAGAAGGAAGAGGATCGGCAGCGCCTTCAACGTGACGGCGCCGAAGAACAGGCGGCGCTCGCCGGACAGCTCAAGGATCAGGCAGTCGGCGCCGGGCGCCAGGACGGCAGCGACCTTGGCCCCGACCACTTGCGGGCCGATCTCAGCGATGAGCTTCCGTGCTGTTGTGGAGTCCAAGTAGTGCTCCAGTGGTGGTGCGCCGCAGGCAGCAGGGGCATCCCCCGTGAACTCGCGCCGGTTGGACACGATGCGCTTCGAGCCTCTGAACAAGCCTACAGTCTACGGCAGGTGAGGGGCGCAGTCCAGAGGCTGCACCAACGGTTGTTAGTGCGGCCGCGCAATCGCCCGAAATCGCCCGAAAGCTCGGGATTTCGTTGACTGGCCCGGACTCAGGAAGTATAGTACGTAGTTATCGTAATAACCCAGAAGGAGGGAAACCTGTGCTCAGGAGCATGACCGGCTACGGATGTTCGGAGAGGACCGGAGAGGACCGGCGTATCAGGGTGGAGGTGCGCTCTGTCAATCAGCGGTTCCTCGACGTGCAGATCAAGGCCCCCCGCACGATGCTTCGTGTAGAGGACAAGATCCGCAAGCTTGTCGAGTCGGTACTGGCCCGCGGTCGGGTCACCGTCTACATTGAGTGGAAGAGCGCGGCGGACGAGACCCCTTCCGTGAACATCCAGGCGGCGCACGAGCTCACCAAGCAGCTCAGACTGCTCGGTGAGGAGCTCTCCGTCCCCGGTGAGGTGAACCTCTCTGTCATCACGCGATTCCCGCAGATCTTCGAGCAGAGCGGCGATGTCTCCGGCGCGGATGAGGTCTGGTCGTCCCTCGAGCCAGTGGTGTCGGAGGCGCTGAGCGGGCTCCTCGCGATGCGCGAAGCAGAGGGAGCCGAACTCGGTGAGGAACTGGCGGGACGGCTCGACGCCATCGACGGGATCGTTATCGGGCTGGATGAGTTCTCCGGCCACGCCGCCGAGGCGATGAAGGACCGGCTCACCGCCCGGATATCGAAGCTCCTCGACGGGTCCGTCCCCGTGGACGAGACGCGCCTCGCGCAGGAGGTTGCCATTGCCGCCGAGCGCGCCGACTACACCGAGGAGGTCGTGAGGCTGAAGGTGCACGTCTCGCAATCGCGCGAGTGTCTGAGTGCGGACGAGCCCGTCGGCAAGAGGTTCAATTTCCTCGTGCAGGAGATGCTCAGAGAAGCAAACACGATCGGATCCAAGGGCGGCGACGTCGGCGTCACCGGTCCCGTGCTGTTGCTCAAGGAAGAAATCGAGAAGCTCCGCGAGCAGGTCCAGAACGTGGAGTGATGGAGGTCCGGGGTTGAAGAACCTTCTCCTGAATATCGGTTTTGGCAACGTGGTGGCGTCGGAACGGGTCGTGGCTATTATCACACCCGGTTCCGCGCCGGTGAAGCGGCTCAAGGACCACGCGCGCGAGACCGGGAAGCTGGTCGACGCGACGCAGGGCCGAAGGACCCGCGCGGTCATCGTCACCGACAGCGACCATATCGTTCTGTCCGCGGTTGCGGCCGAGACCATCACGCAGAGGCTCGAGGGCCGCGACGATCACTCGGATTCCTAATGACGGATACCTGCCACGGCCGCCGGAGGATGGAGTGAACCGTACGGCTTTCCCTATCGTTGTGACCGGCCCCTCGGGTGTCGGCAAGACAACCATCGCGAGGAGGGTGCTCGAGGAGGATCCCGGCACCACTTACTCGGTATCGGTCACGACGCGCCCGCCGAGGCACAACGAGCAGAACCGCGCGCACTACGAGTTCGTGTTGGACGAGCTGTTCGACGAGCTTGTCGAGACCGGAGAGCTCGCAGAGTGGGCGGTGGTGCATGACTTCCGCTACGGTACGCGCAAGTGCGCCATCGAGGAGGTCACCGCGGCCGGGAAGAACGTGTTGATGGACGTCGACGTCCAGGGTGGGATGTCGATCAAGAAGCTGTACCCCGAGAGCGTTCTCATCTTCATTCTGCCGCCGTCGCGCGAGATTCTCGAGACCAGGCTGCGCAGCAGAGCGACGGATGATGCGGACGTCATAGAGACGCGCCTTCGGAATGCGATCGGCGAGCTTGACTGGGCTGACAGATACGACTACAGGGTAGTGAACGACGACCTGGACGCGGCCGTCCGGGAGACATTGGAAATAATCGCGAAGGAACGACAGGCCAAGTCCGAACCGGCCTCGTAGTGAACGAGGCGGCGGGCTGACAGACGGAGGGCAGCGATGGATCCGCTCAAGAAGGGCAATCTCCTCAAGTATGCGAAGAACGAGTACCTGGGCGCAATGCTCGCGGCGAAGGTCGCGCGGCGTCTTCAGGCGATGCATCCCGACCAGCGGCCGGACGCGGACGCCAAGGTGACCTCGCTCGCACTCAAGCTTATCACCGACGGTGAAGTCACTTATGAATTCACCGAGCCCGAGGAAGAGGTCGTCGAAGACCTCGACGACGAGTAGTCCGGAGACACCTTCGAATGGACAAGCTGCTTGCAGGGAAGACGGTTGTGCTGGGTGTCACGGGCAGCATCGCGGCGTTCAAGACCCCGCACATCGTCAGTAGACTGACGTCTCTGGGCGCCAACGTCATCGTCGTGATGACGGAGAACGCGACGCGGTTCATCGCGCCCCTGACGTTCGAGACGCTCTCCGGCAACGAGGTCGTCGTCAGCATGTGGCCGGACAGCAAGGTGGGGGTGGCGGATCTGGAGGAGGCCGTCTCGGGGACCGAGCGACTCATGCACGTCAGGCTCGGAGAGGCGGCGGATCTTGCCATCGTTGCTCCGGCAACTGCCAACATCATCGGTAAGATGGCCGGCGGGATCGCCGATGACTTCTTGTCGACCGAGCTCATGGCAATGACGTGTCCCGTGCTCATCGCGCCCGCGATGAACGTCAACATGCTGGACTCGGATGCGGTCTCAGAGAACATCAGCACGCTGAAGGAGCGAGGCGTCGTCGTCGTTGAGCCTGCGACAGGCAGGCTCGCCAGCGGCGCCGTGGGGCGCGGCCGACTGGCCGACCCCGATACAATCGTCGACGCGGCGCTCGCCGTAATGGTGCCCGGTGACCTCGCCGGGAAGCGTGTGGTGGTGACGGCCGGACCGACCGAGGAGCCCATCGATCCGGTGCGACACATAGGCAATCCATCGACGGGCAAGATGGGATTTGCCGTGGCTGAGCGCGCGCTGTCGCGCGGCGCCCAGGTTGTTCTTATCTCCGGACGGACGGCGCTCGAACCGCCCGCCGGCGTGAGATTCGTCCGCGTGGGTACGACCAGGGAAATGCTGGATGCCGTCCTTACGGAGCTTCCGGAGCTCAACCTGCTCGTCATGGCGGCCGCCCCGGCGGACTACCGTCCCGAGGAGGTCGCGGAGCACAAGATCAAGAAGCGCGCGGACATCCTGAACATCCAACTCGTCCGCACCGAGGACATCCTGAGTGAGGTCGCGAGTAAGAAGCAGCTGGGACAGGGCGTGGTGGGGTTCGCCGTGGAGACCCGGGACGAGTTGCCCAACGCCAGGAAGAAGCTCGAAGAGAAGAACCTGGACCTTGTTGTGGTCAACAATCCGATGATCGAGGGCGCCGGCTTCGGTACGGACACGAACATCGCCACCATCATCGGGCGGACCGGGCTGGAGGAGAGCGTGGGCAAGACCTCCAAGCACGAGCTTGCAGATGTCATCCTGACGTTCGCCATTCGCGAACTGGGGTGGGGGAAGATAGATGGCCAACAGAGGTGACGGGGCCAAGAAGCTTGCGGCGGAGTACTTCAGGCAGCTCAGTGAAGCAGGCGAGACGGAGGTCTACCTGCCGCCTGGTGACGTGCGGAGTCTCAGAGGAGAGCGCACCTCCAGGTCAGCTTCCCCGGCCGGGCCTGCTCCGGAGTCGAGCGCAGCTGCTACGGCGTCCCCCGCGGATGCTCCCAGGGCCGACTCGACCATGAAGACCCCCGATACGGCTGCGGCACCTTCGGCCTCCACCGCGGCACCTTCGGCCCCCGACATCCCGGAGCCCGAGATCATCAGCGCGAAGTTCGCGTTCTCTAGCAAGGCAACCACGAGCGACATGTTCGCCAAGTCCGCGGGGCTTGAGACGTGCACGACGCTTGAGGAGGTCGAGGCCAGGGCGGTCGTCTGCCAGAACTGCGAGCTGGCCGGCGGTCGCACGAACGTGGTCTTCGGCGCCGGCAACCCGAATGCGCGCCTGCTGTTCGTGGGCGAGGCGCCCGGTCGTGATGAGGACATCCAGGGGGTCCCGTTCGTGGGGAGATCGGGACAGCTTCTCAACAAGATCCTTGAGGCCGCCGGGATCGAGCGCGACGACGTCTACATCGCCAACATCATCAAGTGCAGGCCGCCGGGCAACCGCACGCCGTTCACCAACGAGATCGAGGCCTGCATCCCGTATCTGGGCAGGCAGGTCGCGCTGATCGATCCGAGGGTCATCTGCACGCTGGGGCTGCCCGCGACGCAGACGCTGCTGGGTATCCGCGGTTCGATGGGAAGTCTGCGAGGGAAGATCTACGTGGAAGGTAACGTCAAGGTCATCCCGACGTACCACCCGGCGGCCGCTCTGAGGGACCCCAAGTACAAGCGACCGATCTGGGACGACATCCAGTTGATCAAGCGGGAGTACGAGAAGGCGTAGAACGTCATCCGCGAAGGGAGAGGACAGATGGCATCGATGACCGGTCCCGGAGTTCTCTTGGTATTCCTCTGTGCCGCGCTACTCTCCAGCTGTTGCCCCGGTGGCGTCGCGGTGCTCGAGAGCCTCACTCTGCCCATAGAGGAGCAGAACGACTGCAGCCTGGTGCCCGCGTCGCAGGTGACGGGCGGGCCGGTAGCTGCCGCGTCGACCAACCCGATCGCCACCTCGGATTCAGAGACGGTTGCGGCGATCGCACCCGCGATCATCGGGTCGGCGGCCGAGCGCGTGAAGAGCGCCTACGCCGCTGTCTACGAATGCGAGCCCGGTGGTCCCCAGGTGCGCGTCTACGCGATCGTCTTCTACGAGCCCACAGATTCGGTAAGGGCCGCGATGCTCGAGGCCAACGCGGACGGCGTTGTGTTCAGAGGGCAGCTGGCCGGGGTCGTTTTGGCTGACGAAGACGTGTGCGAGTCGTGCTACGATGCCGTCAAAGCCCGGGCCGACAGGGTGCTGGGGAAGTGAACGGGGGGCGGGACAGTCGGTGTTCCTCGAGGACGGCAACTACCTGATCCGAGCTTCGTCTCTCCTGTTGGCTGGCGCGTACGTCTGGATGGGTGTGGCGAGTATCGACGGAGACCGGTCTGTTTGAACAGGGCGGCAAGCTAGTTGTAGTTAGTCGGGCAACGGCGGTTCCACCCGGCAGGCCATAGGAGGAGTTGAGCATGCCGACGAGCTTTCGCATCGACAGAGAGCACGGCGTCGCATATGCAGAGACCCGTGGCGAGACGTCATCGGGCGAGCTTCTGGAAAGCTTGGCGGCCTTGCTAAGCCATCCGGACTACAGTCCGGGCATGAGCTTGCTGGTCGACATGCACGAGGTGATGCCGTCACTCTTACAGGGTGATATTCTGCGAATCGCAGAGTTCATCCAAAGCCATCGGGACGAGCTCCGAGCGATGAAGATGGCAGTCGTGGTGCCGAAGGCCTCGAGCCTCGGTGTGGCTCAGGAGCTGGAGGCCCAGATTGCTGAGTCTACTGTAGATGCGGGTGTCTTCTGCGGCGTGCCGGAAGCGCGCGAGTGGTTGGGTCTCGCAAGCGATGGGGCACCGTCGATGGATGATGCGGATGCCGTTGCCGGCTAACTAGCGTATGCAGCCGACGGGCTTGGCTGTCACGGCGTTTGCAAGGAGGGCTCCGCTTCGCGTCGCCAGCATACCCCGCGCCACCCTTAACGCTCGCGGCTGATACGCGGTCCGTTCGTGAGGCAACCTTGAGCACAATCGCGACTCCCGAGTGGAGCGCCTTGGAGACACGGACATGAGTGCGACACAAGCCAGGAACTCCGTGCGTGTGGCTGTTCTGTTGTCCGCTGTGCTGATTGCGGCGCTCGTGGGCTGCCAGTCGTCGAGCTACGAGGTTCGTTACGAGGTCAGCGTGAGCGAGGCCGTGATCGAAGGCAACGTGCCCGAGACCGGTCCCGGGACGCAGGAGATAGCCCTCGGCGTCGAGTGGTCCATGACCAGCGCCGGGTTGGACGCTCGCTGCACGAACCCCGCTGACACCACCGCCGCGATTCTATGGGAGGAAGCGACGTTTTCGTACGGGTCCGAGGAGCCGGAGCCGCTGATCTCTACGGCGCCGCACGCGGATCCCGAGCTGCCTCAGCCGCCCACGCTGATCCCGGGGTTTGGGGTTGTGATAGTCGGGATGCTGCCGCAGTCGCACGCCGAGTGGGAGTGGTTCCCCAGCAGGGCGATGGGCGGTTCGTGGAGCGCCTCCTCCGAGCTCTTCGGCGTCACGCTCACCTCCGAACAGAGTGACAGTGAGCGGCAGAGCTTAGCTGCGACAGCGATAGGCAAGAAAGCGATGATAGAGATTCCCGTCAGGACGGGGAATCGTGTGATCACCCACATCTACGACGTCCGAGTGACGGGTGCAGAGGTGTACGCCTCGTACCATTAGCCAAGTGTGCCGGAGGCGGGTATGGCAACAAAGGAGAGAACAACACGGGAGACGGTGCGGTCGGCCGTGGTCGATCGCATTCCGCCCCAGGCCCTCGATGCAGAGGTAGCCGTCGTTGGCGCGATGCTCCTCGACACGGCGGCGGTCGGCGCGGTCAGCGAGATCCTCGACGAGAGCGCATTCTACAAGGGTGCCCACAAGAGGATATTCAGGGCCGTCATCGACCTCTTCTCCAAGGAAGAGGCCGTCGACCTGGTCACTGTGACCCAGGAGCTCAAACGGCAGAAGGTGCTGGACGACGTGGGCGGGGCCGCCTATCTGTCGCAGGTGCTGGGCAGTGTCGCGACGGCCGCTAACGTGCGGCATCACGCGAAGATAGTCCTCGAGAAGGCGATCCTGAGACGACTGATCAGCGTCTCGACCGAGGTCGTGCAGGAGGCCTACGACGCCAGCGGCGACGCGGCCGATATCCTCGACAGGGCCGAACAGGTCATCTTCGAGATCGCCCAGACCAGGGTGCACCGCGACTTCGTGCCCATGAGGGAGATCCTCAAGCACAGCTTCGAGGTCATCCAGGAGCTCTACGACAAGAAGCAGCACGTCACGGGCATCGCATCCGGCTTCGATGACCTCGATGCTTTGACCTCGGGTTTCCAGAAGGCCGACCTCGTGGTCATTGCCGGACGGCCGTCGATGGGGAAGACGGCCTTCGCTCTGAACGTCGCGGCTCACACTTCGATCGACGGCAGCACGCCGACGGCCATCTTCAGCCTGGAGATGGGGAAGGAGCAGCTGGTCCAGCGCATGCTGTGCAGCGAGGCGAGAATCGACGCACACAAGCTCAGGACCGGATACCTCGCGGACAAACACTGGTCGAGCCTGACGACGGCGGCGGGGCTTCTGTCGGAGGCGGCCATCTACATCGACGACACGCCGTCGATGAACGTGCTCGAGATGCGGTCGAAGGCCAGGAGGCTCAAGGCCGAGGCCGATATCGGGCTGGTCATCGTCGACTACCTCCAGCTGATGCGCGGGCTCGGACGTCCCGAGAACCGCCAGCAGGAGATCTCCGAGATCTCGCGTTCGCTCAAGGCGCTTGCGAAGGAGCTCGAGATCCCGGTGCTGGCGCTGTCGCAGCTGTCGCGGGCGGTTGAGTCGCGCGGCGGCGACCGCAGGCCCGTCCTCTCGGACCTGAGAGAGTCCGGCGCCATCGAGCAGGACGCGGACGTGGTCATGTTCATCTATCGGGCCGAGCAGTACGAGCGCACGCCCGAGAACATCGGCCGCGCCGAGGTCATCATCGGCAAGCAGAGGAACGGTCCGACGGGAACCGTGCACCTGGCGTTCCAGTCCGAGTGCACGAGGTTCGACAACCTCAGCATGAGGTCCGAGGAGACCATTGAGGAACTCTAGCATCGCCCCGGGGCGCGCGGCCAATCACCCGGGTGCGGCCCTGTTCGGCACGATCGGCCGCGTGGCCATCGACCTCGTCACCGAGGTCGGGTTTGCGAGCGTCCTTCTCTGGCGCTCCATTCTGGCCCTGCGGAAGATCGGGCGGTCCATGCCGCTGGTCGTCGAGCAGGCACGGCGCATCGGCGTCGAGTCGCTCCCTCTCGTCATCATGACCTCCGTCTTCACCGGCGCGGTGACGGCCGTCCAGGCGGCCTACCAGTTGAAAGACTTCGTTCCCAAGATCTATCTCGGCACGGCCATCTACAAGTCGGTTGTCATCGAGCTTGGACCCGTGCTGACGGCTCTCGTCGTGGGCGGGCGCGTCAGCGCGTCCATCGCGGCGGAGCTCGGAACCATGCGCGTCACCGAGCAGATCGACGCCATGGACGCGATGGGCATCGATCCGGTCAGGTATCTCACGATGCCGCGCATAGTCGCTGCCCTCGTGATGCTGCCGGTGCTCACGGTGTTCGCGGACATACTGGCCATAGGCGGCGGGTTCTTCGTCTCGAACGCGTCCCTGGACCTGTCGCCCAAGATCTTCATCGCGGGGATGAAGATGCACTTCCTCGCGCGCGATGTCCTGGGCGGGCTCATCAAGGCCTTCGCCTTCGGTGGCATCATCTCACTCATGGGTTGCGCGGCGGGTCTGAGGACGCGCGGCGGAGCCGTGGGCGTGGGCGGCGCGGCGACGCGGGCAGTCGTCACGAGCTGCGTCCTGATACTCGTGAGCGACTACGTTCTGGCCGTTCTGCTGTTCAGTATCATCTTCGGTGCGTAGCCGGGCGGCCGTCCGGTGGAGTGATGAATGACTGAGAAATCCGACAGAAGCGCGACCGCGGGATCCGGCAGAGGCACGGCCGGCGGGCCCGTGATAGAGGTCCGGGATCTCTGGAAGTCGTTCGGCGACCAGGAGGTCCTGCGCGGCATCAACCTGACCGTCAAGGACGGCGAGACGATGGTCGTTCTGGGGCCGTCGGGGTGCGGCAAGAGCGTGCTTCTCAAACACGTGATCGGTCTCATGAAGCCGGACCGCGGCGCGATCGTCGTGGAGGGCAAGGAGCTCACGGAGCTGGACGAGCTCGAGCTCAAAGAGCTCAGAATGCGCTTCGGTATGGTCTTTCAGGGCGCGGCGCTCTTCGACTCGATGACGGTCGGGGAGAACGTGGGGCTGCCGCTCAAGGAGCATCGGGGCACCATCGGCGACGAACTGGCGGACCTCGTTGAGACGAAACTCAGAATGGTGGGACTGGCCGGGGTGTCGCACCTTCGGCCCTCCGAGCTATCGGGTGGTATGAAGAAACGCGTGGCTCTTGCACGCGCCATCGCGCTCGACCCGGACATCGTCCTCTACGACGAGCCGACTACCGGGCTGGACCCCATCATGGCCGAGCAGATAAATCAGCTCATCAGGATGCTTCAACGGAAGATCAACGCCACGTCGATCGTTGTCACGCACGATCTGCACAGCGCTAATTTCACGGGCGATAAGATCGCTCTCATGCACGAGGGCAAGATTAAGCTCGTGGGAACGATGGACGATCTCAGACACAGCGACAACGAGGCCGTGAGGACCTTCATCGCTCGCGGTTACACGCCGCCGCCCGGATCGACGGTGGACGCCGGTCCCGTAGGCCTGGCGGAGTTCGACTAGGAGGCGCGGCGGCCGACCGGGCACCGCGAACCACGCGTCACGCCTCCGGCCGCAGGACGACATGGGAATCCAAGGGGGAAGGGCAATGACCGAACATGCGAACGAGGTAAGGGTGGGAGTCACCTTGACGGTCGCGGGATTGCTGCTAGTGGTGGGCATTCTGTGGCTTGGCGGCTTCTCTTTCGGTGAGAGTCGCTACGGGTTCAGCATCATGTTCACAGAGGTCTCGGGGCTGGTTGCGGGGGACAAGGTGACTGTGGCCGGCCTCCACGCTGGTGACATTCTCTCGCTGAAGCTCGCGCCGTTCGGCAAGGTGATCGCCGAGGTGGAGGTGGACAGCGACATCAGGATCCCCATCGACTCGCGCATCTCGGTTGCCAGCTACGGTCTCATCGGGGCGAAGGTCATATCGGTCATACCCGGCGGAAGCGACGCCTACATCAAGGAGGGCACGGTCGTTCAGGGCGTGTACGAGAAGGGTCTGGGTGACGTCGTGCACCAGATGGGCCAGGCCCTCACCGGTATCCAGGACGTCCTGAAGGCGGCCGACGAGATCCTCACCGATCAGGAGGGCAAGGAGCTTGTCAAGGAGGCGCTCGTCAACGCGAACGCCGCCTCGGTCGATCTCCGGCAGGCGACGGTCGACCTCAGCGCGATGGCGACTGAGCTCAGGGCTTTCGTCAGCGAGAAGAAGGATCCGGCCGGCGAGGCCATAGACGCGATGGAGAGTGCCGTCGTCGGGTTCGCGGAGGTGACAGGTGAGCTCAAGAGCATCTCCGTGTCGCTCGACTCAGTAATGCGTCGCGTCGAGGGCGGAGAGGGGACGCTGGGCAAGCTGATCAACGAGGACGAGGCGCACGACGAGTTCCTCGCGGCCATCAAGGAAGTGAGAGATCTCGTCGCTGAGATTCGTGATGACCCCAAGAGCTTCATAAGATTCACACTGTTCTAGCGGTGGGCGTCGCAACGCCTGCCGGCCCGTCGTTTGTTGTGCGATCGGAGGAGGGGAGGATGGGGGGAAAGAAGAAGAGCGTGTTTTTCTGCAGCGGCTGCGGTCATGAGTCGCCGAAGTGGCTGGGCAAGTGCCCGGGCTGCGGCGAGTGGAACACGCTTGTCGAACAGGTGGTACGGACGAGCCGCCCCCTGGGCAGGTCGGCGGCGGCGGCACGTGAGGCTCCCGTCGCGCTGCCCGACATCACGGCGGACGCCTCGGAGCGGATGCCGACGGGGATCGCCGAGTTCGACCGGACCCTGGGCGGAGGCATAGTACCCGGTGCGGTCATGCTGGTCGGTGGCGACCCGGGCATCGGCAAATCCACGCTGCTCCTTCAGGCCAGCGATGCCATCGCTCGGAGCGGCGAGACGGTTCTCTATGTCACCGGTGAGGAGTCACGCTCGCAGATACGACTGCGGGCGTCGCGGCTGGGCATCGACTCCGGGCTGATCAGTGTCCTCACGGAGACGGACGTGGCGCACGTCATGGAAGTGGCGGCGTCCTCACCACCGGGCGTTCTCGTCGTCGATTCCATACAGACCATCTACCACGCTGATGCCAACGGCTCGCCGGGCAGCGTCTCCCAGGTTCGCGAGGCGGCGGCCTCGCTCGTTCGCTTCGCGAAAGAGACGGGCGTGCCCGTCTTCCTCATCGGCCACGTGACCAAGCAGGGCGCCATCGCGGGCCCGCGGATCCTCGAGCACATGGTCGACACGGTGCTCTACTTCGAGGGCGACAAGCGGATGCCCTACCGCATTCTCCGCGCGGTGAAGAACCGCTACGGCTCGACGGACGAGATAGGCGTCTTCGAGATGACCGCCGGTGGTCTGGTCGAGGTCGCGGACCCCTCTGGGCTCTTCGTTTCTCGGGATCTTCCCAACACGTCCGGCTCGGTCGTCATCGGTGTGGTTGAGGGAACCAGAGCGCTCATGGTAGAGATACAGGCGCTGACGGGCCTGACGAACTACGCGGTGCCGCAGCGCTCAAGCACGGGCGTGGACAGGCGAAGGCTGCCGCTCATCCTGGCGGTGCTCGAACGCAGGGGGGGCCTGAGCCTCGGCAACCGTGACATCTTCGTCAGTGTCGCCGGGGGTGTGAAGGTCGAAGAGCCGGCCGCCGATCTTGGCGTTGCCCTGGCCGTCGCGTCGAGCTACTGGGACGTGCCCGTGGACGAGCGCACCGCCGTGTTCGGCGAGATAGGACTCGGCGGCGAGATCCGGCGCGTGACGCAGGCTGGCAAGAGAGCGCAGGAGGCGGCCCGGCTGGGATACTCGCGCATCGTCCTGCCCGGACACACGCTTCCCAGAGACGAGCGTCCCGAGGGCGTCGAGTTCGTCGAGGTCCGCACGCTCGCCGAGGCCATGGACGTGCTTCTCGGACCGAAGCGGAGCAGGCGTTCGGGCACTACCGCGGCGTCGTCGGATGTCTCCGATGAGCCGGAGGAGTCCGGGCGCCACGCGACCAACCCTCAGACAAAGGAGGCGTGACGGTGGCCGGGGTCGGCACAATTCTGGTGGCGGCGGGCTCGTCGGAGCGCATCGGCGCCATCTTCCCCAAGCAGTTCCTTCCCCTCGGACCTGACCCGATGTTCTTCCTCGCGCTCGAGAGCGTGTTGCTGCATTCGGACGAGGTCGCGATAGTCACGCTTCCGGACTTCGTCGGCACGGTGAAGACGATACTCCGGGGCGCGGGCGCATCCGCCGATCTGATCTTCAGGGACACGCGCATCATCTCCGTCACTGGAGGTGAGAGGCGGCAGGATTCCGTCGTGCGCGGGCTCGAAGCTCTCTCGGACAACATCGACGTCGTGCTGATACACGACGCGGCACGGCCGTTTGCGTCCCCCGACCTCACGGAGCGCGTGATCGCCGCGGCGCGCGAGCACGGCGCGGCGGTGCCCGTCATCTCCGTGCCGGACACCGTGAAGCGCGTCTGCGACGATGCGGTGACGGAGACGCTCGACAGAAGCGTACTCGGTCTGGCTCAGACCCCGCAGGGGTTCAGGAGAGAGATCATCGAGCGGGCCTACCGGGAACTCGGGGGAGCTGACGTGACCGACGATGCCCGCGCCGTCGAGCTCACCGGTACACGCGTCGCCATCGTTCCAGGCGAGCCCGGCAATTTCAAGATAACGACGCCAGTGGACCTTGAGCTTGCCTCGGTCGTCGCCAACTGCCGACGGGGCCTGGGACCCGGCTATCGTGCCGGAACGGGCAGCGACTCGCACCGCCTGGTCGAGGGCAGGGACCTGGTGCTCTGCGGTGTGACCATCCCGTTCGAGAAGGGCCTGGACGGTCACTCCGACGCGGACGTCGCCACGCACGCCGTCTGCGACGCGCTCTTGGGCGCGGTCGCCGAGGGCGACATCGGTGTTCATTTCCCGCCCGGCGACCCCGAGTACAAGGACATCTCGAGCCTGCTTCTTCTTGAGAAGGTCGTCGACATCGTGCGAGAGAAGCGTTGCCGCGTCATCAACGTCGACGTGACCGTCGTGGCAGAGGCGCCGAGGCTCGCGCCACACGTGCCCGAGATGAGGCGCTCGCTCGCAAGTGCCCTCGGACTCGATGTGGAGGCGGTCTCGGTCAAGGCCACCACGACCGAAGGCACGGGCCCCGAGGGCGAGGGCTTGGCGATATCCAGTTCGGCGGTAGCGGTGGTGACTCAGAGATCGCGTTCGGAGTCGACGCGATGAGCGACGGTTGCTGCACAGCGTGAGACGCCGGCAGCTCCCGCAGCGGATGAGGTGATCAATGTCGAGCAACATCAGGGTTAGATTCGCCCCCAGCCCCACGGGGCATCTGCACGTCGGCGGGGCGAGGACGGCGCTCTTCAACTGGCTCTTCGCCAGGCGCGAGGGCGGGAAGTTCATCGTCAGGATAGAGGACACCGACCGCGTCAGATCGACCGAGAAATCGGAGCGTGCCGTGCTCGAAGATCTGACATGGCTCGGTCTCACGTGGGACGAGGGCCCGGGCGTCGACGGAGGGCACGGACCCTACCGCCAGTCCGAGCGGCTCAACATATACCGCGAACACGCCGAACGACTGCTCGCCTGCGACAAGGCGTTCCACTGCTACTGCACCGACGAGGAGCTCGAGGAGAAGCGCAAGAAGGCGCTGGCCGAAGGTCTGGTCCCGCAGTATGACGGTAAGTGTCGGGATCTCACGCCGGCCGCGCGGAAGGAGCTGGAGAGCGAGGGGCGGTCGCCGGTGGTCCGGCTGCGCGCACCGCTACAGGATGTCGCCGTCTCGGACCTCATTCGTGGCGACATCCTGTTCAAGAAGGAGATGCTCGGGGACTTCATCATTCTCCGAAGCGACGGCAGGCCGACCTACAACTTCGCGGTCGTGGTCGACGACGCGCTGATGGAGATAACTCACGTCATCCGGGCGGAGGAGCACTTGCCCAACACGATGCGTCAGGTGCTGGTCTACGAGCTGCTCGGCTACCGGCTGCCCGTGTTCGCGCACGTCTCTCTCATCGTGGACAAGGATCGCAGCAAGCTGTCCAAACGCCGCGGCGCGACGTCGGTCGCCGAGTTCAGAGACCAGGGCTATCTCCCCGGCGGACTCATCAACTACCTGGCGCTCCTCGGTTGGTCACCTCCGGACGGGGAGGAGATCATGCCCGTCAGCGAGCTGATCAACAAGTTCGAGCTCGAGCGCGTGTCCCTGAGTCCGGCGGCGTTTGATGAGGACAAGCTGAACTGGGTCAACTCGCACCACCTCAGGGAGGAGCCGCTGGCCGATGTCGCCGTACTGGCCGTGCGCTTCGCCGAGACGCACGGGCTCATCGAGCCCGACTTCGCCCGTTTCGAGGCGATGGTCGATCTGGCACGGGAGGGGTTGGCGCGTCTCTCGGACCTGCCGGCGGCCATCTCGTTCTTCTTCGACGGCGATCTCGAAATGGAGGAAGAGGCGCGTGAGTGGCTGTCCCGGGACGACGCGAAGCAACTCATGGCCTCGCTCGTCAGAAGGCTCGGGGAGAGCGACGGCACGATAGACGCAGGTTTGTTCAAGGCCACTCTGAAGGCCGCCGGGAAGGACGCGGGCATCAAGGGGAAGGATCTCTTCATGCCGGTGCGGTCCGCTCTGACCGGGCGCACCCACGGCCCCGCGTTGGGAGAGGTGGCGGCCGTCCTTGGGCGCGAACGTGTTCTGGAGAGACTCGCACGCGCCGCCGGGCAGGATTGAGGAAGGAGTACACGTGAGGATCGCGGTTCTCTATGGGGGCACATCCGCGGAGCGCGACGTGTCGCTCGTGTCCGGGCTCGCGGTCGGCCTGACTCTCGCCGAGAGGGGCCATGACGTGCTGCTCGTGGACCCCGCGGAAGGTGATTCTCCGATCGGCACGCGCGAGGCAGCGGCCGCCGCGCTCATCAATCGCGACCCGCCGGCCGTCCGCCACGAAACGGGCAGCGCCATCGCCGCCGTACGGGGCGAGGCCGTGCGCTCCGCCGACGTGGTGTTTGTCATGCTCCACGGAGGAACGGGCGAAGACGGCACCATCCAGGGGCTCCTCGAGCTGGCGGGGAAGAAGTACACGGGCTCGGGCGTGCTCGCTTCCGCGCTGGCGATGGACAAACGCGCCTCCAAGGTGATCCTGAAGGAGGTCCACGTGCCGACGCCGCAGTGGCGTGTAGTGACGCTCGAACGGGAGCTCCCACCTGACACTCGCGGAGGCTCACCGACGTTCCCGGCCGACGTAGCGGTTGATGAGGCCGCCGGAGCCGCGAACGAACTCGGCGGCTACCCTATTATTGTGAAGCCGAACGACCAGGGCTCGACGGTTGGGCTGACGGTCGTGAAGGAAGAGCGGCAGCTTCTTCCGGCGGTCAAGTTGGCTGGCGAGTACTCGCGCCACGTGCTTCTCGAGACCTACATACCCGGTCGCGAGCTCACCGTCGCGGTGCTGGGAGGGAAGGCGCTTCCTGTCATAGAGATCGCTCCCAAGAGTGGTATCTACGACTACGAGAGCAAGTACGGCAAGGGCATGAGCGAGTACACCTGCCCGGCCGAGATCCCGGAGCTTCTGTCCGACCAACTGAAGGCCAGCGCCCTCACAGTTTTCGCGGCACTCGGGTGCCGCGGCTACGGGCGCGTTGACTATCGGCTCTCTCCAACCGGTAAGCCCTATTGCCTGGAGGCCAACACGGTTCCCGGGATGACCGAACTCAGCCTGGTGCCGATGGCCGCCGCGGCCGTCGGCATCAGTTTCGGAGAACTTGTCGAGCGGATAGCTGAAATGTCCCTGAAGTAGGATCCTCTGGCACGACTGGTGCACCACTGCCCGTTCCGGAAGCTGCGGAGCGCAGAACCCGGGCCGGGCGTGTCCGCGGCGTGTCCGCCGGCCCGACGCGTGGACCGTTGCCACAGCGGCGACGCACTGGCACACTGACCGCCGGCCGGCCCGGCGGGAGAACAGAAGGGGCACACATGAAGGGAATCCCACTCATCATCTTTGCGGTCATGCTCGGCGCCATGGGCCAGATCGTCATGAAGAAGGGGATGCAGATCTACGGGGGGGTGGTGAGCGCGGGGAGCGTGTGGGGACAGCTGATTCCCATCCTCAAGACGCCGCAGGTGTTGATCGGTTTCATCTGCTACGCGGTGAGCGCTGTGCTCTGGATAGCGGTCCTCTCCAACATTGACCTCAGCCTGGCGTACCCGATGGTCAGTCTCGCGTACGTCGTCGTGTTCGTTGCCTCGTGGCTGTTCCTGGGCGAGCAGATCTCCACGCTCAGAATAGTGGGGCTTCTAATCATCGTTTCGGGCGTGGTGGTGATCTCGAGGAGTTGATGTAGCCGACCTGGGTTACAGTGTTACATGCTAATTGGCACACATTGTGCAACTCAAATGCTCTGCGTTCCGTCCGTGACGGCCGGCAGCTGAGGTCGTCACGAAATTGAGATCGGGCGGGGCCACGCGGGCATTAGAGAAGCCTCGGTCGCGCTGGACCGGCGGGATGTCCCCCACACCGGCTGGTTCTCGGGTCTTCCACTGTACTGGCAGCCCCCTGTGCACTTGCCCCAGGCCCCGCAGATCTCGTTTGGCAGCCGCGAGAGCCCAGGACAGGGCGGGCGCTGACATCCGGGAGCGTGACGGGCGGGAGCGTGACGGCCGGGAGCGTGACGGCCGGCCATACATCGAGCGCGGCCACCCGCTATCGATCGGGACACGTGGGCATTGCCATGTGGGTTCCGGTCGGCGTCTTGCAGATCTTTCCGACGAACAACGAGTTTCGTAGTCATGGCGCGGCGGGTTCCTTGTCCTGCCGGGCGAGTCACCATGTACGCACGCGCTGTCCCGGACCGCGGGGAGCCTGTGGTCCCGAGGGACCACTCCGTGCTATAATAAGAACCGGTACCACTTCCCACCCGTGAGGGCGAGCGCTCTTGAAGATACTGTTTCTGACAGACAACTTCCCACCGGAGACCAACGCTCCTGCGCTGAGGACGTTCGAACACGCCCGCGTCTGGGTTGAGGACGGGCATCGTGTCACCGTGGTTACGGGGACGCCCAACTTCCCGACAGGCAGGGTCCACGAGGGTTACCGCAACACCCTCTACTCGGTCGGGGAGATGGAGGGGATCCGCGTGGTGCGGGTGTGGACATACGTAACCCCGAACGCGGGGCTCTTCCGCCGGTCGTTCGACTACCTGAGCTTCATGCTGTCATCCCTCCCGGCGGCTCTCATCCAGGAGCGTCCGGACGTTGTCGTCGGTACCTCCCCGCAGCTTTTGACCGTGGTCTCCGCGTGGGCCGCGGCGCGTCTCAAGCGCGTTCCGTTCGTGTTCGAGCTCCGGGATCTGTGGCCCGAGTCGATGATCGCGGTTGGGGCCGCCAGCGAAGGACGCGCAACGCGAGGGATCGCCGCTCTGGCCGACTTCCTATACAAACGAGCGGACTGCGTGATCTCCGTGACCGAGTCCTTCATCGAGGTCCTGAAGCAGCGAGGCATCCCGGATGACAAGCTCGCGGTGGTGCGCAACGGTGTGAACCTGTCTGAGTTCACGCCGGGCCCCAGGGACAACGGGCTTCGGGAGGAGGCGGGAATCCACGCGGACGACTTCCTGACGACCTACGTAGGTACTCTGGGGATGGCGCACGGTCTCACGAGCGTCATCGCGACGGCCGAGATCACGCGAGACGAACCGATCCACTACCTTCTGGTGGGAGAGGGCGCCGAGAGGGTCGAACTCGAGAGGGAGGTCGAGCGGCTGAATCTCGCGAACGTCACGTTCCTGGGTGCCCAGCCGCGCGAGCAGATCCCGCGCATTCTGAACGCGAGCGATGCCGTCCTGGTGCACCTGCGCGACGACCCCCTCTTCAGCACCGTTATCCCGTCGAAGATCTTCGAGGCGATGGCCGTGGCGAAGCCGATAGTCCTGGCCGTGGAAGGGGAGAGCGCCGACATCGTCACGAACGCGAAGGCCGGCGTGGTCGTGCGGGCGGAGTCGCCCGCCGAGCTGGCGGAGACCATTCGCGGGCTGCTCTCGGAGCCCGAACTGGCGAGGGAGCTGGGACTCCGCGGCCGTGCCGCGGCTGAGGGGGAGTTCTGCCGCAGGGCCGCGGCCAGGAAGATGTTGGGCGTGCTGTCGCGCGTGGTCGGACGCGGGGGGACGACGGCCCGCCGTCCTGTGCATTGAACCGCGCCAGCCTTGACGCGGCGGCATACCGACGCTAGAATCATTTCCAGATACCCGTACCACATACAGAAACCACCATGGGTTCCGGCCTTGCGCAGCGCGACGGCCGGACGTTTCGCGGGAGGAGAGGGGAATTGGACAAGACCGAGAAGATGTTCAAGGAACTAACTGAGGCCAGCGGCATCTCCGGGTTCGAGGAGGAAGTTGCTGACATTATGGTGGCCCGGCTGAAGGGTGTCGCCAAGATCAGCTACGACAAGCTGGGAAGTCTGGTTGCTGAGAAGAAGGGAACCGCCGCCGCGCCCAAGGTCATGATCGCGGGGCACATGGATGAGGTCGGCTTCCTGGTCAAGAACGTGACGAAGGAGGGGTTCATCAAGTTCCTGCCCATCGGCGGCTGGTGGGGGCACGTCGCGCTGTCTCAGCGCGTCATGGTCAGGACCAAGAAGGGCGATTACCTGGGCGTCATTGGTTCGAAGGCGCCCCACGTTCTGAAGCCCGAAGAGCGCAAGAAGGTCCTGGACATCGCCGACATGTACATCGACGTGGGTGCCTCCGAAGGCTTCGACGTCAAGAAGAAGCTCGGCGTCAAGCCGGGCGACCCGATCATCCCGATATCCGACTTCGCGATCCTCGGGAACCCGAAGACCTACGCGGCCAAGGCGTGGGATGACCGCATCGGTGTCGCGACCGTCATCGACGTCCTGACCAAGATCGGCAAGAGCCACCCGAACACGCTGTACGGTGTCGGGACGGTGCAGGAGGAGGTGGGCCTGAGAGGCGCGCGGACGAGCGCCCAGATGGTAGAGCCCGACGTCGCGTTCGCCGTCGACGTCACGATCGCCACCGACACTCCCGGAAGCGACGGCGCGGGTGAGAACCTCGGCGCCGGCGTGGGTATCATGATCTACGACGGCAGCGCGATACCGAGCCGCCGTCTGCGCGACCTCGTCATAAGCGTAGCCGAGAAGAACAAGATCCCGTTCGTCCTGACCGCTCTCACCAGGGGCGGCACGGACAGCGGGACCATTCAGTTCGCCAAGTGGGGCGTGCCGTGCATCACCCTCGCTATACAGACCCGCTACATCCACGGACACGTCGGTGTGCTGCACAGAGATGACTACGACAACTGCGTGAAGCTGCTGCTCGCGGTCGTCAAGAAACTCGACAAGAAGACCGTCGCTTCGCTGACGCGCGGGTAGCGCGCGACGAGGGTCGAGACGCACCACTGCCGCACGGGTTTACGGTCCCAGAGGCCGTTCTCGTGCGGCAGCGATTCCCTGCCCCGCGACGTGAGGGACCGACATGGGCGCTCTGGAAGAGGTATTCGGCCGACCGAAGAGCCTGATCGGCGTCGTGCATCTCGAGCCCTTGCCCGGAAGCTCCGGGTGGGACGGTGACATGCCGCGCGTCGTCGGAAGGGCGCTTGACGATGCGGCCGCCATTGAGGCAGCAGGCTTCGACGGGATCATACTGGAGAACTTCGGCGACGCTCCGTTCTCCAGGGGCTTCGCGGGGCGGGGCGCCGTCGCCGCGATGGCCGCGATCGGGTCTCTAGTACAGGAGAAGACGTCGCTGCCGCTGGGTATCAACGTGCTGCGAAGCGACGCCCTGTCGGCCGTGGCCGTGGCCGCCGCCGTGGGAGCGCGCTTCATCAGGGTGAATGTACACATCGGCGCCGCGGCGACCGACCAGGGTATCATCCAGGGGAACGCTCGCGAAACGCTCCTGGCCATCCGGAATCTCTCACCCAAGCTCAAGGTCTTCGCGGACGTCTTCGTGAAGCACGCAAAACCTCTCGGCAGCGAGAGCATCGAACAGGCCGCGGCCGAACTCGTGGAGCGAGGGAAGGCAGCGGCTCTCATCGTTACCGGCGACATGACGGGATCGCCGGGCTCGCCCGAGGAGCTTGCGCGCGTCAGGGCGGCCGTGCCCGGCACGCCGGTCGTGGCCGGAAGCGGTGTGACGGCGGAGACCGTTGCGGACGTGCTTGGCAGGTGCGACGCCGTCATCATCGGAAGCCATGTAATGGAGGGTGGGCGCGCTGCCAACGCCATCGACCCCGCACGAGCCGCGGCGTTCGTCAGAGCGGCTCGGCCCTGATCGTTCGGTGCCGCCCTCGGGGCGGGGGACCGAGTGCGCGTCGCACGGCGGACGCGGCTGTCCACCGCTGATTGCCTGCCACCGCAAGACCGCGGGACTTGACACCGTCCCGGCTCTCCCATTATCCTCAGACAAGAGAGACAGACAAGCGACGCGGCCCGGTCACGACGTGGCCGGGCCGCGGGTCGCAGTTGGCATTACCGGAGGAATCAACCGATGCTGAGGATCTACGATACGCTCGCGGGCAAGAAGAAGGAGTTCGTGCCGGTTCACGAGGGCAAGGTCGGGATGTACTTCTGCGGGATGACCGTTCAGGCCGAGCCGCACGTGGGGCACATGAGGGTCGCGTTGGTGTCGGATGTGTTCCGCCGCTACTTCCGATACAAGGGCTACGATGTCACCCTCGTCATCAACTTCACGGACATTGATGACAAGATCATCGAGAAGGCCGAGGCGGAGGGCGTTGACTACACGGCAATAGCGCAGAGGAACATCGACAAGTTCATGGAGTTCCTCCGGTTCCTGGGCGCCGAGGAGGCGGATCAGTACCCGCGGGCGACCGCGCACATCACTGAGATCGTCGCGCTCGTCAAGACGCTGGTCGACAAGGGCTTCGCCTATGAGTCCGGCGGAGACGTCTACTTCGAGGTCAGGAAGTTCGCGGGCTACGGGAAGCTCTCCAAGAGGAACCTGGACGATCTCATCGCCGGGGCCAGCGAGCGCGTCGATATCGACGACAAGAAGCGCAATCCAGAGGACTTCTGCCTGTGGAAGGGCGCCAAGGAGGGAGAGCCCTCCTGGGAGAGTCCGTGGGGGCAGGGGAGGCCGGGGTGGCACATCGAGTGCTCGGCTATGTCCACCAAGTACCTGGGCGAGCATTTTGATATCCACGGGGGAGGAACCGAGCTGATATTCCCTCATCACGAGAACGAGATCGCACAGCACGAAGCTGCGACCGGTTCCCCTTATGTAAACCATTGGGTCCACCATGGGCTCGTGAACCTGGTCGGTGAGAAGATGTCCAAGTCGACGGGGCACTTCAAGACGATGGAGGAGATCTCCGGGCGTTTTCCGGCGGATGTAGTCAGGTTCTACCTGCTATCGACGCACTACCGGTCCGAGATCGAGTTCTCCGATGAGCGGTTGAGCGAGGCAGGCGTGGCGATCAAGCGCTTCGAGAACCTCTTCAGGGCGCTCGTTCGCAACGTGGGCCGGGAGGGGGAGGGCGAGAGCGCGGAGGCGCCCAGCCCGGACGTGTCTGATCTCAAGCAGAAGTTCCTGGGAGCGATGGACGATGATCTAAACACTGCTCAGGCAATAGGTTACCTGTTTGAGCTTGTCCGGGCCCTCAATTCTGAGATGGAGTCCGGCACAGACCACGCGCTTCTTCGGGCTGACAGGGGCGTCCTGCGAGAGCTGCTGGATATACTGGGCTTACTGCAACATACTAAGGTTGCTGACGAGAGCGTCCCGGACGAGATCGTGAAGATGGTGCAAGAGCGGTCCGACGCCCGCGATGCGAAAGACTGGGCCAAAGCGGACGAGCTGCGGGCGGCCATTGAAGAGGCCGGGTACCTGGTCGAGGATACCGAGACGGGCTCCGTGGCGCGGAAGGCAAAGGGGTAGCGTGGGCCGGGAGCCTCGCCGGAAACGGTGTTGGAAGCAGGGGGAGGAGCGGGGCTCCAGGGCGGCGGCAGGTACTTCTGCGGAAATCGTGCCAAAACCGTCGATTTCGGGTTGACATTGCAGGCATTCCCTAATATTATATAGCGTTTGTGCAACTGACGGCTCTGGGAAGAAGCCCCGCCGCCGGGTGTATGGGTATATCCCGGGCTGGCGTAGCTCAACGGTAGAGCACCTCACTTGTAATGAGGTGGTTGGGGGTTCGATTCCTCTCGCCAGCTCCAGAATCGGCAGTGCGTCCAGCACCTTCGGAGCAAATCGCTCCTAGAGGGTAGGGCGATCCGGGGGGGTTCCCGAGTGGTCAAAGGGAACAGACTGTAAATCTGTCGGCGAAGCCTTCGGAGGTTCGAATCCTCCCCCCCCCACCACCGAAGCAGTGAAGGTAGTGGGCAAGGAAGCGCGGGAATAGCTCAGTTGGCTAGAGCATCAGCCTTCCAAGCTGAGGGTCGCGGGTTCGAGTCCCGTTTCCCGCTCC